>DASQFU010000180.1:0-15473 GCA_035632955.1 Candidatus Limnocylindria bacterium
CGGCACTGACCGCGGCGGTCCGGATTGCCGTGATCGCGCTCGCGTCCACGACCGCCACCAGCCGGCCGTGCTCGACCTCGAACAGCAGCACCGCACCCTGGTGCGACTCGTAGGGCGTGCCGTGATTGCCGGGGATCACGGACACCGCCTTGAGGCCGAGGCAACGAGGCGATCCGAGGTAGGCGGGCATCACGCCCACCAGCCCGCTGCGATCCGGCATCCACACCATCGAGCGCAGCGGCTGCACGGCGTCCTCTCGTGCGAGCGTCTTCAGAGCTTCGGCAACGACCTCGATGCATTCCGTCATGGGCAGCAGCCGCGCGACCTCGACGTCCGACAGCACTCGCAGGCTCATCGGCGCGCTCCCGCGGCCGCCGGCTCGCGCGCGCTCAGGACCGCGCCGAGCCGCTCGGGGTCCACGTTGCCACCCGAGACGATCGCGACGACGCGTGTGCCGCCGGGAAGCCGGACCCGGCCCGAGAGCAGCGCGGCCGTGGCGGCGGCGCCCGACCCTTCAGCAACCAACTTGGCGCGTGAAGCGAGTCGGCGCATCGCATCGGCGATCGCCGGCTCCGTCACGGTGACCAGCTCGTCCATGCACGTGCGCGCGATCTCGAGCGGCCGCTCGCCGACGAATGGCGGCGTGAGACCGTCGGCCAGCGTGTCCTTCGGCCGTGCGACCGTCACGGGCTTTCCCGCCGCGAGCGCCGGCCCGAGCCCAGGACCCGCTTCCAGCTCGACCGCCACGACGCGCACTTTTGGGGCCAGCGCCTTCACGGCCGCCGCGACGCCACCGAGCAGGCCACCGCCGCCGACCGGCACGATCACGCATTCGAGATCGGGACACTGTTCCAGCACCTCGAGCCCGACCGTCCCCGCACCCGCGAGACCGAGCGGATCGTCGAAGGGATGCACGAACGTGGCACCGCGCCGCTCGCGCTCCTCGTGCAGACGATCGAACAGTGTCGCCCGGTTGTCGTGCAGGACGACTTCGGCTCCGTAACCCTTCACGGCGTCCACCTTGGAGCGCGGCGCATCGGCCGGCATGACCACGGTGCACGGCGCCGTGACGACGCCGGCCGCCCACGCCACCGCCTGCGCATGGTTGCCGGCCGAGACCGTGATCAATCCGCGGCCGCGCTCGCTTTCCGTCAGGCTCAATACCTTGTTGAGCGCGCCGCGCGGCTTGAAGGAACCGGTCTTCTGGAGGTTCTCGCACTTCAGGAACAGCACGACTCCGGCCGGCTCCCCGAGCGCGCGCGCAGAGAGCAGCGGGGTGCGATGCACCTGGCCCGCGATCCGCGCGGCGGCGTCCCGGATCGCGGCGAGCGCGAGCGGCGGAGTCGCCATCAGCCCGGCGGCCAGGCCATCGGTCGCCCGCCGAGCAGATGCACGTGCAGATGATGGACCGACTGACCCGCGTGCTCGCCGACGTTGGTGACGAGCCGCCAGCCCCGTGCGAGCCCCTCACGCTCGGCGATCCGCGCCGCGAGCCCGAACAGATCCCCGAGCAGCGCGCCATGCTCGGCGCCGAGCTCGGCGGCCGAGGCCGCGACGTGCTGCTTGGGAATCAGCAGCACGTGCGTCGGCGCGCGCGGATCGACGTCGCGGAACGCGAGAACGTGCTCGGTCTCGTCCACCTTGTCGCTGGGGATCCTGCCCAGCGCGATCTTGCAGAACAGGCAGTCGTCCACGAGGGGCCTCCGAGGTCGCCCGTCTCGCCGTCGTACGGCGAATCGGGCTCCCCACGATACACCCGCCTCGGGCGCCCACGCCCGCTTCCGCCCGGACTCCCCCGCAAGCGCCACGATGCTAAGCTGCCGCGTCATGGTGTCGGAAGAGACACGCATCGGGCCCTACATCGTGCTCGAGCGGCTCGGCGCGGGCGGGATGGGAGAGGTGTTCCTCGCTCGCGACTCGCGGCTCGGCCGGGACGTGGCGCTCAAGATGCTCCCGCCCGAGCTGGCCCGCAACGCCGAAGGCCTCGCGTGGTTCCGCCGCGAGGCTCTGACGCTCGCGGCGCTGAACCATCCCAACATCGCCATCATCCACGGCTTCGAAGACCCGGGCGACGGCCGGATGGCGCTGGTGCTCGAGCGCATCGAAGGCGAGTCGCTCGCCGACCGCCTGCTCCGCGGTCCGCTCGGCTTCGAGGAAGCGCTCGGCGTGTGCGCGCAGATCGCCGAGGCGTTGGAAGTGGCGCACGAGCGCGGCGTCGTCCATCGCGACCTGAAGCCCGGCAACGTCATGCTCGGGCCGCGCGGTCTGGTGAAGGTGCTCGACTTCGGCCTCGCGCGACGCACCGTCGACGCGGGCGCATTGGACGCTCCGGACGAGACTGGAGTCATGGTCGGCACTCCCGGCTACATGAGTCCCGAGCAGCTTCAGGGCGGCGACCAGGACGAGCGCACCGACGTGTTCTCATACGGGTGCGTGATGTACGAATGCCTGACCGGTCACCGCGCCTTCCAGGGTGCGTCCGAGCTCGAGCTGCTGGCGAGCATGCTGTACTCGGAGCCGGATCGTGCGCTGCTTCCCGAACGCACGCCCGCGCCGATTCGGGCGCTGCTCGATTCGTGTCTCGAGAAAGACCCCGAGCAGAGGCTGCGCGAGATCCGCACCGCGCGCCTCGCGATCGAAGAGGCGCTCGGGATCCGCCGCGCCTCCGCGCTGCGCGCCGGCGAGGCGCTGCCGACGCCGCACAACTTGCCGCGAGCGTTGACGTCGTTCGTCGGCCGCGAGCAGGAGCTCGAGATCTGCGGCCGCCAGCTCGCCGAGACGCGGCTGCTGACGCTCACCGGGGTCGGTGGTGGCGGCAAGACGCGCCTCGCGCTGGAGCTCGCCGAACGGCGGCTGGGCGAGTTCCCGGACGGCATCTGGGTCGCTGCCCTCGCCTCGCTCGCCGACGGCACGCGGGTGCCGGAAACGGTCGCGGCCGTGCTCGGAGTGCGCGAGGAGCCGGGCCACGCCCTCGTCGACACGATCTCCGCTCATCTCGCCTCGCGCCGCGTGTTGATAGTGCTGGACAACTGCGAGCACGTGCTGGACTCGAGCGCGGCGATCGCGAATCACCTGCTTTCGACCTGCCCCGACCTCAAGCTGTTGGCCACGAGCCGCGAAGGTCTCGGCGTCTCCGGAGAGCGGCTGCACGTCGTTCCCTCGCTGGCCGTTCCTCCTGCAGTCCGCGGCGCCAGCGCCGAAACGGTCGCCCGCGCCGAGGCCGTGGTGCTGTTCGTGGAGCGCGCGCGGCTCGCCGTGCCCGACTTCGAGCTCGACGGCAACGCCGAGGCCGTGGCCGACATCTGCCGGCGCCTCGACGGCATCCCGCTGGCGATCGAGCTGGCCGCGGCCCGTGTCCGCATCCTGGACGTCCCCGAGATCCGCGCCAAGCTCGACGATCGCTTCCGTCTGCTCACCGGCGGCAGCAAGACCGCATTGCCGCGCCACCAGACGCTGCGCGCCGCGATTCAATGGAGCGTCGACCATCTCGCCGAGCCCGAGCAGCAGTTCCTGCGCAGCCTGGCCGCGTTCGCGGGCGGTTGGACGCTCAGCACCGCGACCGCGGTGTGCATGGAGGAAGGTGACGAGTTCACGGTGCTCGATCTGCTGACGCGGCTGGTGGACAAGTCGCTGGTGGTCGTCGAGCGCCGCAACGGCGGCGCGGCGCGCTACCGGTTCCTGGAGACGGTGCATCAGTTCGCGCTCGAGCAGCTCGACGCCGCGGGCGAGGGCGTGGCGGTGCGCGGCCGGCACCTCGCCTACTTCCTGGCCGTGGCAGAGACCGCGGAGCGCAAGCTCGTCGGGCCCGACCAGGGAAGATGGTTCGCCGACCTCGAGGTCGAGCACGAGAACCTGCTGGCCGCATTCGCTTGGTGCGCGCAGGTCGAGGGGGGCGTGGACATGGGGCTCCGGTTGTCCGGCTCGATTGCCCGGTTCTGGTCGGCTCACGGTCACTTGGAAACCGGCCGACGCACGCTCGATGAGGCGCTGCGGCGCGACGGCGCTCGCACGCCCTCGCAGGCACGAGCGACAGCGCTGGTGCGGGCCGGAGGGCTGGCGATCTATCAATGTGACTACGCGTCCGCGCGTCCACTCGTCGAGGAGAGCCTCGCGACCTACCGGGCACTCGGGGACCGAAAGGGCGTGGCGCGCTCGCTGAGCGGGCTCGGCACGGTCGCGACCTATCAGGGCGACCTCGCGGCCGCGCGGCGGTTCAGCGAGGAGGGCTTGGCGCTCTATCGCGAGCTGGGGGAGAAGCGCGGCGTCGCGGTGTGCCTCAACAACCTCGGCTACGTGGCCCAGTGCCAGGGCGACTTGCCGCGAGCGCGGGAGCTGTACGACCAGGCGCTCGCGCTCCTGCGCGAGGTCGGTGACCAGGAGTACGTCGCGCTCTCCCTCGCCGACCTCGGACGGATGTCCACGCGGCTCGGCGAGCCCGCGACCGCGCGCGCCCAGCTCGCCGAAGGGCTGCACAGCGCCCAGCAGCTCGGAGTCAAGAACGAGGCGGCCTACCTGCTGGAGGCAGCCGCCGAACTGCTTCTGGCACTCGGGAATCCGGCCCAGGCCGCGCGCCTTCTGGGCGCAGCCCAGGCCGTCCGCGAAGCGATGCAAATCCCGGGGGTGCCGGCCGAGCAACAAGACCGGGACGCTCTGTGGCTCCGGCTCTGCTCGGCCCTCAGCGATGACGGCGCAGCGAACGCAGCGGCGGAAGGTCGGGCCATGTCGTTGCCGGAAGCCGTGGAGGAGGCGCTCCAGGGGCTCGGGGCGGCTGCTCGAGGCCCGGCCAAAGCCTGAAATCCGGGCGCCGAATCGACCTCGATCCGGAAGACGCAGCTTGTGGGACGACGCGCGCGACCCCTAGACTGATGTGCGTCCCTGCTACGACTCCTGCGCCGCTCCCCCGCTGCGTGGCTCCGGCGGGGCGTCACCCCCAGCGCGGGGCTGTCCCGTCGGCATTCCACCCTCGGTCAGCCGCTGCGATCGCTGGGACAACCGGCCCGGTGTCGGGGTCCCCACGCCCGCTCCGAGCGATGAGGTTCCTGCATGAGACCTTTGGCGACCCTTGTGTTCCTGGGCGTGGTCGCGCTAGCTGCCGCAAGTCCGTCCGCGGTGAGCGCGCAAACGCTGCTGCTCGACTACGTCGGCTTCGACTACGAGGACCCCGATCCGATCCCCGCGCAGTTCGGCGAGCTCGGGAGCGGCTACGTGGGCGTCGGCGAGGTGCCCGGACTGTTCGCACCGCTCGTGTCGGACACGATCACGTTCGAATACACGTATCACATCTCCGGACTCACATCGGTGTCGGTCACTCCCGCAGGCCAGTTCATCATCATCGACTACTCCGGCGGATTGCTCTCGGTCTACGAGGACTCGCGCGCCTCGGGAACGCCCTTTCAGTACGCTCCCAATCCTCCGAACGGCGCCGTCCCCGGGACTTTCACCGATGGGACGCCGTTCTTGATCGGCACCCTCAGCGGATTCCAGATCATATTCAATACGGTCAACGGAACCGGCAGCTACGAGGGCGTCTACTCGGTGACGGGAGGATCGCAGCTCGGGAACATCCCGGTCGATCGCCGCACGGGATGGACGTTCGCCGGCATCACGTCGAACTCGACGCAGATTCCCGAGGGCTACCACCATCAGGTCGATGGACAGATCTTCCTCAACCAGCCAACGCCCGCCCGCACCTCGAGCTGGGGCCGGATCAAAGCCACGTATCGCTAGCGGCCCGATCGGGCGCAGCGTTCAGGGGGTATCTCATGAGGATCAGGAATATCGCGATCGGCGCCGCACTGCTGGGCGCCACGCTCATCGGCTCGGCCCACGCCGCGCCGATGATTGACTGGGATCCCGCGTTCATGTGGGAGATCGGGGCTCACCCGACGAACTCTCCGACCAATGGCGAGTTCAAATCGGTCGGCGTCATCAGCCGCTTTGGCCCGCCGTTTGAAGACCTCAATGCCAACCTGCCGGCATTCGAATACACGTTCTACATGCGTGAAGCCTTCTCTCTCGGAACCCAGGCACAAGCCATCTCGCCAACGGACACGATCTTCACGACGACGTACGACGGCGGCATCATCGAGATCTTCGAGGACAGCACTCCCGACGCCTCGTTCGATCCGAACCCTCCCAACGCGGGCGTGCCCACGAACTTTATCGACGGGACGCCGATCCTGGTGGGATTTTTCTTCCAGACAGACGAGTTGCACGGAGGTCCCGCCCCCAACACGCCGTTCATCGTCCAAACCAACAACTTCACCGCCTTCGACACAGGGAACGCCGAAGGGCCGATCGAATGGACCGGCGGCACGCTCCTCGAGCGGCTCAATCAGAACGGGACGCCGTGTCCGGGTCTGTTCACCGGCGCACTCACGTGGTATCCGCCGGTGATGATTCCGGGCTATCTCTTCCGTCACGACGGGAAGATCGATCACAACTGCCCGACCATGACGAACTCCGCGACCTGGGGACGGATCAAACAGATCTACCGATAGCCCGCGCGCATCGCCAAAACGACCGCCTTCCGTTTTCGGGAGGCGGTCGTCGCGCTTCGGCCACCCTGGCCGGGAACGCGCCGATCCCCTACTTTGGCGGCTCATGATCGATCCGGCTCCCGGCCGTCCGCTGACCGTTCGCGAAGTGTTCTCGACGTGGTGGCCACTGGCCGCGAGCTGGCTTCTAATGGCGCTCGAGCTGCCGGCAGTGAGCGCCGTCATGGCGCGGATGGCCGATCCGACGCTGAGCCTCGCCGCCTATGGAGGCGTCGTCTTCCCGCTGGCGCTCCTGATCGAAGCGCCGATCGTCATGTTGCTCACCGCATCGACGGCGCTGTGCCGCGATTGGGACTCCTATCGCCGGGTGCAACGCTTCATGCTACTCACCTCGGGCGGCCTGACGGTGCTCCACGTCCTGGTCGCGTTCACGCCGCTCTACGACCTGCTCGTCGGTGGTTGGATGGGCGTGCCGCAGCCGGTGCTCGAGCCAGCGCGCTGGGGATTGCAGATCATGACCCCCTGGACATTCGCGATCGCCTATCGGCGCACTCAGCAAGGCGTGCTGATCCGCTTCGGCCATTCCCGCGCGGTCGGCGTCGGCACGACGGTGCGGCTCGCGGCGATCGGTGCGGTGCTGGCGATCGGCTACGCCCTCGGCAACGTGCCAGGCATCGTCGTCGGCTCGGCCGCGGTCGCGGCCGGTGTGACGAGCGAAGCGATCTACGCCGCGATCGTCGTGCAACCCGTGCTTCGCGATCAGGTGCGGCCCGCGCCTGCAGTCGCGATTCCGCTCACGGCCGGGCGCTTCATGCGCTTCTATCTGCCGCTGATGGCGACGCCGATGATCTGGTTCCTGTCGGTGCCGCTGACCACGGGCGCCATGACCCGGATGCCGCTTGCGATCGCATCCCTCGCCGTGTGGCCGGTCGTGAACGGACTGGTGTTCACGATGCGCAGCCTTGGATTCTCGTACAGCGAGGTCGTCGTTGCGCTGCTCGATCGGCCACGACCGCTGCCCGCGCTCCGCAGGTTCGCGTTGCTGCTGGCAGCGGCGACGTCATTGGTGCTGCTGCTGGTCGCTGCCACGCCGCTCGCGCGGGTGTGGTTCGGCCAGGTGTCCAATCTCCCGCCCGCTCTGGCCGCGATGGGCGTCACCGCGCTCTGGATCGTCGTCCTGTTGCCGGCGCTCAACGTGTATCAGAGTCTCTATCAGGGCGCGATCGTCAACAGCCACCGGACGCGCGGGATCACCGAGTCGGTGATCGTTCTGCTGGCGGTGGCGGGGCTGGTGCTGATGGCCGGCATTTCCTACGGGCGCGCCGACGGACTCGTGGTCGGGCAGATCGCGATGATCGCGAGCAGCGTCGCGCAGCTCGGCTGGCTCTGGTTTCGAGCGCGACCGGCGCTGCGCGACATCGCCGAGAGCGCTACTTCCGCAGCAGCTTGAAGGCGTGATTCCAGCTACCCGACTTGAATCCGTACAAGACCCACGCCATGCACATCGCTTCGAGGTAACGCGACGCCTCGATGCCGCCCAGGTCCAACGCCGGCCACCCGAAGTCTTCGAGGATCGCGGACACCGTGCGCTTCGCATCGGGGTCGTTACCGGCGATCAACATGTCGGGCGGGCCGCCGGGGAAGTCGGGACGGAACATGTGCGCGTTGCCGACGATGTTGAATGCCTTGACGACCTTGGCGTCCGGCAGCAGTCGCTGAACTTGCTCGCCCCCCGAGTCGTCACGACTGACCAGTAGCGTGGGCGGCGCGCCGCGCGAGAAGTCGAGTGGGTTGGTGGTGTCGATCACGACCTTGCCGGCGAAGTTCCTGGGCTCCGCCATCTGGATCGCGCTCTCGTTCGCCGCGCCGAGCGTCGCGAGCACGACCACTTCACCGAACGCGGCGGCCTCCGGAAACGTGCCGGCCGATGCCTTTGGGCCCGCGGCTTGCGCCCATGCGTTCGCTTTCCCGGCGCCGTCGCGCGAACCCATCTTGACCTCGTGGCCGAGCGTGATGAAACCGCGCCCGATCGCCTTGCCCACGTCTCCAGTTCCTAGTACACCTACGCGCATGACGACTCCCTTTCAATGTCGGCCATAGACGCTACGAGTGTTTCAGCGGCCGTAAAACGTGACCCACTCCGCGAGTTGCATGGCGATCTCAGGATTGAGGGCTCCGGGCGGGCAGCGCCAACCCCAGTTCCCTCCCGGCCGGCCGGGCAGGTTCATGCGTGCGTCGGTGCCGAGCTCGAGCACGTCCTGGACGGGGACGATCGCCGTGTCGGCGACCGACGCGAATGCCATTCGGATGAGATCCCACGCGATATGGGTTCCATCCGTCGCGACGTAGCGCCGCGCGAAAGTTCTTTCAGCCTCGGTCGAGCTCGACTCGTACCAGCCGCGCGTCGTGTCGTTGTCGTGAGTGCCGCTATAGATGACGCGGTTGCGCGGCAGATTGTGCGGGAGCGACGGATCCTGGCCGTCGGTCGCGAATGCGAACTGCAGGATCACCATCCCCGGAAGCTTGAAGCGGTCCCGCAGGGCGATGACCTCAGGCGTGATCACGCCCAGGTCCTCGGCGATGACCGGCAACGCTCCGAGCCGGCGTCGTAGCGTCGCGAGCAGCTTATCGCCCGGAGCCTTGACCCAGCGCCCGCGCTCGGCCGTCGGCATTCCGGCCGGCACTTCCCAGTACGCCTCGAAGCCTCGGAAATGGTCGAGGCGGACGATGTCGACGCGCGCCAACGTGGAGCGGAAGCGCTCAACCCACCACGCGAATCGGGTCGCCTCCAGGGCGTCCC
This sequence comes from Candidatus Limnocylindria bacterium, assembly GCA_035632955.1. Lineage (GTDB taxonomy): Bacteria > Eisenbacteria > RBG-16-71-46 > RBG-16-71-46 > RBG-16-71-46 > DASQFU01. The sequence continues at coordinate 9,298 of DASQFU010000180.1, forward strand.
AACGATAGATCGGATTCCCCCACAGCTGACCGGTGGCGCTAAAGTAGTCCGGAGGAACGCCAGCGACGACCGTCGGCTCGAAGTCATCGCCGAGCTGATAGAGCTCGGGATGGGCCCAGACATCGGCGCTGTCGAACGCGACGTAGATCGGAATGTCGCCGACGATGCGAATGCCGGCGGCGTGGGCGTGCTCGCGCAGTGCGCTCCATTGCCGGTCGAACAGAAACTGTCGGAAACGATGCGCGGCGATGTCCTTCGCGTGCGCACGCCGCGCCTTGGCCAGCGCTTGCGGCTCGCGCCGCGCGAGCGGGCGATCCCATGCGTTCCACATGGCGCCGCCGTTCGCGTCCTTGAGCGCCATGAAAAACGCGTAGTCGTCGAGCCACCGACGATGCGCCCGGCGGTAGGCTTTGAACTCGTCGCTCAAATGGGGAGCGGCACCGCCCGCGAAGCGTTCCCATGCCCGCCGCAGCAACGGCTGCTTGAACGCGATCACGGCCCCGAAGTCGACCCTGTGCGCCGGGAAGCTCGGAACGCTCGCGAGATCCTCGCGACCCAGCAGCCCGTCGTCGACCAGAACCTCGAGCGAGATCAGAAGCGGGTTGCCGGCGAACGCCGAGAACAACTGATAAGGAGAGTCGCCGTAGCCGGTCGGGCCCAGCGGCAGAACTTGCCAGAGCTTGATCCCCGCACTCGCGAGGAAGTCGACGAACACGTGCGCGGTGCGGCCGAGATCGCCAATGCCGAAGGGGCCGGGCAGCGACGTCGGATGGAGCAGCAGCCCGGCGGCGCGCCGGGAGATGGGGCCGATCCGCGGCGCCGCGTGCGGCCGCACGGGACGCGGTTCCACCTCGCCGATCATCCGATCCATTTCATGAACTCGGTGGCGAGCTGCGGGCCCTTTCCTTCCTCTTCGTGCTTGAAATAGACGAAGCAATCCTGCCACGGCTGCGTCTGGATGCGCTCGGCCCACGACTTCAAGTCGTCACTGCCGTAGTCGGGGCGGCGCAGGCGCAAGTAGCCCCAATCGGCGGTCGCGAGCAACGGCGCGTCGACCGGCTCGCCGGCATCCGCGACGCACAGCGCCGCTCCGGCGGCGCGCAGCGCTTCGTACACTTCGTCATCGAGCCAGGTCGCATGGCGGAACTCGAGTGCCGCGCGCGCGCCGGGCGGCAGCAGTGCCAGGAACGTCTTCAACGTCGCTAGGTCCTTCTTGAGAAAGGGCGGGAGCTGGAACAGAAACGGACCGAGCTTCTGGCCGAGCACGGCGCCGGCTTGGAACAGGAACGCCGTCGCCTCGCCGACGTCCTGCAGGCGGCGGTCGTGCGTAATGCGCCGCGAGGCCTTGAGGGCAAACGCAAATCCCTCCGGCACCTGATCGCCCCAACCCTTAAGCATCGCCTCGGTCGGCATGCGATAGAACGTGTTATTGATCTCGACCGTTTGGAAGCGCTCCGCGTAATAACCGAGCATAGCCTTGGCCGGCAACTTCTCGGGATAGAAGCTTCCCTTCCACTCGGGATAGGAGTAACCGCTCGTGCCGACGTGCATCCGCATAGTCGCGGACGCTAGCATGGGCTCGCGAGCCGGAGAAAGGAGGAAGCCTTGCGCTGGCTAATCGTCGCAATGATCGCGGTCGCGCTCTCGTGGGTTGCTGCGCGAGCGTGGCCGCGGCTCACGCTCGTTGCCCGCGTCCTCGACGAGCTGCGCGCGCCGCGCGCGGACTCGTGGCTCCGGCGCACGACACCGACGCCGCGCGAGCACGAGGTTACGCTCGAAGCGAACGGCATCCGGCTCGTGGCCGACGTCTATCGCCCGCCCGCTCCCGCTCGCGCGCATCCACTCCTGTTCATTCCTGGCGCCGTGCCAGAAGGCAAGGACGAGCCGCGCGTCCCGCCGTTCGCTCGCTTGCTCGCGCGCGCCGGCTTCACCGTCGTCGTGCCCGACCTGACGTCACTCCGAGCGTTGCGCGTGCACCCCGACAACGAGATAGAACTCGGAGCGGCGCTGGAAGCCGTCGCCGCGAATCGCGAGCTCGCGCCGAACGGAACCGCCGGCCTGTTCGGCGTCTCCTACGCCGGCGGGCTGGCGTTGCTCGTCGCGCTCGACCCTGCGCATGCGGCGCGCGTGAAGTTCGTCGCGACCGTCGGCGCCTACGCCGATCTCGACACCGCACTGCACTTCTTAGCGACCGGACGGACCCTCTGGCGCGGCCGGCCGCACGTCGTAACGCCCGCGCCGTATGGACGGCTCGTGTTCCTGCGCACGTTCGAGGAGTTCATCGTGTCGATTCCCGATCGGGAGCGCTTGGCCGCGATGACACGGCGGCGAACGGCCGACCCGGTGGCGCCGCTCGGTGACCTGGCGGCAGAGCTCGGTCCCGAAGGGCGCTTGCTCTACGACCTGTTCGAAACCGCGCGCCCCGAGCAGGTGCCCGGAATGATCGAGCGCCTGCCACCGGCCCTTCGCGAACGCATGGCCGTGCTCTCGCCCGCACGCCGCAATTTCAAGTCGCTACGTGCACGTCTCTATCTTGTGCACGCACGCGACGACGGCACGTTTCCCGTCAGCGATATGGATCGGATCGCGGCGCTCGCACGCCCGTACGTGCCGGTGCACAACGTTGCGCTCGCGGCCCTCGAACACGTCGATCTCGAGCCTTGGAGCCGGAGACCGTGGGAGTTCCTGCGTCGCGATCTCCCGGAAGCGTGGCGCCTCGGGAGTTGGTGGTGGGCGTTGCTCGGTGAGCTGGAGTGATGAATCAGTCCGAAGAGTTTGCCATAAGCGCGAGCTGAACGAACGCCGCGCACATTCCTGACCATCCAATAGCCAGGATGCCCCAGATCGTATCGAAGGCAGCTCGCGGGAGCACCTCATCATGATCACCGGGACCAGGCGTCGACACTCGATCATAGAAACCGCCAAGCCATCCATAGACGCGAAATCCAACCCCGAAGTACACCACACATACTGCGAGGACGTACGTAGTCGCGAACCAATCGCGTGACATCTCCCATGGTTCGAACACAGCGCGCGCAATGCAAAAGCAGATCGTGACGGCGAGCCCCACGAAGATCGCCATGGCCACTTCAGCCGGGATGGTTCGAAAGCGCCGCCTAAGAATCGAGAGCGCCCAATGCGCAGCCGGCAGGGTCGCCATGAAAAACATCGGGGAATAGATGAAGAGCACGACGCCGAGCGTCCAAAGTGTCTCGCCGGGATCCGTTGGCGGGAGACCATTGGCTCGCCGAAAAGCAATCATGGCGGGCAGAAGGACTGCTCACGTGCTACTCATGGCGATAATGAATGATGCCCATGAGCGACCTGGATCGCGGGGCCAAGCATTCTGTTGGATCACACTCCCGGTATCGGCCCCGGCGCCACCAGGCTCGTGTGGTTTCGTTCGTGAGTTCGGGTCTTCGGGCACAGGAATCGCAGCGCGGCGCGCACCCGCTCTTCGAGCGTGACACCGGCGAGAGTTTCGCAAAAACTGGTCGCACGACGAGCCTGCTCGACGCCGAATCCGAGCTCTCTAAGAGCTGTCATGACGTCCTTGGCTTGCTCTCTTGCGGCAGTGCGGGAACGGTCCGCTGCCGCACCGCGTTGAGCCTGCTCGCGCTTCTCACGCATGAATCCGGCACCGAACGTGCGCTCCGCCTCGTACTGGTTATGAGCCCGGCACCTGAGCCGCACGTTCTCTACAGTCGCTAGGCCGCCGCGCGCCACCGGGTCGACGTGATCGAACTCGAGCCGGCTGCGCGCCTGGCACCGGTGACCGGTATCACTGACGAACGTGCACTGGCCACCGTCCCGTTTCCAGACGGTGCGCCTGACGTCCGCCGGGATCTGGCGCTTGCCCACGGTCGAGCGACCCAGGTCCGGACGCGGCCGACTGGCCGCCGCGAACTTGCGTTTCTCGAGCTCGTGGATGAGTGAGTCCAAGGCGCGATCGAGTACCGCGGCGATCTCTCCCACGGGGATCTGGTGGCTGAGTAACCCCTGGGCGTACTGGAGCTTGTCGTACGTGCTCTGACCGATAGTCAGCTGCAGCGCGAAACGTTGACGTGCAATCGGCGCCACCTTCGCTCGCGGAGCGACCGCCTCAACTTGCCCCGGCGCAAGTTGGCCGATCGGTGCTCCAACTGGTTCCGGGGCCAGTTGCCCGGGGAGCAGCGCGGGTGCGGGCGGATCGCAGATCGCCCGCACTTGGCCGGGCAGCTCCGGCTGCGGAAAGTGCTGCGCCAGTAGCTGTTCGAGCTCCGACTTGGTCCGGCGCGCGGCGGCCCCGATGAGCTCCTCGGCGTTCTGTGGAGTCAGGTGAGGCGTCAGCATCACCACGGCACTGAGATGCAGACGACCATCGGCTACCGCAGCGAAGATGGCGGGGCACTGTCGGGCCGTGCGCGCCGCACGGATGCGCTTGTAGGCGGCGTCCTCGGACACGCCCAGTTCATGGACGCAAAAGGCGAACATGGAAGGATAGGCCGCCGGCAGGTACAGCTTGCGGGCGTCGACCTCGGCGAGGTGGGCGAGTAGTACTGCGGTGGTGGTGCGATCGCTGGCGAGGGCTGCCTCCAGATCGCGAAGCAGAGTTTGATCGCTGAGATGGGAGAGCGAGTAGTCGCGCATGACATCCAACCCTTCCACGGGGGCGCACCGCGGGGGTCGTCGACTGCCGGAGGGCTGGTCTCTTGTACCACGGCTGTTTTCGCCGCTCTCAGCGGCGCGTGGCTCGCGCAAGTTGACGCAACATGACTTACTTCATCAGGCGAGCAGATGCATCGCGTTGTGAGTCGTCTTGCACGCGTTGACGCGCGTCTCGTGGACCAGCAGCGAGCTGGCGACGGCGTGATCGGTCGAGCTCGTCAAGACAATTCTGTGTGCAACCGCAGACGCGCGACTTCGCGACTCGACCGCGGCCGCCGAGAGTTTCTGCGTCGCGCCTCCATGCCCAGACCGAGAAGGACTCTTCGGTGGATCAGGTTTTCGAACGATCGAGGTCACCTGCCCACTTGGCGCATGTATCCACGAGCTCATCCAACACCGCGGCGTCATCTCGTCCCGAACGCTTGGGCACGTGGAACGAGTGATCCGCTCCATCCACGACGTGCACCGTCGAACGGTCGCCGAGCGCATCGCACAGCGGGCGCAGCAGCGCGAGATCGGCGAACGCGTCGCGGGTCCCTTGCAGGAATAGCATCGGCACGGTCACCCGCGCGAGATGATCGCCGCGCTCGACGCCTTGCTTGCCCGGCGCATGCAATGGAAACCCGAAGAACACGAGCCCGAGCACGCCGGGCAGCGGTGACTCAGCCGCGGCGTTCGAGGTCATGCGACCTCCCATCGACTTGCCGCCGGCGATCAGCGGCAGGTCGGGAGCCAGCTCCCGCGCACGCTCGATTGCCGAGCGCACGGTGGCGAGCAGGATCGGCTGCGCGTCGGGCCGGCCGCTGCGCTGCTCCATGTAGGGAAACTGATAACGAAACGTTGCGATACCTTCACGTGCCAGCCGGTGCGCCGCCGCTTCCATGAACGCGTGACGCATTCCGGCGCCCGCGCCATGAGCGAAGACCAGCAACGCGCTCGCGTTCTCGGGGCGTAGCAGCAACGCGGACACTTCCCCCGAACGTCCAGTGGCTTGGAAGCGCAGCTCCTGCGGCTCGACCTTGACGCTCATGCGTTTGCCTCGCCCTCACCGCCGAGCCTGCGCTCGATGGCGGCGAGCGCCGTGCCCATGTCGGCGGCGCCGGTCAGCACCGGCGTCAGTGGGTCCTCCATCTTCTCGAACCGTTTCGGGAGTGTGCGGATCGTGAAGCGCGCGGGATCGAGCCGCGCCGTCACCTCGTCCCAGCTCAGTGGGCACGACGCGGGCGCTCCCGGCAGGGGTCGCACCGAGTACGGCGCGACGATCGTGTTGCCGTGGCCGTTCTGCCCCGAATCGATGTAGACCTTGCCTTCTCGCGCGCGGAGCGGCCGCGCCACGGTCGAGATCTCCGGCAGCGCCTCGACGCCGAGCACAGCGAGCAGTCTCGCGAACGTCTTCACCTCCTGGTGCGTGTAGCGCCGCCCCATCGGAATCAACAGATGCAGGCCGCTCGCGCCCGACGTCTTGACGTAGCTCGGCAGCTCGAGCTCGTCGAGAATGCGCCGCAACTCCTTGGCGACCTGGACGACGT
>DASQFU010000181.1:0-31159 GCA_035632955.1 Candidatus Limnocylindria bacterium
GCGAGCCGAACGGTGGTCGTACTCCAACACGGGGCGCGACCCTGCTCGAATGGAAGGAGACATGCATGTCGGTGATCATTCGCCTGATGCGGGCCGGGGCGAAGAAGCGGCCCTTCTTCCGTATGGTGGCTGCGGACTCGCGGCGACAGCGTGACGGTCGCTTTCTCGAGATCCTCGGGCACTACAATCCTTTGCGGCAGCCCTTCGAGCTCGTCGTGCACAAGGACAAGGTCGAGGCCTGGATCGCCAAGGGCGCGCGCACCTCGGAGCAGGCGGCATCGTTGCTGCGCTCGCTCGGGATCCCGCTGAGCCGGCCGTCGCGGGCCAAAATGGAGGTGGAAACGGCCGGAGCCGAAGTCACGGCGGCGAAGCCGAAGGCGAAGACGGCCAAGGCCGCGGTGAAGCGTGCCGGGCCGCGCAAGATTTCGGAGCGCAAGGCCAAGAAGAAAGTCGCCCGTAAGGCGAAGAAGGCAACGAAGACCACCTAACGCCGAGGGACGAGCCGCATGACCCTCCCCGCGAAGCTTCGTCTCGGAGTGCGCAGCAACCGGTTGGCGCTGACGTTGGCCGACGAGGTGTGCGAAGCGCTGGCGCGCGCTCATCACAGCATGACCGTCGAGCTGGTCAAGTTCGGTGGCGGCGGCGACCACGTGCACGATGGTCCGGCCTCGGGCGGACCCTTCACCCGCGACATCGATCAGGCGCTCACGCAGGGGGCGATCGATGCCGCCGTGCACGATCTGCCCGACTTGCCGCTGGTGCGACTGGACGCGTTCGTGTTCGCGGCGGTCCCGCGGCGCCGGCATCCCTTCGACGTCATGCTTTCCCGCGACGGCCGCATCCTCGACGAGCTCGAGGAAGACGAGCGCATCGGCGCCTCGAGCACCGTGCGCCGCGCGCAGATGCGTGCGTATCGCGAGGACCTGCGCGTGCTCGAGGCGCGCGGCAGCCTCGAAACCCACCGGCGTCAGCTCGAGGACGGTCAGTTCGAGGGACTCGTGATGGCGGCGACCGACGCCGAGCGGCTGGGATGGCACGACGGCGTGAGCGAGATCTTCACCACCGAGGTGTGCGTCCCGGTCCCGGGTCAGGGCGCGCTCGTGCTCGAGGCGCTGGCGTCTCGGCGGGACGTGATCGCGGCGCTCAAGACGCTGGACGACATCGATTCGCATCGGGCGGTGATTGCCGAGCGTGCGTGGCTGCGCGAGCTCGGCGGCAGCGATGATCTGCCTGCGGGCGCGCTCGCCAACGTCGTGAACGGGCAGCTCGTCATGGAGGCCGTGGTCGTGAGCCCGGATGGTCTCGAGGTGATCCGCGACGAGATCGAAGGCGACGCCGAGAGCGCGGAGACCCTCGGCCTGAAGCTCGCGGTCCGCATGCTGGAGCGCGGCGCGCAGGACATCGTCGAGGCCGTGACAGGCGAAAGCGGATGAGGCGCCATCGGTCGCTGCGATCGCGAACCGTGGCCCAGGTGGCACTGGTCGGGCTCGTGACGTTCGCCTCGCTCGTGGGCTGCGGGCGCCGCCAGAAGCAGACGGTTCCCACCACCCCGGCCGAGCGCGCGCAGGCACTGATCGAGGCGGGCAACCAGGCGTTCAGTGCCGGCAACTACGGTCTCGCGGCGCGCCGCTATGCCTCGGCCGCGGTGGTGAAGAACGACGATCCCGCGGCCTACTACGGGCTCGGCATGGCCCTGTCCCGGCTGGGCCGCGACGAGGATGCGCGCGCCGCCTACGCGCGCGCGCGCGCGCTGGCCCAACCGCAATCCGCGATGCCCTGAAGCGACGCCCGGCATCCAGGCGAATCCCGACCATGCACGACCTGAAGTTCCTGAGACAGAATCGCGAACGCGTCGAGGTGGGCGTCGCCCTGAAGGGCGCGGACGTCGATCTCGTGGGTTTCTATGCCATCGAAGAGCGGCGCCTGGGGGTGCTGCACGAGACCGAGCAGCTCAAGGCGCGGCGCAACGCCGCGAGCGAAGAGATCGCGCGCAAGAAAAAGCTCGGAGAAGAGGCTGAAACGGAGATCAAGGCCATGCGCGATGTCGGCGAACGGATCAAGACGCTCGACGCCGAGCTACGCACGCTCGAGGCCGAGAGCGAGGCGCGCGCGGCGTGGATTCCGAACCTCCCGCATCCGTCCGTGCCCCCCGGCAGCGCCGCGGCCCAGAACCAGCAGGTTCGCACCTGGGGAACGCCGCCGCGCTTCGATTTCGAGCCGCAGCCGCATTGGGACATCGCGACGCGACTCGGACTGCTCGACTTCGATCGCGGCCCGAAGATCGCCGGCGCCGGCTTTCTGCTGTTCACGGGGCGTGGGGCGCGGCTCGAGCGCGGGCTGATCAACTTCATGCTCGACTTCCACACGCGACACCACGGCTACCGGGAGGTGTCGCCGCCGCACGTCGTGCGGCGGGCCGCGTTGTTCGGCACCGGCCAGCTGCCGAAGCTCGAAGGCGACATGTATCACATCGGGGAGGACGATCTGTTCCTGAACCCGACCGCGGAGGTGCCCGTCACCAACATCTATCGCGAGGAGATCGTCGAGCCCGGCGTGCTGCCGCTGCGCCTGACCGCCTACTGCGCGTCGTACCGGCGCGAGGCTGGCGCCTACGGCAAGGACACGCGCGGCATGGTGCGCGTGCATCAGTTCGACAAGGTCGAGCTGGTCAAGATCGTGCCGCCGGAGACGAGCTACGACGAGCACGAGGCGCTGGCGCGCGAGGTCGGTGCGATCTTCGAGGCGCTCGAGCTGCCGTACCGCGTCGTGCTGTTGTGCAGCGGCGATCTGAGCTTCGCGGCCGCCAAGTGCTACGACTTCGAGGTGTGGGCGCCGGGCGTGGGTGCCTGGCTCGAGTGTTCGTCGTGCTCCAACTTCGAGGACTTTCAGGCGCGCCGCACGGGCATGCGCTTCCGGCGCGAGGCCGGCGCCCGTGCGGAGCATCCGCACACCTTGAACGCGTCGGGTGTCGCGCTGCCGCGGACCTACGCGGCTCTGCTCGAGAACCACCAGACGGCCGACGGCGCAGTGCGCATTCCGAAGCTGCTGCGTCCCTACCTGGACGGTCTCGAGGAACTGCGCCCAGAGGAGTAGGCGAGCCATGGCATCGGGCGACCCCACCGCGGGAGCGAACCGCGCCCCTGCTCCGTCCCGCAAGAGCGAGCTCCGGCTCGAACTGCCGCAGCTCCTGCGCGCCTACGTGTTCGTCGGCAGCAGCATCCTGGTGGCTGGGTTGTTTCTGTTCACCCATCAGATGGTCTCCCGGCTGTCGCTGGAGGTGACCACGACCTCGCGCGTGCTGGCGCGATTCTGCGCGCAGGGGTCGTTCCCGGCGACGCGCGACCCGCGCCTCCATCAACTGCTGTCCGAAGTCGTGGCGAGCATCGACTTCCCGCTCGTCATCAGCGACACCAAGGGCCTGCCTCGCGCCTGGCGTGGCGTCGGCGTCGATCCGGCGCTGGTCCCCGCCGCCTCGATCGACAGCCTCGACCGTGGCATGCCGATCGCCCCAACGATCCGGATGCGGATCGAGCGCGTGCGGGCGCGGATGGTCGAGCTCGATCGCAAGAACGACCCCGTGATGATGGAGCAGCCCGAGAGCGGCGAACCGCTCGGCGAAGTGCACTACGGGGATCCCGAAGTGCTCGAACGATTGCGGTGGATGCCCTACGTCACCGTCGGCGGCGTGATGCTGTTGCTCTCGCTCGGGCTCTGGGGGCTCACGACCATCCGTCAGGCCGAGCGACGCTCGATCTGGGTCGGGATGGCGCGCGAGACCGCGCACCAGCTCGGCACGCCGCTGTCTTCGTTGATGGGATGGATCGAGCTGCTGCGGACGCGCGCCGATGAGGCGCCGGGGAGCGAGGTGCGCATCCCGCGCGCGGAGATCGACGAGACCCTGGACGAGATGGAGCGCGACGTCGAGCGCTTGAACAAGATCGCGCAACGTTTTAGCCACGTCGGGTCCGCACCGGTCTTGCAGCTCCAGGACGTGACCCCGGTGGTGCGCCAGGCGGTCCAGTACCTCACGAAGCGAATGCCGCGCGGCGACGGCGAGATCGTGATCCGCGAACGTTACGAGGAAGTGCGCCCGATCAACCTCAACCGCGAGCTGCTGGAGTGGGCGGTCGAGAACCTGCTCACCAATGCGCTCACGGCGCTCGACAAGCGCCCCGGCGTGATCGAAGTGACCGTCGAACGCCGGAAGGAGACGGAAGCGATCGAGCTGATCGTGAGCGACAACGGGCGCGGCATGTCGCCGGCGGAGCAGAGCCGCGCGTTCGAGCCCGGCTACACGTCCAAGCGCCGGGGCTGGGGCCTCGGGCTGGCGCTCACGCGCCGCGTGATCGAGGACTACCACGGCGGCCGCCTGTTCATCCGCCACAGCGCCCCCGGCCAGGGCACGACCATGGTCATCAGCTTCCCGACGTAGTATCCCGGACAATTTGACGACCTGCGGCGGAGCGCGTTGGGTGCTCTCGGGCACCAACGAGACATCCAGGCAGCTGTCCGGTCCCGAAGGGCCTTCCCCGATGTGCTCAGCTTCCTGGGGGCCCGACGACAACATACACGGCTGTTCATCCGCCACAGCGCCCCTGGCCAGGGCACCACGATGGTGATCATCTCCCTGACGTAGAAGGTGCGTTGGCATTGCACCGGCGCTAGACTTGCGAAGCCGAGCCACTTCGCCGGAGGTCCGCGCCATGAACGCCTGGTCTTGTCTTCATTTCGCAGCTGGTGTGTTCACCCTCCTCATCGCGCTCTTGGCCCCGCGCTTGAGTTCAGCCTGCAGTTGCATAGAGGTGACCCTCGAGCAGGAGCTCGAACGCAGCGTCGCCATCTATACCGGAGTCGTTCTAACCGTCGAACCCCACCCCTCGGATCCCAATTGGTGGGTGCGGGTCGGGCTGCGCCCGGTTTCGATGTGGCGTGGCGAGATGGCCGAAATCCTCTATGTCGTCACGCCCATCAACGAAGCCGCGTGCGGCGTGCATTTCGAGATTGGAACGGAGTATCTCGTATTCGCTTACCCGGCCGTGTGGCCCGGTTCCGATCCGAGCACACATCTCTGCGGACGAACCCACGCGACGTATCCAGGCGATCCGGACATCGCGGCTTTGGGCCCGCCAATCGCCACGCCGGCCGTGGCGCCGACGTGGGGTGCACTGAAGATTCGTTACCGCTGAGACTCGGCCCGAGCAGCCCTGTCCGGCGCGGCAGCTGCGGCGCATTGCCTTCCGAACCAGCGCCGCCACGGGCTCCCGCTTGCCCAATGCGCTAACCTCCTCCTCATGCCCGACGACAATCGACGCAAGATCCTGTGGGCCGATGACGAGATCGACCTGTTGCGGCCGCACATCAAGTTCCTCGAGCAGAAGGGCTACGCCGTCACCGCCGTGCCGAACGGCGAAGACGCGCTGAGCGCGCTCGATCAGGGCCGCTTCGACGTCGTGCTGCTCGACGAGATGATGCCTGGGCTCGGCGGGCTCGCCACGCTCGACGCCATCAAGTCGCGCGACCACGGCGTGCCGGTCATCCTCGTCACCAAGAGCGAGGAAGAGACGCTCATGGAGGAGGCGATCGGCAAGCGCATCACCGACTACCTCATCAAGCCGGTCAACCCCTCACAGGTCTATCTCGCGTGCAAGCGCGTGCTCGACGCCGATCGGCTGCAGGACTCGCAGCGCGCGCGCGACTACGTCGGCGAGATGCAGCGCTGGCAGACCATGGATCTGCGGCGTCTTACCTGGGAAGGATGGATGGATCTGGCGGTGGACGTCGCGCGCTGGGACGTGCAGTTCGACGCGCTCGAGGAGGCCGGCCTGCGGCAGGCGCACCAGGATTTCCGGCGCTCGCTCAACATCGACTTCGGGCGCTTCGTCGAAGACGGCTATCCGCACTGGGTGCGCCGTCCCGAGAATCGCCCGATGCTCTCGACTGACGTCGTGGAGCACGCGGTAGTGCCGAGGCTCAAGGAAGGGCGCGTCGTGTTCATCATCATCGACTGCATGCGCCTCGACCAGTGGCTGACGCTCGAGCCGCTGCTCGCCGAGCACTTCGAAGTCAAGCGCGAGTACTACTGCTCGATCCTGCCGACCGCGACACCCTATTCGCGCAACGCGATCTTCTCCGGACTCCTGCCGATCGAGCTCCACCAGCAGCATCCGGATCTGTGGCAGGAGAGCGGCAAGGACGAGCGCACGAAGAATCGCTACGAGCGGCAGCTCATGGATCTGCAGCTCGCGCGCCTCAAGGCGGTGCCGGAGAAGCCGGTCAAGTACATGAAGATCTACGACGCCGACGAGGCGCACCAGGTGCGCCGCCAGATCAACTCGTTCGCGGGCTTGTCGCTGGTGAGCATGGTGTTCAACTTTCTCGACATTCTCGCGCACGGCCGCTCTGAGAGCGAGATCCTCCAGGAGCTGGCGCCGGACGAAGCCGCATTCCGCGCGGTCATGAAGGCGTGGTTCACGCACAGCCCGCTCTACGACATCCTGCGGGCGCTGTCGTCCCAGGACTGCTCGGTGGTGCTGACGACCGATCACGGCGCGGTGCTCGGGCGGCGCGCCGCGCTCGTCTACGGCAATCGCGACACTTCGACCAACCTGCGCTACAAGTACGGCGTCAACCTCAACTGCGATCCCAAGCAGGCGGTGATCGTGCGCAAGCCGCGCGACTACATGCTGCCGGACGAAGGTCTCAACAAGAACTACATCCTGGCGCGCGAGGACTACTACTTCGTCTACCCGACTCGGTTCCACGAGTTCGAGCGCCAGTACCGCGGCTCGCTCCAGCACGGTGGGATCTCGGTCGAGGAGATGATCCTGCCACTCATCACCCTGACGCCGCGAGGCCGATGAGCGCCTCGTCGAGCCGCCTCACCGGCTCGGCCGCGGAGACCGAGGGGCTGGGGGAAGCGTTGGCCCCGCATCTCGAACGCGGCGATGTCGTCGTTTTGAGCGGCCCGCTCGGCGCCGGCAAGACCCGCTTCGTGGCCGGGCTCGCGCGCGGTCTCGCCGCGAGTGCTCGGGTGCGCAGCCCTTCGTTCACGCTCGTCAACGAATACGCGGGACGCGTGCCGCTGGTTCATCTCGACCTCTACCGGCTGGAGGGCGTCGAGGCGGAGACGCTCGGGATCGACGAGGCGCTCGAGCGCGGCGTGCTGGTGGCGGAGTGGGGCGAGAAGCTGCCGGCGCGGTGGCGCTCCGAGGCGCTCGAGCTCCAGTTCGAGCGGCTGGTCGGCGACCAGCGGCGGATCGTCGCGAGCGCGGTTGCCGGGCGTGGTCGTGCCCTGCTGGACGCCTGGCGCGACTCGGTCGCGAGTCCCACGACGCCGTGACCGGCCTGGTCGTCGAGTCCGCGACGAGCCACGTCGAGGTTCTGGTGCGTGGCCACGACGGTGCGAACCTGGCGCACGAGGTGGAAGAGGTCGGGCACGGCCACACACAACGGCTGACGCCACTCCTGGCGACCGCACTCGATCGCGCCGGAGTGCGCGCGGCCGACCTCGACTGGGTCGCGGCGGATCTCGGCCCGGGCTCGTTCACGGGCGTGCGCGTCGGCCTCGCCACCGTCCACGGTCTGGCCGCTGCGGGCAGCGCCCGCGTGCTCGGAGCCTCGTCGCTCGCGGCGCTGGCGCTCTCGACTCAGGAGCGGCGCGCGCTGATCGTGCCGCTGGTTCCTGGTGGCCGCCGCGATCTCTACGCCGGATTCTTCCGCGCCGACGCCCGTGGCTCGATCTGGCTGGTCGCGGCGCCGCAGGTCGGGCCCCTCGACTCCCTGCTGCCGAGGGTCGCGGAAGCGCGCGACGTCACCCGGTCGCAGCGAATCTGCTTCGTGGGCCCGGGCGCCGCCCGCGAGCGGGAAGCACTGGAAGCGTTTGCGGCCGGGAGCACCGCCTTGGAACGAAGACACGAAGGGCTCTCCGCCCTCGATCTGGCCGCAGCAGTGGAAAGTGGGCGGGGTCCGGCGGCGGGGCTCCCGAGCGCACGCGAGATGCTGCGTCCACTCTACGTGCGCCCGGCGCAAGCGGAAGAACGCGTGCGGCGCCGCGCTCTGGCGCAGGATCCCCTGGTGCTGAGGCCGCTCGCCCACTCCGACATTCCGCCGATCGCGGACATCGAGCGGCAGGTCTTCACCGATCCTTGGCCCGAGAGCTTCTTCGCGGGAGAACTGGAGCAGTCTCAGGTGTACGCCCGAGTGGCGGAGCGCGAGGGGCGCATCATTGGTTACAGCCTCGCGTGGCTGAGCGCGGTCGAGGGGCATCTCGGAAACCTGGCGGTCGTGCCCGAGCGGCGGCGGCGCGGGGTGGCGAGGCGGTTGGTCGAGGACCTGCTCGCGCGCGCCCAGGCGCTCGCGGTCCGAACCCTCACCCTGGAAGTGCGGGTCTCGAACTTCGCGGCGCAGGCGCTGTATCGGGCGCACGGATTCCGTCTGGCCGGCTTGCGGCGCGGGTATTATCGTGACACCGGCGAAGATGCGCTGGTGATGGAATGGCGCTTGCCCAACGTGCTCTGACCGAGGAACGACGCGACGCGATGTCCTGGCTGAAACGCGAACGCACCGGAATCAAGGGCGAGAAAGCGCCGCGCCCGGAGGTCCCCGAGGGCCTGTGGACCAAGTGCGAAGGCTGCGGCGAAGCGCTGTTTCAGACGGTCCTCGAGGAGAGTCTCTGGACCTGCCCGAACTGCAACTTCCACTTCCGCGTACCGGCCCGCACCTACCTCGGCTGGTTGGTGGATGAAGGACGCTTCGAGGAGCGCGACGCCACGCTCGAGGCCGGCGATCCGCTCGCGTTCCGCGACGCGAAGATGCCCTATCCCGAGCGCCTCGAAACCGCTCGGCGCGAGACCGGGCTCGCCGATGCGGCGATCGCCGGGCTGGCCACGATCGGCGGCAAGCCCGCAAGCCTCACACTCATGGATTTTTTCTTCATGGGCGGCAGCATGGGCTCGGTGGTCGGGGAGAAGGTGGCGCGCTCGATCGAGCGCGCGATCGACCAGCGCCGCGCGCTCGTCGTCGTGTCCGCCACCGGTGGCGCACGCATGCAGGAAGGCATTCTCTCGCTGATGCAGATGGCGAAGACTTCCGCGCTGCTGGCTCGGCTCCAGAAGGAACGCCTGCCGTTCGTCTCGATCCTCACCGATCCCTCGACCGCGGGCGTACTGGCCTCGTACGCATCGCTCGGCGACGTGATCCTGGCCGAGCCGGGCGCGTTGGTTGGTTTTGCCGGCGCCCGCGTCATTCGCCAGACGATCGGCGAGGATCTGCCGCCCGGCTTCCAGCGCTCGGAGTTCGTGCTCGAGAAGGGTTTCATCGACCGCATCGTGCACCGCAAGCAGATGCGCGACGAAGTGGCGCGCGTGCTCGAGTTCTTCTGGCGTTCGACCCGCGGGTTCGCTCGCGAGGGTCAGCCGTCTCCCCACCGTTTCGACGCCAAGCCCCCGTCGTCGGACGGCAGTCCCAGGGCCGAAGCCACGCCGCGGTGACGAGCCGGCTCCAGCGGGCGCTCGAAGACCTGTACGGTCTCGAGCGGCGCAAGGACAAGCTCGGGCTCGAGGGAACACGCGCGCTGCTCGGCGCGCTCGGGAATCCCCAGCGCCGCTTCCGCGCCGTGCACGTCGCCGGCACCAACGGCAAGGGCACCGTGTGCGCGCTGGTCGAGCGCGTGCTGCGCGAGGCGGGATACCGCACCGGGCTGTTCACGTCGCCGCATCTCGTGGACTTCCGCGAGCGCATCCGCGTCAACGGCCGGTGGGCGGACGAGGAGTGGCTCGAGCAGGCTCTGGTCCGGATCCAGGCGCTCCCGGAGGGGCGCGACCGAACGTTCTTCGAGGTGGCCACTGCCTTGGGTTTCCTCTACTTCGCCGAGCAGGATGTCGAATGGGCGGTGGTCGAGGTCGGATTGGGGGGGCGGCTCGACACCACGAACGTGATCGAGCCGGACGTGACCGTGATCACCTCGATCGGTTTCGACCACGGCGAGATTCTGGGTGACACGCTCGAGAAGATCGCGGCCGAGAAGGCGGGGATCCTCAAACCCGGCGTGCCGCTCGTCAGCGGGGTCGCTAGCGGCCCCGCCGAGCGGGTGATCGCCAGGATGGCCGAGGAGATTGGCGTGCCTTGGGGGAAGGACGAGCCGGAGATGGGCGAGCCGGTCGAGCCGCCGCCGACCGAGGTCCAGCCGGGCCTCCTCAACCGTGACCTGGCGCGCGCCGTTTTGGAGACGTTGGTCGAGAAGGGCGTCTCGATTCCGCGGCAGGCGATTTCGCGTGGGTTGGCGCAGGCGCGCTGGCCGGGGCGGTTCGAGCAATGCCCGACCGAGCCTCGCCTGTGGTGGGACGGCGCTCACAACGTCGGCGCGGCGATGAACCTTCGTCCGCTCTGGAATCAGAGCCTCGAGGGACGCAGGCCAGCCGCCATCGTGCTCGCGCTTTCTCGCGACAAGGACGTGGAAGGGATTCTTCGCGTGCTCCAGCGGGACTTTCCGAGCGCCGCGATCGTCGCGTGCCGTTCGCGCAACGAGCGGGCATTGCCACCCGCCGCCTTGGTCGAGCACGCGCGTGGTTTCGGGTTCGCGTGCGTCGAATCGACGGACGTGGCGAGCGCGATCCGCCAGGCGCTCCACCTCGCGGGCGACGATCCGGTGCTCCTGACCGGCTCGCTGTTCGCGATCGGCGAGGCGATGGAAGTGTTCGGCGGCGCGCCGGGAGAGCAGTTGTGAGCCGGCTGGTGCCGGTCCTGGCACTCGCCGCCGCGCTCGCGATGCCCGCGTTCGCTCAGGAGTCGAGCCCTCAGGAGCCGGCGCCGCCGCTCAACATCTCGGCCGACAACGTCACCGGCAGCCGGGGCGCGGAGGGCGACGTCGTTTTGTTGAACGGCAACGTGCGCATCACGCGCGGTCGCACCGTCATCACCGCCGCGCGCGGCCGCTATTTGCGCGCGCAAGGCATGCTGTTTCTCGACCAGAACGTGCGAATGGTGGACGGCACGACGACGTTGACCTGCGATCACGCGTCCTACTCCGAGGATTCGGACATCCTGCAGGTTACCGGCAATGTCGTCGTCGTCGACCGCGACGCCACGCTGCGCGCGCCGAGTGGCACCTACGACCGGCGCACCGGGCGCGCCGATCTCTACGGCGGCGTCGAGGGGCGGGACGAGCGGCAGCGGTTGACCGGCGACCAGGTTGCCTACCTGCGTGATTCGCTGCTGGTCCGAGCGCGCGGCAACGTCCGCGGCGTCGATGAGGAGAATCGCCTCGAGCTGCGCGGCGCTGCCATCGACTATGACCGGCGATCCCACGAGGCGGTGGCCACCGGCGATCCTGTGCTCGAATCGCGCGACGAGCGCGGCCGGATCACGGCGATCCGCGCGAACACGCTCAAGCTCAATACCGAGTCACGGCTGGCCGAAGCGATCGATTCCGTGCGGGTGTCACGCGACACCTTGCAGGCGCGATCCGACTACGCGCTGTTCGACGATCGGGCGGACCGCGCCTGGCTGCTGGGTCATCCGCGCGCGTGGGACAACGAGACCACCGTCACGGGCGACACGCTCGAGGTGTGGACGGAAGAGCGCGCGCTGCGACGCTTCGTCGTGCGCGGGAACGCGATCATAGACTACCGCGGCGCGCGCCCGACGACGCTCGGCGAAGCTAGCCGGCTGACCGGCGATCGCGTCGACGTGTTCTTCACCAACGAGAACATCGACAGCCTGGTGGCCCTCGGACAGGCGCGCAACGAATACCAAGCCGTGCCTCGCCCGGACAAGACGCCGGAGAGCAACCGTGCCGAGGGCGACACGATCACGGTGTTCTTCAAGGAACGCAAGATCCACCGCGCGGTCGTCCAGGGGACCGCTTCCGGTACCTACCAGTTCGCGGTCGCATCGGGGGACACGGCGGCGGCGAAGCAGGAGATCGTCGAGTACGACGCCCCGCGCATCGAGTTCGTGGTTCCCGAAGATCGCATCGTGCTGGAGCCACGCTCTCATCTGCGGTACCGCGAGCTCGAGCTGCGGGCCAAGCGTGTCGAGTTCGACAGCGAGCGGCAGACGCTGGTCGCGACCGGCGATCCGGAGCTGATCGACCGCGGCGACAAGGTGTCCGGGCACCTGATGACGTACGACCTCGAATCGCGAACCGGCACGATCTATCAGGCGGAAACGACCTACGAGAAGGGCCTGTATCACGGCGAGCGCATCCGCAAGGTGGGAGAGAACGTCCTCGACGTGCTCCATGGCTCGTACAGCACGTGCGATCGCGATCCGCCCCACTATCACTTCCAAGCCAACCTGATGAAGATCTTTCTCAAGGACAAGCTGGTCGCCAAGCCGGTGGTGTTCTACATCAAGAACGTGCCGCTGCTGGCGCTTCCGTTCTACATCTTTCCGATCCGGCCCGGCCGGCATTCGGGATTCCTGTTCCCGCAGGTGGAGTTCGGCTTCAACAATCAGGCGGGACAGTTCGTTCGCAACGCGGGTTACTACTGGGCGCCGAATGACTATCTGGACGCCACGTTCTCGGGCGACTACTACCAGGCCGAGCCGTCGTGGATTCTGAGGGGCGAAGGACGCTATCACCTGCTGTACGTGCTCAACGGCCAGTTCATCAGCACGTTCGCCCACAGCGAGCTGGACCAGCGCGACCGGTGGGACCTGGTCGCCGATCACGCGCAGGACATCAGCCCGCGGACGCGCTTGATCGCCCGTGCGTCGTACGTGTCGAGTCGTGACTACCGCCGCGATCAATCGTTCGGGATTCCGCTCTCGCAACGCCTCGATCGCTTCCTCACGTCGGCCTTCACGGTCACGCACAACGCCGAATGGGCCGCCTTCAACGCGGTCGTCGATCGCCGGCAGGATCTCGACGCGGACCAGTCGATCTCGGATCCGGATGGCGAGGGGCCGCTGGAGGGCCCGCCGCCGGGACGCGTGGCTTCGGTTCCCAACCTGACGGAGACGGTGCCCAACCTGTCCATCTCGTTCCCGACCCGGACCCTGGGAACGATCGGTCCCCTGCGCGGCACGACGCTCGGGCGGGCGCTGTCGTCCATGTACTTCAGCCTCAACACGCGTTTCCTCGCGCAACGCGAGCGTACGGCGTTCGTGTCCGGCATCCGCACGTTCATGCGTGATTCGGTCCTCGACACGACCACCGTCATCGGCCAGCGCAATGTCGTCCGCACCGGCGCGGCGGGCACGAGCTCCCTCACCGACTCGCGGCGACTGTTCGGCTGGCTCAACCTGGCGGCCGGCGTCAACGGCAACGGCGCGGTGTTCGACCGCGATCAGCTCGGCAATCGCGTGGTGCCAACCGGTACCTGGAACTCTTCGCTCACGACCAGCACGACGTTTTACGGAACCTTCCGCCCGAATCTCGGATCGCTCGCGTCGGTCCGGCACGTCGTGTTCCCGAGCGTCTCGTTCAACTACAGCCCGGAGTTCCGCCACCTGACGTTCGTGGACAGCCTCGGGGTGAGGCGCGAGCGCTTCCAGAGCTTCGGTGGCATCGGCGTCTCGGGATTCCGGAACGCACGCGCGAACTTCCTGCTCGACCAGAGACTTCAGGTCAAGTGGCGTCGGGGAGAGAAGATCGAGCGTCTCGACAATCTGGTCTCGTTCGCGACCTCGGGCTCGTACAACTTTCTCTACCGCGACCAGAATCAAGAGCATCCGCTCTCGAACCTCTCGTCCACGCTTCGACTCCAGCCGCCGGGTCTCCTCTCGCTGGACGCAGGCTGGATCACCGACGTGTACTCGCAGCGCCCGCTGCGTTCGTTCAACTACAGCGTCGGCGCGAACCTGAGCCAGAGTCGTGCGGCCCGCGAAGCGGCTCCCGACCTCCCGCTGGAGCAGCGCGCGACCGACGACGTCGATTTCACGGAGCCCTGGACGCTCGGTCTCGCCTACTCGTATTCCGGCGGCTATTCGTTCGGTCCCGATTGGCAGAGCACGGAGACCGCGAACGGCGTGTTCCACGTCGGGCTGAGCCGCGCCTGGCGCCTGGACTACTCCGCGTCCTACGACGTGTCGGGACGCCAGGTGCTGACGCAACGCTTCGGGCTCACGCGCGACCTGCATTGCTGGCAAGCGAGCTTCACGCGCACGTTCTCGTTCGGCGGCGAGGCGGAGTACTACTTCCGGCTCGCCATCAAGGATCAGAAGGAGATCTACCTCGAACGCGGCAGCCGGTTCGGAAGCTTCGGGGGGATCCAGTAGCGGCGCGCCTGGAACGAGAGCGACCTCGGCCGGTTCGACATCGCGGTGCGGGATGCATGCGCGGGGAAGCCGGACGAATTCCTTGACACCGGCGCTTCGGGTGGGAATCTGGTTCACAGCCGACCACCCGCAGGGTCCCGGGAGGACCCCGAGGAGGCATGGATGAACAAGGGCGAGCTCACGCGATCCTTCTCCCGCCGCACCGGATTGTCCCTGAGGCAATCCAAACGCGTGATCGATTCGCTGTTCGGTGTCGAGGGCAAGCAACTCGGCCTGATCCCCGCGACGCTCGTGCAAGGAAAGGCCGTCCGTCTTGCGGGTTTCGGCATTTTCGAGACGCGCCGTCGCGCGGCTCGGGCGGGCCGCAATCCGCGCACCGGCGAGGCGCTGACCATTCAGGCGGCGCGTTTGCCGGCGTTCCGCGCCGGACGGGCGCTCAAGGACAAAGTCCGCAGGTAGGCGGAGTTTCCCGGAGGTTGCGAAGCGGGGACGATGCCGTGTCCCCGCTTTGCAGTTTACGAGGGGAACGAGAACGGAGGCGCGATGCCGCGCTGGCACATCGCATGTGACGAGTGCGGAGTCGGAGCCTGGATCGGCGCCACCGCCGCGGGCGTCGACGCCTGGTGTGAAGGCTGCCAGACGTCGGCCACGCTCTCCGCCGGGCAGACCGCCGGGTCGTGCACCGGCTGCGGCGGCGGTCTCACCGTCTCCGAGCCACGCTTCGAGGAGTTGTACGGCGAGCTGCAGAACCTCGCGGCGGTGCTCGCCGGCTGGGACGGCGATCCGGCGCCGCTCGGCGAGCTGCTGCCCGATCGGCCGCTTTTCCTCACTGACCTCAATCCGCCGGCGGCGCAGGCGGAGGACGCTCCCGAGGTGCGAAAGGCGCTGGGTCTTCTCGTCGCCGGCGCTTTCGCTGGTGCGGGCGTGCTGCTGGAAGGTTTGCTTGCAGATCCCGTCATTCCGGCGGAGATGCGCTCCGGCCCAGCGGCCGATGCACGTCTTTGGTTCGCGCTCGGGGTCGCCGCACAGCGCACCGGGCAGCTCGCGGTCGCCGAAGCGGCGTACGGGCGAACGCTCGCGCTGGCGCCCGACCACCTGCCGGCGCGGCTCGATCGCGGCGCACTCCGCGCTCGCCGCGGCGATCATGTGGGCGCGAAGCAGGATTTCGCCGTTTCCGGAACGGGGCGCGAAGGCCGCTGGAACCGTGCGGCGCTGGCGGTGATCGAGGCGGTTGCTTCCGGGCGCGATCTGCCGGCGCCGGAGCTGCTGCAGTCCGCGCGAGCGGAAGCCGGATCCCCGTCGCCGTATTGGAGCGATCACACGGTCGGCCGCCTGCTGTGGACGACGCTCGTCGAGCGGGCCCGCACTCGCACCGGCGGAGAAGCGCCTGCGGGCGGCGACGAGTCGGTGCTCGAGCGCGCGCAAGCCGAGCTCGAGTTCCAGACCTTCTGGGATCGGGCGTTGGTCATTCATGGATACGCGTCGCTCGGTATGCGGCGCGAGCTGGAAACGGTGGCTGCCCCGTTCGCGGTCGAGCTCTTGAATCGGCTCGTGGACGAGCCGTTTCTACGCGGCGAGGCGGGGCGGGAGATGCGCACGTCGCTCGAGACGGCGCTTCAGGCGGCGCGGGAGCGGAGCGCCGGCGCAGCGCGGCAGCCGATCGTCGAGTTGCTCGAACGCCAGGACCTCAGGCACTACCGCGTTCCGTGCCTCCGGTGCGGCAAGGGCAGCTTGGGCGTGGATGCCGTGGAAGACGACGAGTTGGCGGAGACCGCGGAGGCGCGCGATTGAAGAACGTGTCTCGAACCTCGTTCCGCGACGCGCCTCGACGATCGACGCGCCTCGACGATCGCCGCGGCTTGACGAGCGCGGGCCGCGATCCTGGACCCATGAGCTTCGCGATCTCAGCTCCGATGGCCATGCGCCGGCTCCCGGCGCAATGCGTCGCGCGCGGACGCGCGGGCGAGCCGCCTCGGCGCTGCGCTCCTTTCGCTCGTCCTGGCCGCGCTCATCCCGCTCGAGGCGGCCCACTGCATGTGGATGAGCGCTCCGGTCGAGACCCTCGACGGTGACCGCGCCCGCACCCTGGGAGACGCCGCGCTCGGGCAGCGGGTTCCTCCGAGCGCGAATGCGCTGACCAGTCGGGAGGACTAAGCCAAGCCCCAGCGATCGAGATCGTCTTCGTCGAGCCCCAGCAGATGGCCGACCTCGTGCAAGACCGTGACGCGCACTTCGCGCGCCAGCTCCTCGCGATCCGTGCACGCGCGCAGCAGGTTGCGACGGAACAGATAGATCGCCCCCGGAGCGCCGGGGAGGTCGTCGTGTTGCCGCTCCATCAGGTGGCGGCCGATGAACAATCCGAGGATGTCCGGCGAGAGCGGCGGCTGTTCGGCGGTGAGTGCTTCCCGGGGCGGCAGCGGCTGCACCAGCACGGGAAGCTCGTCCAAATGCTTACGCACCTCGGCCGGCAGCTCGCGCAGACTCTCCTCGACCAGCCGATCGAATTCCTCGTCGCCGACGTCGAGCGCCGGCGGGAAACCTTCCGGCTCCAGCTCCTCGGCCGTGCGCGCATGCAGCTCGGCCGCCTCGGCGTCGCCGAGGAACTCGACGATCCGGGCCATCAACGAGTGCGTCTCGGCTTGGTCGGGCTGGATCGCCAGGGCGCGCTCGGCGTCGCCACGCGCCTCCTCCAGCCTCACCAGCTCGTAGAGCGCCGCACCGCGCAGGTGGAAGAAGAACGCAGGGTCCGCGGACCGCTCGGCGCCCGCGAGTGCGGCGAGGGCGCGGTCGGCCCGGCCCTCGTCGAGCGACACCGCGGCCTCGACGATGCGCACGTCCGGCTGCTCGGGACGCTCGGCGAGCAGCGCATCGATCTCGATTCGCGCGCGCTCGATCTTGCCCTCCTCGAGGAGCGTCCAGACGTGATCCGCGCGCTCCCATTCGTGCTCGCTCAGCGTCGGATAGCTCGGGGCGGCAGGCATGGCGGGACAGTAGCGCGCGGGATGCACCTTTGCCACCTGAGGGGTTGCCCGTCGGCGCCGACGCGCTAGAGTGTCTCTCGTGCTCCCACGATCCCGTCCGCTTGGGAAGCATTCCGGCCGCCGCTGAATCGCGGCCGTCGTTCGTGGCATCTGCCGGGCAAGGAGGCCGTCCGATGACGCAGACCCAGACGTTGAAGAAGCTCCAACGCGCCAACTGGCGCTCCCTCGAGCGGCTCGCCCGGCAGGCCTATCGGGAAGGCTTCGAGGCCGGCCTCGCGCGCGCCCATGGACAGGGTCGCCGCGGGCGGACGATTCGCGCGGATGCGACCGTGCAAGGCCTTCTCGATCGAATCGTTCGCCACTTTGGGCTCGACCGATACCGATTCGATCTGCTGGTCGCACACGCGGGGTCCAAGAAGCGCGTGCCTGCCAGCGACCTGATAGGCAAATACCGAATCGAGGAATAGAACGCGGCACCATCCGGCGACATGCGTCGCTGCGGTCCGCAACACTCTCATCAATTCCCTGTCAACTTGCACGATCCGGTGCCCGTTACCTTGACGGCCGAACGGACAGACACTTAGACTCGCCGTGCTTCGTTCGACACCTATGCCCGTGGACAGAGGAACATCCCCACCATGAAGCCCCTGAATTCCCGGCTCCTCGGCGGCTCGTTGCTCGCGCTGGTCGCATGGCTGCTGCTCGCGGCCGCCAGTGCTCCGACGCAACCCAAAGAGCCCGACAAGCTGATCATCCTCTCGACGACCGACGTCAAGGGGAAGACCAGCCCCTGCGGCTGACATACCCCCAAGGGGGGTCTGGCCCGGCGGGCCAGTTTCATCGACAGCATGCGGGCCGGCTACGGCCAGGTCTTGGTCGTGGACAACGGCGGCTATTTCCCGGAGCAGGACACTCACCGGGACGTCGCCTGGTTCGTGATGGACGCGATGAAGGTGCTCGGCACCGACGCGGTGGGGTTGAGCGAGAAGGATCTTCGCTTCGGGCTCGCGTTCATCACTCAACAACAGAAGCGCACGCAACTGCCGATCGTCAGTGCGAATCTGTTCCGGCGTGACAGCAAGAAGACGGTCTTTCCAGCCTATCTCGTGAAGCAGATCGGCGGCGTCAAGGTCGGCGTCTTCGGCCTGATGAGCGATAAGGTGCCGCTCGGGCCCGCGCAGGACTCCCTGCGGGTGGAAGAGCCGGCCGCAGCGGCCCGGCGGACGATCGCGGAGCTGCGGAAGAAGGGGGTTGGCGCGATCGTGCTGCTATCGCAGCTCGGGAAAGTCGAGAGCGAAGATCTCGCCGCGGCCGTCCCCGGCATCGACGCCTTGATCGTCGGCCACAACGTCGCCGTGCTGCCCAAGGGGCGGATGATCAAGACCACGGTCGCTAGCTACGGGGGCGAGCAGGGCCAGTACATGGGCCGGACGGTGCTGAACCTGGACGCCAAGCGCAAGGCGAGCGGCGGCGACGCCGAAACCTACATGCTCGGGCCGGAGATTCCGGACAAGCCCGAAGTCGCGAAGCTGGTCAAGGGCTTCGAAGACGGTTTCAACGAGAAGCTACGCAAGGCCGAGAAGGATGCGGCGGTCGCGGAGAAGGCCCAGCGGGAAGAGAACAAGGATCATTTCCTGGGCGCCGACCTGTGCATGCGCTGTCACGTCGACGAAGGCGAGCAGTGGAAGACGACCTCGCATTCGCTGGCCTGGCAGACGCTGGTCGTTGCCAAGAAGGACGCGACGCCGGACTGCATCCCGTGCCACGTGGTCGGCTACAAACAGCCGGGCGGATTCCAGAGCGGCGCTGATTCGACCAAGCTCGCCAACGTGCAGTGCGAGAACTGTCACGGTATGGGAACGCAGCACGACGCGTTCGCGGCTGCGCCGCGCCGCATCACCGAGCAGACGTGCGTGACCTGCCATCATGGCGAGAACGATCCCGAGTTCAACTTCGGCACCAAGCTGCCGAAGATCGCGCACAGCAATCTCTCGGGCGAGACCATCAAGGCGAAGAAGACCGGCTCCGGCGCGATGATGAAGGGGCACAGCAGCTCGCACTGATCCCTCGCGCGCTGCGCGTCTTTCTTGCGCCCCGCGGCTACGCCGGCAGGCGCGTTGGCTTGACTCGATGGGAGTGCCTCCCTAATCTCCTCGACCGGCCCATAGCAAGCGGCCTCTCCGCCCCAGTTGCGGGTTCTCCGGAGGCGCGCCGGCCTTCCATCCGCACGATCGTCGCCGAGCCCGATAAGGAACTCTGCTCATGAGCGTCCTCGACGGCGTCCAGTACTTCGAGTCGATTCTCGACACCGTGGGACACACGCCGCTCGTGCGCTTGCGCGCGGTCACCCGCGGCTGCCAGGCCGCCGTGCTCGCCAAGCTCGAGACCTTCAATCCGGGCAGCAGCGTCAAGGACCGGATCGCCCTGGCGATGGTCGAGGCGGCCGAGCGCGAAGGGAAGCTCGCGCCGGGCGGCACGATCGTCGAGTGCACGTCGGGCAACACCGGGCTCGGACTCGCGATGGTGGCGGCGGTGCGCGGCTATCGCGCCGTGTTCTGCATGCCCGACAAGGTTTCGAGCGAGAAGGTCAGTCTGCTGAAAGCCTTCGGCGCGGAGGTGCTGCTGAGCCCGACCGCGGTGGCGCCCGAGTCGCCGGATTCCTATTACTCGGTCGCGCAGCGGATCGCCAGCGACCGGCCGGGCGCGTTCTTCGCGAACCAGTATCACAACCCCGCGAACCCCGAAGCGCACTACCGCACGACCGGGCCCGAGGTCTGGGAGCAGACCGCCGGCAAGATCACGCACTTCGTCGCGGGCATGGGCACCGGCGGCACCATCACGGGGGTTGCGCGCTACCTCAAGGAGCGGAACCCAAAGGCGCGCATCATCGGCGCCGACCCGGTGGGCTCGATTCTCAAGCACTATCACGAGACGCGAGAGCTGGCCGAAGCGCACACCTACAAGATCGAAGGCGTCGGCGAGGACTTCATTCCCACGACCACCGACTTCTCGGTGATCGACGAGGTGATCTCGTGCACCGACCGCGACGGGCTCAACATGACCCGACGGCTGGCGCGCGAGGACGCGGTGTTCGTCGGCGGCTCGGGCGGGATGGCCGCCTGGGTCGCGCTCCAGGTCGCGCGCAAGCTCGGATCCGACGGGCTCGTGGTCGTGCTGTTGCCGGACACCGGCGAGCGTTACCTGTCGAAGGTTCACAACGACGCGTGGATGCGCGACAACCACATGCTGGATCCGAGCGCCACGCGCGTGCACGACCTGGTGGGCGGCAAGGCGCGCGCGCTGCCGCCGCTGCTCGCGGTGCAGGCGGACGATCCACTGCGCAAGGCGCTGGCGCTGGTCGAGCAGCACAACATCACGCAGATCCCGGTGATGAAGGGGCGCGAGGTCGTGGGCACGATCTACGACAGCGAAATCCTGAAGAGCGTGCTCGCGGATTCGGCGGCGCTCGATCAACCGGTTGCGTCGCGGATGGACGAGCCGCTGCCCGTCGTCGGCAGCGACGAGCCGGTCGATCGCGTCACGCGGTTGCTCGCGTCGCGCAACGCCGCCGTGCTGGTGCGGGAGAACGGCGCAGTGGTCGGCATCCTGACGCGTTTCGACATGCTCCAGTTCATCGCCGGGGGGGAGTGATGCCCGGCGACTCGGCGCTCACGCCGCAATCGGGGTTCAGCACCCGCGCGATTCACGGCGGCCAGGAACCCGATCCCACGACCGGGGCGGTCGTCGTCCCGATCTATCAGACCTCGACCTACGCGCAGGACGCGCTCGGCCGCAACAAGGGCTACGAATACGCGCGCACCCACAATGCGACCCGCTCCGCGCTCGAGCGCAATCTCGCGGGGCTCGAAGGCGGGCGCTTCGGCTTGTGCTTCGCGTCGGGGCTCGCCGCGACCAACGTGCTGCTGCAGACGCTCTCCGCCGGCGATCACGTGGTGGCGGGGGACAATCTCTACGGCGGCACCGCGCGGCTGTTCCAGCGCGTGTTCGCGCGCTTCGGTCTCGAGTTCGACTTCGTTCCGGCGCATGACCCCGATCGGGTCGAGGCGGCGTTCCGTCCCACGACGCGCATGGTGTTCGTGGAGACGCCGACCAATCCGATGATGCAGCTGACCGACATCGCCGAGGTCAGTGCGCGCGCCAAGCGTCGGGGGGCGCGCGTGGTCGTGGACAACACGTTCATGACGCCCTACCTCCAGCGTCCTTTGAGTCTCGGCGCCGACGTCGTCCTCCACTCGGTGACGAAATACCTCAACGGCCATTCCGACATGCTCGGCGGCGCGCTGATCACGAGCGACGAGGGGTTGGCCGAGCAGCTCCGCTTCCTGCAGAACGCCTCAGGCGCGGTTCCGGGGCCGATGGACTGCTGGCTCGCACTGCGCGGGACGAAGACGCTGGCGGTGCGAATGGACCGGCACGAACGGAACGCCGTCGCGCTCGCGAATCATCTCGAGGCGCATCCGCGCGTGCCGCACGTGTTCTATCCCGGCCTCGAGCGCCACCCTCAGCACGCGCTGGCCAAGCGGCAGGCCAAGGGGTTCGGGGGAATGATCTCGTTCGTTCCCGGAGACGGCTCGCTCGAGGTCGGCCGCAAGGTGTTCGATCGCTTCCGGCTCTTCGCTCGCGCCGAGAGCCTCGGAGGGGTGGAGAGCCTCGTCTGCCATCCCGCCTCGATGACCCACGCCCTGGTTCCCCGTGACGTCCGGCTAGCGATGGGGTTCGCCGATGGTTTACTGCGTCTATCGGTCGGTATCGAGGACCTCGAAGATCTCCGAGCCGACCTCAATCAGACGCTGGAAGTCATTTGAGCGCTTCGAGTTGTCTGCTCGACCACCAGCCCACGAAGCAAAAAATGATCGTTGACATCGCGAGAGCCGGCCCCTAGCCTACGGCCCGCTTGTCCAGAACCTGGCCAGGCCCACCCGAGCCGGTTCGGCCGACACTCCGGGCAGGCGCCACACATTGCACGTGACTTCGCCAGCACGGAGGCTGCCAGACCAGACACCGCTTCGCAGTGGTGTTTTTTTCGTTTGATAGCCACCGAGAAGGTCGCGCCCGGGAAGACACCTGGCGGCGGCCACGAGAGGAGGTGAAGTGAGAGTGCGCAAGCTTTTCGCTCTGCTCATGGTCGCGTTCCTGGCGTTGACCATGGCTCTCGCCGCCGTGGGTTGCGGGCAGAAGACGACCTCTGAGACAACCGATATACCGCCTGCCGAGGAACCGATGATGGCGGATACCATGCATGCCGACAGCATGGTGTCGGACACGATGATGCAGCACTGATCGTCCTCCTGTGGTCGAACTGCGGGGAGGGAAACGCCGACGCGATCGGCCCCCTCCCCGTGATTTTTTTCCAGTGATGCCAGGAGTGTGTCCGCTCTCCGGAGCCGCGGTTCCCACCGGTTCGGGTGCGTGGCCACGGGCCGGCCAGCGGGCATCCGGGTCGGCGAAGTGGGGCAAGGGCAACGGGGTCGTTCGCAAGGCAGCGCCCCACTGTGGCCGGCGCAACCGGGATTTTACCGCCCACGCCCGGGCACAATTCAGTGAGCACGACCTCGGGGGCGCGACCCGCCTCGCAACCCGGGGCCCCGACGGTCCGTAATGGCAAGCGTGAAGGGAGGATCAGAGTGTGAAGGATCTTCGAACGCTTGCCCTGGCTGCGATGCTCCTGCTGCCCGCCATCCCCTCGGAGGCCGAGGAGACCTGGCGCGAGCAGAGTCGCCGCGTTCTCGAGACGAAGGGCCAGGCGCGCCTGCGAGTCGAGAACGCCCGCGGCCGGATCGAAGTGCGCCGGAGCGCCGACTCGAACGTGCATCTCGAGGCGCTCAAGATCGCTCGCTCTCACGACCGGGCGCACGCTCGCGAGCTCGCGAATCAGACGATGGTCGAGGTTTCGACCGACGGCGGTGAGATCGCGGTCCGCGTCCGCTATCCACGGCAGATGAACGTCACCGTCGACTTCTGGGATCTGCTGAAGGGGCGCACGGCCCCACGAGTCGAAATGCGGCTGCTGATCGCCGTTCCCGAGCGTCTTCCGATCGCGCTCACGGCGACCAGCGGCAACATCTCGACCGAAGGTCTCGGCGGGCAGCAGGAGCTGAAGACGACGAGCGGGGACATCTGGGTGAGCGGCGCATCGGGCCCGCTGCGCGCCACGAGCACGAGCGGCGACCTGAGCATGAACGACGTGCTGCGAGCGCGCCTCACGACCGTGAGCGGCGACCTCGTCGTGGAACGAGTTCGCGGCGCGTTGCGTGCCGAAACCACGAGCGGCGATATCGTGATTCGTGGCGCGGAGGACTCGCTTGCGCTCCACACCGTGAGCGGTGACATTCAGGCGGACCGGGCGCCGCGCGGGTTCGACGCGCAGACCACGAGCGGCGGGGTCACGGTTCAGCGCGCCGCCGGACGAGTCGAGATCCGGACCGCGAGTGGCGATGTGCAGGTGGACCTGGCAGCGCCCCTGCGGCGCGCTGCGGTGCAGACGGCGAGCGGCGAAATCGACGTGACGCTCGATCCCAAGGCCGGCTGCGCGCTGGAAATGCGGACGGGGAGCGGGCAGATCGACGTGAACGTGCCGCTCGAGATCAAGACGGTCACGCGGCAGCTCGTGACCGGCGTCGTGCGCTCGGGCTCGGCGCCGGTGGTCCTGCGCACCGCCTCGGGCGACATCACGCTCGCGAGCAGAGGAGACTGAGATGCGCCTCGAAGCCCGGCTGAGAAGCACCGCGATCGCCGCGTCGATGCTACTAGTGTCTCTGCATCCTGGCGCTGCGCTCGACTCGGCCAACACCGACTTCCGTTCCCGGGCGGCGGCGCTTCTCGCCGCGCTCACCCCGACCTCGGCGCACGCGGAAGAGGTGTTGGAGTTCAAGCCGGTGCCGGCCGAGAGCGCAACCCAAATGGAGCGCCGCGCCGCCGAGCGAGCGCGCGCCGCCGAACGCACGCGGCGCCAGGCTGCCGATCCCGCCGATCCAGCCGAGCCGGCCATCCCCGAGCCGCCCAGTCCGCCGGACCCCGACGTCGACATCAATCTCGGTCGCTCCGGCGACATCATGCGGATCGGCTCCGACATCACGATCGAGAAGGATCAAGTGGTGGACGGGGACGTCGTGGCGATGGGCGGCAACGTCGAGGTGCTCGGGCGCGTGCGCGGCGACGTCGCAGCCATGGGCGGCAATCTGCACCTGGCCAGCACCGCGATCGTCGGGGGCGACGTCGTCTGCATCGGCGGCAAGCTGGACGAAGAGGCCGGCGCCTCGGTCGGTGGGCAGCGCGTGACCGCGCTCACCAAGATGAAGGGCCGCCACCGAGAAGCGATTGCCGCTCATGCCGACGTCGACCGAGGGCCCGATTTCGGCCGCGTCGCCTCGGCCGTGATCATGCTGCTGATTCTGCTCGGAATCGCGTGGGCTTACGTGGCCTTTGCGCCGGCGCGCACGGCAACGATGCTCGACACCATCCGGCGCGAAGCGGGCATGTCGCTGATGGTGGGATTCGTGACCGCGGTCATGCTCGTGCCATCGTTGGTGGCGCTCGCGCTGGTGATGGCGATCCTGTGCATCACGATCATCGGTATCCCGCTCGCGATCGCCGCGCTGTTCCTCTGGTTCGGCCTGATCGCCGTGCTCGTCAGCTGGGGTTTCGTGGGCGGCGCGACCTGGTTCGGCGAGCGGTTTTCGTCCCGTTTCGCGTCATCCTCCTCGGGGCTGGTGCGGTCCGCGATCACGGGCGTGCTCGCGATCCAGGGGCTGTGCGTCGTCGGCGCCATCATTCACCTCGTGCCCTGGTTCGGCTGGCTTGGTGGCTTGCTCCGTTTCATCAGCCTCCTCGCGGGCAGCCTCGCGGTGCTCGTCGGCGCCGGCGCGCTCATGCGGTCCAAGCTCGGCCAGGGGCCTGAAGGACAGTGGTGGCCGTTGAAGCGCCGCGTGCGGCCCACTCCGCCCGTCTCTCCCGCGGCCGGCTTGGCGATGGAAACCGGCCCACCACCCGCTCCGCCGCCGGGGCCCGCACAGGCCACGCCACCACCGACTCACGGAGCCTGACGTCCTGGCACGGCCGTGAGCGGCGAGTCGCTCTGGGTCCTGTGCGCACTGCTGTTCGTCGATGGCGCGACCTTCGCGTTCGCGACCACGCCGCTGCTGCTCCAGTACGCGAAGTTCCACGAGCCCTGGGTCGTGGCGGTGGCGGGAGGGGCGGCGAGCGCGGCCGGCAGCAGCGTCCAACTCTTGATCCTGCGCTGGGCGCTGGGTTCCGATCACCGCTGGACGCGCCGCTTCGCGCCTTCTCGTGAGAAGCTGGCCGCGACGCTCGAGCGTTACCCCTCCGCTTCGTTCCTGGCACTGATGGTGGCCCGGGCCACGCCGCTTCCGGACGCTCCTTTGAAGCTGGTCGCGGCCGCCGTCCGGTACCCGATCCCCCGCTACGCCACCGCGATCTTCCTGGGTGCGCTGCCGTACTACTTCGTCCTCGCGCTGCTCGGGAGAAAGTTCAGGATCCCGACCTGGATCCTGATCTCGGCGGCGGTGGCGATCGCGTTGGGATTCCTGGTCGACCAATGGCGCCGGCGCCGAACGGTCGAGGCGTGAGACGTCGCAGATGGCCGGTCGCCGCGCCAAGCCATCGGGCGCCGGCGATGATCGGCGTCGACACGGGTGGCACCTTCACGGACTTCGTCGTGCTCCAGGACGGCCGCCTGGTCGCCTTGAAGCTGCCTTCGTCGCC
The DNA here is from genome assembly GCA_035632955.1 of Candidatus Limnocylindria bacterium. Taxonomy (GTDB): domain Bacteria; phylum Eisenbacteria; class RBG-16-71-46; order RBG-16-71-46; family RBG-16-71-46; genus DASQFU01. The sequence continues at coordinate 25,944 of DASQFU010000181.1, forward strand.
GCACCGTCCCGAGCGTGCGATCCTGACCGGCCTCGCGAAGCTCGGAGCCAATGCCGAGACGCGCGTCCGGCATGGCTCGACCGTGGCGACCAACGCGCTGCTCGAACGCAAGGGCGCGCGCGTCACGCTGGTCACGACCGCGGGGTTCGAGGACCTGATCGAGATCGGCCGCCAGGACCGGCCGCAGCTCTATGCGCTGGCGCCGAGCCGGCCGCCGCCGCTGGTGCCTGCGCGCCGGCGGATCGGCGCCGCCGAGCGAGTCGGTCCGCGCGGCGAGCGGTGGCATTCTCTGACGCCCGCGGAGGTGCGGCGCGTGGTCAAGGCCGTGCGCAGGACTCGCCCCGCCGCGATCGCGATCGGCTTGCTCCACGCGTACGCCGATCCCGCGCACGAGCGCCGGCTCGAGCGCGCGCTGTCGCGTTCGGGCGCGCCGATCACGCGCTCTTCGGCACTCTGCCCCGAGTATCGGGAGTACGAGCGCTTCTCGACCACGGTCGTCAATGCCTACCTGCTGCCGCGCGTCCGCCGCTACCTCCGGTCCCTGGCCCAAGCGACGCGCGCCCGGCTCGAGATCGTGCTGTCGCACGGCGGGACCGCGAGTGCGTCCGAAGCCGCGCTCGAGCCGGTCCGTCAACTGCTCTCGGGGCCGGCCGCTGGGTTGCGCGCCGCCCGCGCCGTGGCGCGAACCTGCGGCCATCGCGAGACGCTGACGCTGGACGTCGGCGGAACCTCGACCGATTGCGCGTACATCGCCGGCGAGCTGCCGCGGCGGCGCGCGCGTGAGATCGCTGGCTTCCCGGTGCTGCTGCCGCTGCTCGATGTGCACACGGTCGGCGCCGGCGGTGGCTCGATCGCGCGGATCGACCCAGGTGGGCTGCTCCGGGTCGGGCCCGAGAGCGCCGGCGCCGAGCCCGGCCCCGCGTGCTACGGGCGAGGCGGTCCGGCCACCGTCACCGACGCGCTACTGGTTCTCGGCCGCCTGCCGGGTGAAGCGCTCGCCGGCGGAGCGCTGCCGCTCGACCGCGGGGCGGCGGAACGCGTGCTGGCCACGCTCGCACGTGGACTTGGAACCGACCGGCTCGGCGCGGCCGAAGGCGTGGTGGTGCTCGCCGAAGCGCAGATCGAGGCGGCGCTGCGCAAGGTCTCGGTCGAGCGCGGCCACGACCCGGGCGGCGCCGCGCTGGTGGCGTTCGGAGGTGCGGGCGGGCTGCACGCCTGCCCGGTCGCGGAGGCGATCGGCTGCCGCGCGGTGCTCGCGCCTCGCCACGCCGGCGTGCTGTCGGCGCTTGGGGCGTGGCTCGGTGGCTCGCGCCGCGAGCGCTCGCGCTCGGTCCTGCTCGAGGCGGGCGACGGCGCGGGACTCGGACGCGTGTTCGCCGATCTCGAGCGCCGGGTGCGCGGCGAGTTTCCCGCCGCCGAGCGCGGAGAGGTCCGCCTCGAGCGCTGGGCGGAGGTCCGCTACCGCGGCCAGGCGCACGAGCTCTCGGTTTCCTGCCCGCGATCGAGTACCGGTCTCGCCCGCCGATTCCATGTCGCGCATGCGCGCCGTTACGGATTCGCGGCGCCCAGCCTGCCGGTCGAGGTCGTGACGGTCGAGGTGCGCGGGGCGCTTCCGGATCGCCGTCTGCCACGTCTGGCGATTACCGGCCGATCGATCGCGCGGAGCGGGTGGCGGCAGCCGGTGAGGATGACCGGGCGCTGGCGCGCGGCGAGCGTGTGGGAGCGCGAGACGCTCCGGCCGGGCGATCGTCTGCGTGGCCCGGCGCTGGTGGCCGAAGAGGGAGCGACGCTCTGGGTTCCGCCCGGCTGGCGCGGGCAGGTCCACGCGAGTGGCACACTCGTGCTGGCGCTGGCAGGCGCGAGATGAGCGCGGAGGCGGTGCGGCTGGCGCTCGACCAGGGCCGGTTCGCGGCGTGCGCGGAGGAGATGGGTGCGACGCTGATGCGCACCGCGCACTCGCCAAACATCAAGGAGCGCCTCGATCATTCGTGCGCGCTGTTCGATGCTCGCGGTCGACTGGTCGCGCAGGCCGCTCACATCCCGGTGCATCTCGGCAGCCTGCCACGCGCCGTCGCGGCGGCGCTCGCCCGCGGTCCGCTCGGGCCGGGCGACGTCGTGCTGCTGAACGATCCCTACCAGGGTGGCACGCACCTTCCAGATTTGACGCTGGTGTCGCCGGTGTTCCTCGGGCGCGGAAGCGCACGGCGAAGCCACCGCGCACCCGACTTCGTGCTCGCGACGCGTGCGCATCATGCCGACGTCGGCGGCTCGGCGCCCGGCTCGATGCCGCTCGCGCGCGACGTCTACGCCGAGGGACTGCGGTTACCGCCCGTGCTGCTGATGCGCGGAGGCCGGCCGCAGGAAGACGTGTGGACGCTGGTGCTCGCCAACGTGCGGACGCCGGACGAGCGCCGCGCCGATCTCGGCGCCCAGCTCGGCGCGCATGCGACCGGCGAGCGACGCCTGATGGAGCTCACCGCGCACGCCGGTCGAAAGTCTCACATCGCCGCGCTGCAGCGCGCGGCCCGGGCGCTCATGGCTTACTCGGAGCGTCGCGTTCGCGCAGCCTTGCGCTTGCTGCCGCGCGGGCGTTTCGCGTTCGCGGACGCGCTCGACGACGACGGGCTCGGCTCGCGAGCGGTGCCGATCCACGTGACGCTGGAGGCGAGCGGCGGGCGGCTGAGCGTGGACTTCACGGGCTCGAGCCCGCAAGTCCCGGGGCCGATCAACGCCGTCGAGGCGGTGACGTGCGCCGCGACCTACTACGCGGTGCAGTGCGTGCTGGCGGGCGACTGGCCGATCAATCACGGCGCGTTCGCGCCGATCGAGATCACGGCTCCCGCGGGCACCGTCGTGAACCCGCGGCCGCCGGCGGCGGTCGGTGCCGGGAACGTCGAGACGTCGCAACGGATCGTTGACGTCGTGCTCGGCGCGTTCGCCCGGGCGCTGCCCGACCGCGTGCCGGCCGCGAGCAGCGGCACGATGAACAATCTGTTGATCGGCGGCGACGATCCGCGGACCGGCCGGCCGTTCGCCTATTACGAGACGCTCGCGGGAGGCCACGGCGCCGGCCCGGGATGGCCGGGCCAGAGCGCGATGCAGGCGCACATGACGAACACGCGCAACACGCCGATCGAAGCGCTCGAGCATGCCTACCCGCTGCGTGTCGGCGCGACGCGAATCCGCCGCGGCAGCGGTGGCCGCGGGCGCTTCCGGGGCGGCGACGGCATCGAGCGCGTGCTCGAGCTGCGCGCGCCGGCGCGGGTCACGGTCATCTCCGATCGCCGCCGCACCGGACCCTACGGGCTCGCCGGAGGCCGGCCCGGCGCGCGCGGCGTCAATCGTGTTCAGTCACGCGCAACACGAGCGTCTGCGCGCACGCTCCCGGGCAAGTTCCAGATTGACCTCGATGCGGGCGCGATGCTAACCGTCGCGAGCCCGGGTGGTGGGGGTTTCGGACGCGCGCCGCGTGCGCGTGTGCGCCGGAGAGCTCCGCCGCGCGGGCGGTACGCGCCGCACGACTAGGTTGTGAGTACCATGCATCCGGTGCGGACCAGAAGTCGACGCTTGGGGCCGCAGGTTCACTCCGATGTTCAGGTCAGGAGGTCGTGATGCGCTGGTTCTTCCGTGCGGTCCCCGTGCTCCTCGTGTTCGCGTGCATCGCTGCCGTGCTCTGGCCTCGCGGCGCGGAGACCGTGCCGCTGTTCGCAGCGCGCCAGGGGTTGATGTGCCAAACGTGTCACTTCGACCCGAACGGTGGTGGACCCCGCAACGACTTCGGCTTCGCCTATGCGCGCAATCGCCACAGTGTCGAGGCCGAGACCGACAGCACGAGCCCGTGGCACGATCTCTCCGTGACCAATCGTGTCGGCGACACCTTCCCGCTCTATATCGGCGTCAACCAGCGCTTCATGCTGCTCGCCAACACCAGCGTGAACGACGACTCGCTCGATCGCGCCGGCTTCTTCAACATGGAGAACGCGCTGCATCTGACCTTCCAGCCGCACGAGAAGCTGACGCTGGTCTACACGCGCGACGGGTTCGACAACGGGTCCAAGAGTCAGGACGCGTTCGGAATGATCGGTCTTCCCGGGAACGCCTACTTGAAGGCCGGACGATTCCGGGTCCCGTTCGGCTTGCGCATGGACGACCACACGGTGGCGACCCGCAATGCGTTCCTCGATTTCCAGGTCGTCGATCCCGCGATTCCCGTCCAGCCCGGCCAGCGGTTCCTGCCCTACGATCCACGCGATCCCGACATGGGTCTCGAGCTCGGGGCCGCGAGCGGGAATCTTTTCGGCCGCATTGCGTTCACCAACGGCGGCACTCATCCCTTCGGCATCGCCAATACCAACGCCCAGGCGGTGACCGTCAAGCTCGGCTACAACAACTCGTTCTATCAGGGCGGCTTCTCGTTCTACGACGACTTCCATCGCGAGCCCGACTTCTCGACCGTCCCGCCGGCGGCGCTCGGCACGCGCGCGACCCGCTGGGGTTACTACGGGCTCACTCACTGGGGCCCCCTGTCGGCGCTCGGCGAGGTCGCGGCCGGCACCGATCAGCTCATGACCGGCGAGAAGGTCAATCGGCTGGCGGCGTTCGGCGAGCTCAACTACACGCCGTGCCGCCAGCTCAACTTCCGGGGGCGCTTCGACCGGTTGGAGATCGATCGCAGCTCGGATCCGGTGCTGCGCGACCTCAACACCTACAACCGGTTCGCGATCGAGGGGGAATGGCTGCCGGTGCCGTTCGCGGAGCTGCGCTGGACGCTGCGGCGGATCGACCCCGTCAGCGCCGCACTCGAGGACGAGAACCAGGCTTACCTGCAGTTTCACTTCGCGTACTGAGATTCGCGACCCGCGCGCCGGGTCATCTCGGACCGCGGGCCGACCGCATCGACGGTGCGTCGGCCGGCGTTCAGGCGCGTGCGGAGGCGGCGGCACGCAACCGCTCCGCCAGCGTGCGGGCGAGCACCCGCCGTGTGAGCGGTGTGCCGTCGGCGGTCGAGACACGCAACGCGGCCTCGGGCACGTCTTCGAGGAACGCGTCGTTTTGCAGTCCGAGCAGAGCGGTCGGCCGCTCCCGGCAGCGCGCCCGCAAACGCTCGAGCTCCTCGGCGGACAGCGGCAGCCGGCTCATGACGCACACGACGTCGAGCGCCGCGCGGTCGCCGTCGGTGAGCGGAACGGCGAGCCGTTCGAGCTCCGCGCGCACCG
>DASQFU010000182.1:0-5168 GCA_035632955.1 Candidatus Limnocylindria bacterium
CTGGTCGCCGACCTGAACGGCGAAGAACCGCACCGTCCCCTCGGGCAGCGGCACCGAGTAGAAGTGCATACGGCCATCGGCGAGCGGCGCCGCCGGAATCCGCACCGTGCCGCGTGCGAGCGCGAGCGGCGCAGCGGGGGCGAGCGCGGGCACGCGCGATTGCTGGACGGACGCCGTCGTCAGAAGACCGACGACGGCCAGGCCGACGGCGCCGGACCAACGCCTGAGCCGGGCGTCGCGCGCGTGCGCCGCACGCCGCAACCGCGCCTCGGCGCCGGTGCTCTCCGCCGCCGCGAGCTCCGCGCGGCGTCCATTGCCGAGCAGCAGCCAGCCCGCCGCGAGCGCGACGGTGAGCGCGAACAGCAGCAGCTCGTTCTTGACGATCGGTCCGACCAGAGCCATCTCGGCCTTGCTCGATGGCAGCACCTGGGCTTCGGACAGCTCGTGAAGCCCGCCGATCACGAGCTGCACCGCGATCAGGATCAGGACCGCCGTGGTCACCGAGAAGAACGGACGCAACGGGATGCGGACACTGCCATGCACGAACAGCACGCCGAACACGATCGCGAGCCCGAGGCCTGCGAACGCGCCCAGCCACAACCCGAGCCCTGCCGACGTGAAGCCGGCGGCGGACAGGAAGATCGCCGTCTCGAGCCCCTCGCGGAACACCATGCCGAACGCGAACAGGAACACGCCGAACGATCCACCCTGACCGCCGCTCGCGGCTTTGGCGATGCCCGCTTCGACCTCGCGCTTCATGTGCGGTCCGGTTTTCCACATCCACCAGACGAGCCCGGCGACCAGGATCGCGCCGACCAGCATCGCGACGCCTTCGGCGAGCTCCTGGTTGTACGTGATGCGGGTCGCGTACCCGGCGACCACGGCCGAAACGACGAGCGCGGCCGCGGCGCCGGCGAGCAGCGGCGCGCGCAGATGATCGCGGCCGCCACGCCTCAGCACCGCGAGCGCAATCGCCAGGACGAGAGCCGCCTCGACGCCTTCGCGCAGAGTGATGACCAGAGCTTCAAACATGCCCGACGGGGGTCCTCCGGCGCTTGCCGCCCGGCTCGAGCGCCGACTGCCAGGCCTGGCAGAAGCGCGGCGAGCAGAAGCCAAACGCCTCCTCGTTGAGCGCGTAGCGCTGGCTCTTGCCCTGGCGGCGAACGTGGACGATCTCGAGGTCCCGCAGAATGCGGAGCTGGTGCGACGTGGCGGAGAGCGAGACGCCGAGCAGATCGGCGAGCTCGCCGACGCACAGCTCCTCGAACGACAGCGCGAACACCAGCTTGCTGCGGGTTGGATCGCCGAGCGCACGGAACATGCGCGACAGCCGTTCGACCTGGCCGCGGTCCGCGAGCGCCCGGCGCACGCGTTCCGTTCGTGCGGGATGCTTCACGCCCGCGATCGATCGATCGCCGCCCGCCGGCCGCCGGCGCGGCTTGATGTGAAGAGTTGAGGAATCGTTCATGCGTCGGCATCTTGTCGGAAGCGCAGCGCGTGGTCAAGACGCTGGCGCCCCGCCCGCGCGCGTCGGTTAGACTGCGAGCTCGCCGAGCTCGCCGAGCGCGTCGAGAAGGCCGGCCGGTCCGATGCGCGACGTTTCGCGTCTCGCGAGTCCACGGAGGTTCGTTCCTTGTTGCCTGCTCTGCGTTCCGCTGGCTCGGCCTGCCTGGTCATGATGCTGGCGGCGGGCCCGGCCCGAGGTGCCCAGCTATCGGCGAGCTCCGAAGCCGACTCTCTGCATCGCCAGGCTTTGGCGCTGCTCGCGAACAACCGCGTCGAAGAGCGGCGCGTCGCCATGCGGTTTCTCGAGCGCGCTGCGTTGCTCGCTCCGAACCATCTCGACCACCAGCTCGCTCTGGCGCAGGTCTATTACCGAATGGGCTTCCTCAAGCAGGCGCGGCAGCGTTTCGAGCGCGCCGGCCAGCTCGCTCCCGGAAACGCCGCGGCGCAGCTCGGGCTCGGCGAGGTGTGGCGCCGCGATTATCTGAAGTACCTGGACAAGGCATCGCTCGGGCGCGCCGTCACGCACTTCCACGGCGCCGCCGATCTTGCTCCGGCCGACGCCGAGCCGTGGCTCAAGCTGGCGCCGCTGCAGCTCGAGCAGAACGACCTCACGGGTGCGTTCCTCAGCGCGGAACGCTCGCTCGCCGCCGATCCCGAGCGCGCCGAAGCGCTGCTTGCGGTCGCGCACCTGAGCTTCCGGCTCGGGCGGGTCGAGCGCGCGGACAGCGCCTTCCGCCTCGCCATCCCGCGGCTGCCGGCGCTCGCGCGCGCGCGGTTCGACGACATCGCGCCGGTCGCTAGCGAAGCCGACACGGCCCGGCTGAGGCGCCTGAGCGCGCCCGAGCAAGTCGAGTTCCGGCGCCGCTTCTGGCGCGAGAACGATCCTGATCCCGTCACCCCCGAGAACGAGGCGCAACTCGAATACTGGTCGCGCGTGTCTCAGGCGTACTTCCTCTACTTCAATCCGCGGCGCAGGGAATGGGACGAGCGGGGCGAGTACTACGTCCGCTACGGGCCCCCGGAGAGCGCGATCTACAACCCGGTCGGATCGCGCCTGAGCTTCAGCTTCCAAACCGGCCCGGGATATCCCATGAACGCCCTGGTGTGGAGCTATCCCGGGCTTGGAATGACGGTGACGATGGAGGACCGGCTGCTCTCGGAGTTCTACCTCCCGCCCATCACGCGCGATCCGCCGGTCGGACGCGAGCCGAACCCGGCGGTGCTGGCCGCGCGCGATGACGTGCTGCCGACGCGTGGGGGTCGCGGCGTGTTCCCGCTACTGCCGCCGGGCGCGCGCCGCCTGCCGGTCGACGGCGTGCTGGCGCGCTTCGAAGCGGGCAGCGGTCCCCAACTGCTGGCGTTCCTCGAAGCTGCGGGCGAACCGGGCGACACGCTGTGGGCCGAGTGGGTGGTGCTGGACACCGCGCGTCACGAGCTCGCGCGTGGCCGGCGCGATCTCGCTCCCTCGCCATGCGACCCGGTCGCCCGGCGTGCGGCGGAGTTCGCAAGCGTGCTTCCCCCCGGCGACTACATCGCCGGGCTCTCGGTTCGGGACCCACGCGGGGGGCGCGGTGTGTTCCGCGCGCCGATCCGGATCGAGCCGCCACCCCGGACGCTGAGTCTGAGCGACGTGCTCGTCGCCTGCGGCGCCCCGCAGGTGGAAGGCCCCGGACCGGAGCCCTCGGTGCGCCTGCAGGCCAATCCCGGCGCTCGCGTCGCCGGGGCCGATCCGCTGACCGTGTACTTCGAGACCTACCACCTCCGTCCGGGCGGCGACGGGCGCTCGCGCTTCGAGCTGGAATACACGGTGCACTCCGCCGCCAGGGACCGCCGGGTCTGGATCCAGCGGCTGCTGGCGCCGCGTCCCGAAATCCCGGCCATCTCCGCCATCCGCCGCGAAGAGCAGGCCGGCACCTTGCGACGCCAGTACGTCTCGATCCCGATTCAGGGGCTGCCGCTGGGCCGTTACCGGCTCGAGATCCGTGTCCGCGACCTGGTGGCCGCGGTCGAGGCGTTGCGCACGGTCGAGTTCGAGAAGGTCGACGCCACCGGGAGCTGACGCTGGGCCTCGGGAGCGGGCGGATTGCAATTCCCCCCTTCAGGCTGGAGCGATCCGTTCCGATAACCCCCCGAGAGAGACCAATCTCCCGAGGGCTTCCGCATGTCCCAAACCCGACCGCGAATCCTGATCGTCGACGATGAGTCCGACCTGGTCTCGGTGCTCCGCTTCGGGCTCGAAGTCGAGGGGTTCGACGTGATCGAGGCCGCCGACGGCGAGGAAGGGCTGCGCAAGGCGCGAGACGAGCGGCCGGACCTGATGGTCCTGGACCTCATGCTGCCGAAGCTCGACGGCTACAAGGTGTGCCGCGCACTCAAGTTCGACGAGCGCTACAAGGGGCTGCCGATCCTGATCCTGAGCGCCCGCTCCGGAGACCAGGACCGGCGTCTCGCCATGGACATGGGCGCCGACGCGTTCATCTCCAAGCCATACGAGATGAAGGATCTCGTGGCGCGGATCCGCGCCCGCCTGAGTGTGGGGAGCGACGAAGCGGCTTAGGGCTCAACGCGATGAGCCGCAGGCAAGCCCGATCACGGGCAAGCACGAGATCGAGCGAGCGTTCATCGCGTACCGCCCTCACTTAGTTCGCCGCATCACCGGTGACGTTCTGACGCTTCGCTTCATCACACGACTCTTCTAAGCGCGATACGTAGTCCGGGCGCAACTACCCGTGAGTGGCATGGCGAAGAGTTGACGGTGGCCGAGAAAAGAAGATTCATGATTTCACTTGACGAGCTTGCGAGAGCGATCCTCAAAGCCTCGCCGCTGCTCCTCTAGCACGGTGCCAACGCGCACAGGACGCCACCACGAGACGGATCGGCTCGCCCGAAGAAAAGAAGTCGTGATGCTTCGTCCGGCGCGCGCTGCGCGACGGTGAGAGCGCCGAAAACCGTCGTGGTACAACAGACCAGCCCTATGTGGACCTCCGCGGTGCGCCCCCGTGGAAGGGTCGGTCAATGCGTGCCTACTCGCTCTTGCATCTCAGCGATCAAACTCTGCTTCGCGATCTGGCGGCACTCGTCGCTCGAGATCGCGCCACCACGGCAGCATTGCTGGCTCACATCGCCGAGGTCGACACCCGGCGTCTCTACCTGCCGGCGGCGTATCCCTCGATGCACGCCTATTGCGTCCATGAACTGCGTCTATCCGAGGACACCGCCTTCAAGCGCATCCGCGCTGCGCGCACTGCCCGGCAGTTCCCCGCCATCTTCGATGCTGTGGCCGATGGTCGCCTGCATCTCAGTGCGGTGGTGATGCTGACGCCTCACCTCACTCCGGAGAACGCCGACGAGCTCATCGGGGCCGCCGCGCGCCGGACCAAGGCGGAGCTCGAACAGCTACTGGCGCAGCACTTTCCGCAGCCGGAGCTGTCAGCCCAAGTGCGGGCGATCTCCGCTCCGCCCTCACCCGCGCTGCTCATCGCGCAACTGGCCCCGGGGCCAGTTAGAGCACCCATCGGCCAACTTGCCCCGGGGCAAGTTGAGCCAGTCGTCCCGCGAGCAAAGGTGGCGCCGCTTTCGCCGCAGCGTTTTGCGCTGCAGCTCACCATCGGCCAGGACACATACGACAAGCTGCAGTACGCCCAGGCGTTGCTCAGCCACCA
>DASQFU010000183.1:0-9221 GCA_035632955.1 Candidatus Limnocylindria bacterium
CTCCTACGGAGTTGTTGCGAATGATGTTGTTGCGAATGGTTAACTGGGCAGTGGGTCCGAAGCTATAGATCGCCCCGCCAACGTCGGGATGATAACCAGCTTGTAAGGTGAATCCTTCTATGACATCGCCACCACCACAAAGGAGGATCCGACCACGTTTGCCTCCATCGACGATCGTCATCTCCGGGCCGGCTTCCGATCGAAGCCAGAGGCCTTTGCCCTGAGTATCGAGGTTTTCGTCGTAGGTACCTGGACCGACCAAGATCTCGTCACCTGCCGCTGCGGCGACGATCGCAGCCTGTATCGTTGGGTAGTGCGCCGGAACGCGGTGGACCTCGCCGAAAGCGAGGCGAGGCGCGAACGCAAGCACTAGGCTCAGGAGGCAGGTGCGGTAGCCGACTTGAATCATCGTTTGATCCGTCGCGCCATCGGCAGATCGGCCGGTGGATAGATCGTGCGCCACGTCGTGCCAATCGAGCCAATCATCGCTCCCAGCGTCGCGCCGCCGGTGATCACGAGCGCCGGCACGAGCGGGGTGTCCTCCTCCGTCGCATCGTTCAGGAGCACGTGATAGCCGATCGCCAGCAGGGCGCCCGCCGCACCGCCGTACAAAGCACCGCGCCCGGCTGCGCTGCGGCCTCTCTGAATGCGCTCGATCTCGGACCAGGAAATCGGTTCGGCGGCATGCACCCCCGCGCTATCGACCTGAGGTCGATCCAGCATCAAGACACGGCTCGCTCCCAGCACTCGGACCCGCGGCTCGCCCGCCAGATCGTTCCGTAGGTGCGACATCCACCAGGGCGTCGGAACGTCGACCGCGCGTGACGGCACCGCAGCGCCGCACAGGATCGCGAGCACAGCGATCGCCATCAATCCCGCTCGCGGATTCAAGAGATCGCCCAACTCAGAACCACCGCGAGATGACGACCTTCTTGTCGGTGTAGAACTCGACGCCGTCGCGGCCATGCGCCTTGAGGTCGCCGTAGAAGCTGCCCTTCGCGCCGCCGAACGGGAAGTAAGCCATCGGCGCCGCGACGCCGATGTTGACGCCGAGCATGCTCGGCTCGACCCGGTAACGATACTCGCGCGCCCACTTGCCGCTGCTGGTGAAGATGCTGGTCGCGTTGCCGAGATCGTGCGTGCGCACGATCTCGACGGCCTCGTCGAAATCCTTCGCCTTCATGAGGCACAGCACCGGCCCGAAGATCTCTTCCTTCCCGATCACCATGTCGGGCTTGACCTCGTCGAAGATCGACGGCCCGAGGTAGTAGCCGTCGGGATTCTTCGCGTCGCGATACCCGCGGCCATCGAGCACCAGCTTCGCTCCCTCCTGGAGCCCCTTCTCGATGTAGCCGAGCACCTTGTCACGATGCTGGCGCGTGATCAGCGGCCCCATCGTCACGGCCGTCTCCGCGCCATCGCCGACGCGCAGTTTCTTCGCCTCGGCGACCAGCTTGTCCTTGATCCTCTCGTGCGCGTCACCGACGGCGAGCACGACGCTGTTCGCGAGGCAGCGCTCCCCCGCGCATCCAAAGCAGGATTCGGTCGAGATCGCGGCGGCGCGGTCCATGTCTGCGTCGGGCATCACGACCACGAAGTTCTTGGCCCCGCCCAAAGCTTGCACGCGCTTGCCGGTCTCGGCTGCGCGCTTGTAGACGTAGTGCGCGACCGGCGACGACCCGACGAACGAGACGCCGGCGATGCCCGGATGGTCGAGGATGCCGTCGACCGCCTCCTTGGCCCCATGCACCAGGTTCACCACGCCATCCGGGAACCCGGCGTCGTGTATCAGCTCGAAGATCCGCACCTGGGAGAGCGGCACCCGTTCGCTCGGCTTGACGATGAACGCGTTCCCGCACGCGACCGCGTAGGGCAGGAACCACAGCGGCACCATCGCCGGGAAGTTGAACGGCGTGATTGCGGCGAACACGCCGAGCGGCTGCCGGACGGTGTGACAGTCGATCCCGTGCGCCACGTCTTCGAGCGCGGTCCCTTGCATGAGCTGCGGAATCGCGATCGCGTTCTCGACGTTGTCGATCGCGCGCCGCACGCTGCTGCGCGACTCGTCGAGCGTCTTGCCGTGCTCGCTCGTCACCGTCCGCGCGACGTCCTCGAAATGGTCCTCGAACAACGCCTTGAGCTTGAACAAAGCCTTCACGCGTTGCACGGGCGGCGTCGCTCGCCAAGCCGGATACGCCGCGAGCGCGGCCTTCACGGCGCGGTCGACGTCTTCGGCGCCGCCGAGGGGAACCCGGGCGAGCAATACATCGTTGGCGGGATTGCGCACTTCCCCGAAGCCGGTCGCTGTCGACGGGACCCAGCGGCCGCCGATGTAGTTGTTCAGGGTGCGGACCGATGCCGCGACTTCTCCGCCGTTGATGACCGCCGACGAGCTTGTCCGCTCGCCCGTGGGCCCATGGGATGCCGTCATGGTTGCCACCTCCTAGCAGCCGGCCAAGTCGGGGCTCACGGGCACCGTGACTTCCGGCAGTCGAGATTTCTGCCGTGGACGTCGTCACCGCCTCGGGGCGGCGAGGGCGGGCCTTCCGGGGACGCCGAGATGCCGCGGGAGCGAAGCGGAAAAGTCGCGCAAGCATAAGGGAGCCAAGAGGCCGGACACAATCCGGCGATCACACCTGCTAGTCTCCGGCTCATGAACCGGCTCATCGTTTCGCCGCGCGCCGACGCTCGTTTGCGCGTCGCTACCGAATGGCTCGGCCGCTGGCCCCGCGACGCGGAGACGTTGATCATCGGCCCCACCTGGCACGCCTGCGACGACGCGCTGCGCGGAGTCGTTGCGACCGGGGGCACGCGGTTCGGCGCGGCTCGGTTCACGCTCGACCGCCTGGCGACCCTGCTCGCCGCGCCCACGCTCGCGCGCAACGATCACGCGCCGGCGACCAGCCTTTCGCTCGCCGCGGTGACGGCGCGCGCGGTTCACGGCCTGAACGAGCGCGGGGCGCTGCAGTATTTCGCGCCGGTCGCGTTGCGGCCGGGTTTCGCCCATGCCGTCGCTCGCACGCTCGAAGAGCTGCGGATGAACGGCATCGACCTCGAAACGCTGAGCTGCCAGCCGCGCGGATGTCGCGACCTGGCCGAGATCGCCGCCGCCGCCGCGCGCGAGCTCGCCGGAGCGCGGCTCGCCGATCGTGCCGCGCTGTTCGCGGCGGCGCGGCAAGCCATCGAACAAGGTGAGGCGCCGAAGCCGGTCGGCTTGCCGCTCCTGCTGCTCGACCTGCCGCTCGCGACTCGCGCCGAGGCTGAACTGGTGGCGGCGCTCGCCCGCCGCGCGCCGGAGGCGCTGGCGACGGCGCCAACCGGCGACCGGATCGCGATCGAGCGGCTCGCCGAAACCCTCGGTTGCGGTCCCGAGGCTGCGGCCGAACCCATTGCGGGCGAAACCTCGCGTTCGCCGTCATCGCTCGCCGCGCTTCAGAGCTATTTGTTCGAAACCTCTTCACCGCCGGCCGGAGTTCTGGACGACAGCGTGCGGCTCACTTCGTCGCCCGGCGAGTCGCGCGAGTGCATCGAGATCGCCCGCGCGATCCAGGACGAGGCCGCGCGCGGCGTGCCGTTCGATCGCATGGCGATCTTCCTGCGCTCGCCGTCGGAGTATCGATCGCACCTTCAGGAAGCGCTCGGCCGCGCCGCCATTCCGGCCTTCTTCGCCCGCGGCACCGCCCAACCGGAACCTGCCGGGCGTGCGTTCCTGGCATTGCTCGCGTGCGCGGCCGAGGATCTCTCGGCGCGCCGCTTCTCCGAGTACCTCTCGCTCGCCCAGGTTCCCGACCCGGAACGCCGCGAGCGCGCCGTCTGGATGCCGCCCGACCACGATCTTCAGCCGATTCCGCCAGAGCCCGAGCTGCCGCAGGCGCAGGCCACCGACGATCCGCTGCCTCGCGACCCCGACGAGAAGGCGGTGCTCGAAGGCACGCTGCGCGCGCCGTGGCGCTGGGAGCAGCTGCTCGTGGACGCGTCCGTGATCGGCGGGCGCGACCGCTGGGCGCGCCGGCTGGCCGGGCTCGAGCAGGAGCTGCGGCTCCAGCGCCGCGACCTTGCCGGCGAGGACGCGCGCGCCGCGGCGCTCGACCGGAGCCTCGCCGACCTCGCGCATCTGCGGGACTTTGCGCTGCCGCTGATCGATCGGCTCGCGGCGCTCCCGCGCGACGCTCGCTGGGAGCAATGGCTCGACGAGCTGCGCGCGCTCGCCACGGCCGCGCTCCGGCATCCCGAGATGGTGCTCGCGACCTTGATCGAGCTCGAGCCCATGGGCCCGATCGGACCCGTGGATCTGGATGCAATTCAGCACGTGCTCGGGCCGCGGCTGCGCGACCTCACGCTGCCTCCCGAACGCCGGCGCTACGGCGCGGTGTTCGTCGCGCCCGTCGAAGCCGCGCGCGGCCTGGCGTTCGACGTCGTGTTCGTCCCGGGCCTCGCGGAGAAACTGTTCCCGCGCAAGATCGTCGAGGATCCGATCCTGAGCGATGCGATCCGCCGCGATCTGGACGGCGGCTCGCTCCCGACCCAGGAGCGCAGGGGCGCCGAGGAACGGCTCGCGCTTCGGCTCGCCGCCGGCGCGGCGCGGGAGCGGCTCTATCTCTCCTATCCGCGGCTGGACTCCGAGCAGGCTCGCCCGCGCGTGCCGTCGTTTTACGCATTGGAAGCGTTGCAGGCGATCGAAGGTCGCCTGCCGGGATTCGACGAGCTACGCAAGCGCGCCGAGGCCGGCGCCTCGATCCGTCTGGGATGGCCAGCGCCCGAGCGTGCCGAGGACGCGATCGACGAGGCCGAATACGACCTCGCGGTGCTCGCCAAGCTCAGAGCCGCAGACCCCGAAGCGACGATTGGCGCCGCCTCCTATCTCTTGAACGTGAATCCGACGCTGGCTCGCGCCCTGCGCGCCCGCGCGCGGCGCTGGATCAAGCGCTGGACACCGGCGGACGGGCTCGTGGACCCCGACGAGCTGGCGCGCGCCGCGCTCGAGCGCCACCAGATGCAGGCGCGGTCGTTTTCGCCGACCGCGCTCGAGAACTACTCCGTGTGCCCGTATCGCTTCTTTCTCCAGGCGATCCACCGCCTGGAGCCGCGCGAGGAGCCGGTCGCGATCGAGACGATCGATCCGCTGACGCGCGGCGCGCTGTTCCACGAGGTGCAGTTCGAAGTGTCGAGCTGGCTTCGCGACCAGGGGCTGCTCCCACTCACGACCGAAGCGCTGGCGAAGGCGTTCGACGCGATCGATGCCGCGGTCGATCACATCGCCGAGCGCTACGCCGACCAGCTCGCGCCGGCGATCCCGCGCGTGTGGGAGGACGGCATCGGGGCGATCCGCGCCGACCTGCGCGAGTGGCTGCGCCGCTCCGCCGCCGCGAGCGACGGCTTCGTGCCCCACCGCTTCGAGCTGTCGTTCGGACTCGCCGACCGCCACCGGCCGAACGCGGATCCGGCGAGCGTCACCGATCCCGTGCCGGTGCTCGGCGACCTCAAGCTGCGCGGCTCGATCGATCTGGTCGAGCGCCACCCGGCCGGCCGGCTGCGCGTCACCGACCACAAGACGGGCAAGGCACGAGCGAAGGAAGGCACCGTGATCGGTGGCGGAAAAGTGCTCCAACCAGTCCTCTACGCGCTCGCCAGCGAGCGGCTGCTCGACGAGCCGGTCGAATCGGGGCAGCTCTACTATTGCACCGCCGCCGGCGGGTTCGAGCAGCGGGTCGTCCCGCTCGACGACGAGAGCCGCGAGGCGATGAAGAACGTGGTCGAGACCGTCGCTAAGGCGCTCGCCGACGGATTTCTGCCGGCGTACCCGGACAAGGGGGCCTGCAATTGGTGCGACTACCGCCAGGTATGCGGCCCGTGGGAGGAATCGCGGATCACGCGCAAACCCAAGGATCGCGTCGCGCCGCTGATTCAATTGAGGTCGCAGCCATGACCTTGGATCTGTTCGGAGCGCCGCCCGAGCGGCCCGCGCCCGAGTCGCCGGCGCCGACGCGCCCGCCCAACCCACCACGCACGCCGCTCGCCGACGGCGAGGGGCGCGCACGGATCCGCTCGGATCTCGACACCACGCTCGTCGTCGAGGCGGCGGCCGGCACCGGCAAAACGACCGAGCTGGTGACGCGCATGGTCGCGCTGCTGGCGGCGGGCCGCGGCCAGCTCGAACGCATGGTGGCGGTGACCTTCACCGAGGTCGCCGCCGGCGAGCTCAAGCTGCGATTGAGAACCGCGATCGAGGTAGCGCGTCTCGACTCCGGCCGGCCCGAGTCCGAGCGCCGCCGGCTCACCGATTCGTTGCCCCAGCTCGAGCAGGCGCGCATCGGCACCATTCACGCGTTCTGCCGCGACCTCCTCAGCGAGCGCCCGGTCGAAGCCGGCGTGGACCCGAGCTTCGAAGTGGCGCCCGAGGACGAGGCGCGCCGGCTGTTCGAGCGCGTGTTCGACCGCTGGTTCGAGCGCCAGCTCGCGGGGCCGGGCCCGGCGGTGCGCCGGATCCTGCGGCGCTGGCGCCGCGAGCCGGGCTTCGGGCCCAGGCGACGCGGCCGCGACGAAGGCCCGCGCGCGATTCTGCGCGATGCGGCTTGGGCGCTGGTCGATCGCCGGGACTTCCCAGCGCCGTGGCGGCGCAATGTGGATTTCGATCGCGACCGCGAGATCGACGCGCTGGTTGCGGACCTCGAGGACCTCGCCGGCTGGGCGGCGCGCGGCAATCCCGAGGACTGGTTCACGAAGTCGTTGGCGAAGGTCGCGGGTTTCGTCGAGGACCTGCGCCGGGTCGAGTCGATGCGCGGGCGCGACCACGACGGTCTCGAGGCGGAACTGACCGCCTTTCTGACCCGGGATCGGAATCACTGGACGTGGAAGGGATTCTCGCGCGGGGACGATCCGTCGTTTCCGCGCAACGAGCTGCGCACGAAGCGCAACGACGCGCACGCGCGGCTAACGCGGTTCGTCCAGGCGTCGGGGGCCGATCTCGCGCCGATGCTGCGCGACGAGCTGTGGCCGGTCGTCACCGACTACGAATCCGCCAAGGCCCAAGCGGGCTGCCTCGATTTCACCGATCTGCTGATCCGGGCGCGCGACCTGGTTCGCGAAGACACGGAAGTCCGGGCCGAGCTGCAGCAGCGCTTCACGCACGTGTTCGTGGATGAGTTCCAGGACACCGATCCGCTCCAGGTCGAGATCTTGTTCCTCCTCGCCGCCGCCGATTCGGCCGAAACCGGATGGCGACGCGTGCAGGTCGTGCCCGGCAAGTTGTTCGTGGTCGCCGACCCCAAACAATCCATCTATCGCTTCCGCCGCGCCGACGTCGGACTCTACGAGGGGGTCAAGCGGCAGCTCCTCGACGGCGGCGCCGAGCTGGTCGAGCTCAACGTCAGCTTCCGTTCAGTGCCGGAGATCCAGCGCGCCGTCAACTCGGCGTTCTCGGTCCACATGGATGGCCGCTCGCAGACCCAGGCGCGGTACGTCGCGCTGGCGCCGGCGCGGAGCGATGTCAGCGAGCAACCCGCGGTGATCGCGCTTCCGGTTCCCGCACCGTACGGCGACTACGGGAAGGTCGTGGACTGGAGAATCGACGAGTCGCTGCCAGACGCGGTCGCCGCGTTCGTCCACTGGCTCATCGACAAGAGCGGCTGGACCGTGACCGAACGCGAGAAGCCGGACGAGCGCGTGCCGATCCGCCCACGGCATATCTGCCTGTTGTTCCGGCGCTTCCGATCGTTCGACCGCGACGTCACGCGACCGTACGTGCTGGCCCTCGAGGCGCGCCACGTGCCTCATCTGCTCGTCGGCGGTAGCTCGTTCCACGAGCGCGAGGAAGTCGAGGCGATCCGGAACGCGCTGCTCGCGATCGAACGGCCCGAGGACGAGCTGGCGCTGTTCGCGACGCTGCGCGGGCCGATGTTCGGATTCTCGGACGCGGCGCTCCTCGCCTACCGCGAGCGTATGAAGTCGCTCCATCCCTTCCGTCGCGTTCCGGAAGATCTGCCGCCGCCGCTGGTCGAGGTCGCCGAAGCGCTCGCGCTGCTGCGCGACCTTCACCGCGGACGCAACCGTCGGCCGGTCGCCGACACCATCAGCCGGCTGCTCGAAGCGACTCGCGCGCACGCGGGGTTCGCGAACTGGCCGAACGGCCCACAGGCGCTCGCCAACCTCGGCCGGATGATCGAGCTCGCGCGCCGAGCCGAACGTCGCGGACTGATCTCGTTCCGGGCGTTCGTCGCCCGGCTCGCCGACGAGGCCGAGCGCAGCGACGCCAGCGACGCGCCGATCATCGAGGAAGGCGTCGAAGGCGTGCGCATCATGACCGTGCACCGGGCAAAGGGGCTCGAGTTCCCGATCGTGATCCTCGCCGACATGACCGCGAACGAGACGCCCGAACAACCGTCGCGTTGGGTCGATGCGGAGGCGGGCCTATGCGCGATGCGACTCGCCGGTTGCCTGCCCCCCGAGCTGCTCGAGCATGCGACCGAAGAGATGGAGCGGGAGCGCGAGGAGGCTGTGCGCTTGCTATACGTGGCCGCGACGCGCGCGCGCGATCTCCTCGTCGTCCCCGTCGTCGCGGACGAGCGCCGCGAGGGCTGGCTGCAGGCGTTGACCCCGGTCATCTATCCCGAAGCGTTGCGTGCGCGCGAGCTGGAGATGGAGGATGCGCCCGGCTGCCCACAGTTCGGGTCCGACGCCGTGGTGTCACGCTCCGAGCAAGGCGAGATTCCGCTTGCCTCGGTGATCCCCGGCCTTCACCGCCCCGAGGTCGGAGAGCACCGTGTCGTCTGGTGGGATCCGCATCAGCTCGAGCTCGGCGTACGCGAGACGCTCGGGCTCGCTCAGACGCGGATACTCGAAGCAGATACGAACAGCGAGCGCGCCCAGTCGGGGGTCGAGGCTCATCTGCAGTGGAAGAGCCGGCGCGGAACCGTGCGAATCCAGGGCGCCACGCCGAGCCTGGTCGTGACGACGGCGACCGTGAAGGCCGAAGACGAGAGCCTTTCGACCGGCGATGTGACGGTCGAGGCCGTCGAGCGCGCCGCCGAACGGCCGCGAGGAACGCGCTTCGGGCGACTCGTACACGCGCTGCTCTCTCAGATTGCGCTCGATGCTAATTCGGAGACGATTGCGGCCCATGCCCGGCTTCAAGCGCGTCTCCTCGCCGCCGAGGACTCGGAGCGAGATGCAGCCGTCGAGGCCGTGGTCGCCACACTGGCGCATCCCCTGTTGCGTCGTGCATC
>DASQFU010000184.1:0-5812 GCA_035632955.1 Candidatus Limnocylindria bacterium
GACAGGCACATGGCGATCCGTCGCAAGGTAAAGTGGTGGAGCTGAACGGGATCGAACCGTCGACCTCTTGACTGCCAGTCAAGCGCTCTCCCAACTGAGCTACAGCCCCACCCACACTCTCTGCGAGGGGTTTACAACAGGTTCGGACGCTGCGTCAACCGCGCCCCGCAAGTTGCTCGGCTCACTGCATGTTTCGCCGCTCGCGTACGACGAACCGAAACAACCAGCGCCTCACCGCTTCCCCCCAACCCCCGCCTTTCGCAGACCCTCCTGAGCCAAATCGCCGCCTGGCGATGCGCGGCGCAACTGTTCGAGCAGTTGTCGCGCGTAAAAGTCGCGCTGGATGTCGGTCCCGCCGAGCGCGAAGTAGCGCTCGAGCGCCCGTACGCCCTCGAGAATGCGATGCGCCTGGGTCTCGATCAGCGCCCAGCGATACCAAGCCATCGGATCGTCGGGCGCCAGTGCCCGAGCGGCGAACGCTTCGATCTGCGCGGTCGCGCGATTCGGAATCTGTTTGACGCCGATGTCCGCGAGCAGCCCGTGCGCCTGGGGATCGAGCGCGTAGCGGGAGACAGCGTTGATCATCAGGTTGAAGGCGTTGACCGTGTCCTGGACCGCCAGCATCGCGAGCGCCCGTGGGATTTCGGGGCTCGGGCCTCGACGCAGCTCGACTTGCGCCTCCCGAAGATGCTCCTTCGCTTCGACCGTGTCGCCACGAGTCCAGGCGATCCAACCGAGCCAGTACGAGGCCCAGTGCGCGTTGGGCTCGAACTCCTGATGCAAGACCAACGCGTCGTGCGCGGGCCCGTAGTTCTCGCTCAGGATCATCGCCAGCGACGTGATGCGCAGCGCTTCGCGCGGATCGGGCGTTTCCTGCAGCGTGTCGTTCCGGACGATGAAGAACAACCTGGGCCCGCGGCGCGCGCGCTCGAGCGTCAATGCCCCGAGGTAGTGCGAGCGCAGGCTGCTGTCGCGGTACGCCCAGCGGACGAGCGGCCCATCGGCCGCTTGCCACGCGACGAACGACGGCAGACCGGCGAAGAACAGCGTGCTGCGCTTGGGCAGCGTCGGCCGCTGGCGCTTCATGTCGGCGAGGTAGCGCGAGACCCGCGTCGTCGCACGCTCGAAGTAGAACCGGTTGACGTGCGATTGCGTCGTCCACATGCCATTCGCGGTCGCGAACTCCTGCAACGTGCGGCCACCCTCGGAGCCCCAGGCGAGCACCGCAATCAACCCGATCGACGCCCAGCGAGGCACCCGCGTCGCGAGCCAGCCGATCACCAGCGCCACTCCGCACAACGCGAACAGATAAAAGTAGGCGCTCCAAAAGGCGATCACCGCCGCGACCGGGATCGTGCCCGCAAGCGCCACGGCCGCCCCCACGATCAGGGGCCGAACGCTCTTCGGTCGCGTGCCGTCGCGCATGCGTTCGCGCGCCCACCACAACGCGGCGAGTGCTGGGATCAGCGCCAGCCACGGCGGCATGACGCCGAAGTTCTTCGCCAACTGGCCCTTGGTCCATTCGAGTCCGATCGTGACCTGGATCAGGTGCCAGAGCGCCGCGAGCGGGCCGAGCGGATCGAGCGTGAGCGTCGAGCCGGGCGCGGCGCGCAGATGGGCGGTCGACAGCCAGAGCGCGAACCAGAACGCGGCGGCCACGCCGAGCGGCCACCCCCGCCGGAGCGCCGCCTTCCACGAGCCCTGTTCCAGGCGATCCGCCATCACCGCGACCAACGGCAGGAGCGCAACGGTCTCCTTGGAAAGAAGCGCCAGCAGCAGAGTGAGAGCCGCCAGGATCCGCTGCCCGGCCAGATGCAGCACCAAGGTGGCGAGCCCGAACGTGAGCGCCAGCAGATCCTGACTTCCCGACGCCCATCGGATCGGCACATCGGCGGCATAGTGCAGCGCCAGGAACGCGGTCGCCGCCGCCGCGGCCACCGGGCCCGCCAAACGCCGCGCGAGAATGAACAGCAGCCAGAGCGAGGTCAGGAACAGCGCGACATTGACGCCATGGAACACGTACGGGGATTCCTGAGTCGAGCGCGCCAACACCCAGAAGAACAACTGGCGCGAGACCGGGCGAAAGAAGTTCCCAATCGGATCGCGCTGCGTCAGGACATCGCCGAGTGAGTGGTTGCGGGCTTGATCGAGAAACAAATAATCGTCGGCGAAGAACGGCACGCCGACGGCCCTCGCGTGCAGCAGCAAGGCGGCGGCGAGGATCAGGCCCAGGACAGCCCAATCGGGAAGCGTGTCGCGAGGCTTCGGCGGCTTGGGTCCCTTTGTCGGCTTCGCACTGGACGCCGCGGGCGGCGCGCCTCGGCGACCTTTGGCCGGAGCGGAGCGGCGGGAACTCCGGCTCATGCGGCGCTCAGAAGTAGGGCCGGCGCCGCCGGCGCGGAGGCGCTCCAAGCAACGCGCCCATCAAGCCGCGCGTGATGGTGCTGGCCACGGTCCGCGCCATCGGCGACTTGAGGATCTGCTCGAAGGTGCTGGGCGGCTCCTTGCGACGCTGGTTGGACGCCGTCTCGGCGTCGCCTGCGCCTGCGGGCGTGTTGGCCGGAGCCATCCTCGAAGCGAGCAGCTCGCGAGCGCTCTCCCGGTCGACAGCCTGCGCGTACTCGCGTACCTGCTCCGAGGTCGAGAGCCGCTGCCTCATCTCCGTCTCCGAAAGCGGGCTCATACGCGACTCCGGCGGGATCATGCGCACCGCGACCGGAGCGGTCGGCACGCCGTTCGGTCTCAGCACCGTGACCAGCGCCTCGCCGATCCCGAGCGTGGTCAGTGTCTCCTCGACGTCGTAGAAGTCGGTCTTCGGCAGCGAGCGCGCCGCGGCCTTCAGCGCCTTCTCGTCGTTCGGGGTGAAGGCGCGCAGCGCGTGTTGGACCCGGTGGCTGAGCTGCCCGAGGATGTCGGCCGGCACGTCCTTCGGGTTGTGGGTGACGAAGAAGACGCCGACGCCTTTCGAGCGCACGAGACGCACGACCTGCTCGACCTGATCCAAAAACGCCCGGCTCGCTCCATCGAACAACAGGTGCGCCTCGTCAAAGAAGAAGACGAGCTTCGGGCGCTCGAGATCCCCGACCTCGGGCAGCTCGTGGTAGAGCCGCGCGAGCAGCCACATCATGAACGTCGAGAACAGCGCCGGACGGTTCTGAACGTCGGCGAGCTCGAGCACGCTGACCACGCCTCGCCCATCGGGCGCGGTCCGGAGCAAGTCGTCGAGGTCGAATTGCGGCTCGCCGAGGAACACCTCGGCGCCTTGCTGCTCGAGCTCGACCATCTCGCGGAGAAGCACGCCGACGGTGGCCTTCGACATGCCGCCGTAGTCTTTGAGGTCGGCGGCCCCCGCGTCGGTCAGGTGTTGCAGCACCGCGCGCAGGTCCGCGAAGTCGAGCAGCGGCAGCTCGCGGTCGTCGCAGTACTTGAACACCATCGCCAGCACGCTGGTCTGCGTCTCGTTGAGCTGGAGGACTTTCGAGAGCAGCAACGGCCCGAACGACGACACCGTCGCGCGCACCTGCGCGCCGCGCTCCCCGGTCAGGCTCAGGAACTCGACCGGCAACGCGGCGGCCTGCCACGCGAAGCCCGTGGTCTTCGCGCGCTCGGCCACCCGGGCGTCGCTCTCCCCCGGCGCCCCGAGACCGGAAAGATCGCCCTTCAGATCGGCGAGGAATACCGGGACACCCGCACTCGAGAGCTGTTCGGCGAGCAGCTGGAGCGTCTTGGTCTTGCCGGTGCCCGTCGCCCCTGCGATCAAGCCATGGCGATTCGCCATCGCCAACGGCAGGTGAACGAGCGGCTCGGGATGGCATTCGCCGCCGTGCAACGGCGCGCCCAGGGTGAGTGCTTCGCCGGGCGTCGCGAACGACTCGCGCGTGGCGGCCAGGAACTTGGGATCCATCTCCCCTCCTCGAACGAGCGCTCTAGGCTAATCGAGGAGCGCGCCGGCCACCAGCGCGATTCGGCGCTACTTCTCCATGCGTAAGACGATCCGGGCGTCGCTGCTCTTGGCGCGGGCGACCATGCGAACGTGGTCGACCTTGCGGCCGCTCTTGAAGTCGAGCAGCGAATACATACCGGGCCCGTGAGTCCGCTCCTGGAAGTCCACGACGCGCGCCTCGCCGTTTTCGAACACGACCTCGGCCCAATCCGCCTGCACCTTGCCATCGACGATCCGGAGCCAGAGCTTCGTGCCGCGCGAGTCACAGTTGAGCGTGAACTCGGTCCAATCGTCTGCCTTCTCCAACGTCTCGCCGTCCTCCCACGCCAAAACGTCGTGAGCCGGACTGGCGGTCGCAGCCACGACGGCACCCGTGAACACGATCGTCGACACATACACGGCCGGTCGCACTCTCACCGCCACTCGCGCTGGGCGCACGACGACCACGCGAGCCGGACGGCGGATCGGCCAGCCGCGATGCACGACGACGGTCGTGCGATGACGGGGCCCCTTGCGCACGACCACACGGCGAGCGGCGAACGCAGGAGCGGCAAGCTCGACGCCCAGCAACGCCAGCAGACACACAACCAGAAATCGCCTCATCGATACTCCTCCTTGGGAATGGTTCATCGATCCAGGGAGCTTCGGTCACTAACGCAACGCACGACTCGTGCCCCTGGCGGTCGGTAAGCGGAAACGCGGGTGTGACTCTTCGCTCTAAGAATTCCGCAGGTGGCGGCGCATTCGACGCGCACCGCCCGGTACACCTCGGGCGCGGTCGCCGAACGAGCGGGGCCAGGATGGAAGAGGGAGAAGGAAGGGCGAGCGGGAAGGCTCGTGACCTTCCCGCTGCCCGGTGCTACAGGCCGAGTCTCAAGCCGACGCGTGCCTGCGGGGAGCGGGCGCGCGCAGTGATCCGGACTTGCTCGACCGTCTTGGTGGCGCCGAGGTCGTGGAGCGCAAACATCCCCTGACCGCGAACGCTGTTCCGGAGCGGAAGGCTGACGATCTCTCCATCCGAGCAGACGATGTCGGCGGCGTCGAACTGCGCCTGGCCCTGAACTTCGACGAAGATCGCGGTGCTCGGCTCGTGCACGTCGAAGGTCAGGCTCGTCCACCCCATGTCGCGGCTCAAGTGCGAGCTGTTGGGAAGCGCCGGCTGCGCACGAAACGGGGCCGTGACCTTCGACAGCATCCAGAAGACCGGAGCTGTGGGAATGCGCCAAACAACCGCCGGCTCTTGCCGATGGATCGGCCTGAACCGAGTCGCGGAAGCGGGGGTGCTGATTGCGCACGTGAGCACTGCGCACCAGACCAACACGTTTCGCATTCGGTGATCGTCCTTCTACCGAGCGCGCCATCGACGGAGTTATCGGCTGGCGCGCCACCGGATTGAGCATGATGGTAACGCGTTGGAAACATCGTGGAAACATTTTGTTTCCCACCGGGGCCGAGGCGTGGCGGCTTTGGCATCGCATGGGATGCGCTGGATGAGATTTTCGGCAACGCTTGGAAGAGGGCTTGGACGAGCAGCCGCAACGCTGTGGAGAGCGCGCGTGTTTGCCGCTGCCTTCGCGGGTTTGCTAGGTTCAGTCGTCCTTCCGCCGGAGTGGCGAAATTGGCAGACGCGCGGGACTCAAAATCCCGTTCGGCTCAAACCGAGTGGGGGTTCGAGTCCCCCCTCCGGCACCATCTTTCAAGCAGTTACGCATCTGGCACCTGTCGCGCATGGGTCGCTCGCACGCCGGATTGTGCTCGAACTGTGCTGGTTCTCGGTTCGGCAGGATCCGAGATGTTCACGACCCGACGCACGGTGCTCGCATCGTGGGCGCCCAAGGCGGCGACCTTTCGCACCCCTTCCGCCAGGTC
>DASQFU010000185.1:0-7080 GCA_035632955.1 Candidatus Limnocylindria bacterium
TGATCGTTGCTGTCATGGGTTGCCGCTCGAGCGCCGCACTTCCGTCGCGGCCGCTGAGCCAGCTGCGCTCGGCGCCGACCACCGTCACGGTCGGCGCGCGGACGCTCGCGCTCAGTGCGGAGCTGTGGCGTGACTTCATGCCGATCTCGCCGCCCGACGGCAAGCCGATGATCGCGACGCTGCGGATTGCGACCGAAGACGGCACGGGGCTTCCGCCCGGCTTGAAGGCGGATTCGACCTGGGTGCTCCACGGCGAGCACGTGTGGGAGACGCTCGCGGTCGAGCAGGAGCCGCGCGCCGCGGGCGCCAGCCGGATCGAGATCCTGGCGCGCGAGGGGCCGAAGTGGGGTCCCGAGATCCAGGTCGACGTGGTGGTGCGGATCGTCGACGCCGAGGGCCGCGTGAGCCTGCTCCGGGCGCCGAACCAGAATGTCGCGCGCGCGAGCTGACCGGAGCCTGCGCGCCCTCGGGCGCTCCCGTGCGCGCCCGTTGGTCGCGCTCGTGCTGCTCGCCGTGCTCGCTTCGTCGTGCGCGTACTACAACACGTTCTATCTCGCGCGCCGTCACTACGACCGCGCCTCCCAGGGCCAGCCGTATTCGCTCGACAAGGCGGACGCGACCGCGCAACAGAACTATCAGAAGTCGATCGACTACGCGAAGAAAGTGATCTCGATCTACCCGAAGTCCAAGTGGGTGGACGACGCGCATCTCATGTGGGGGCGGGCGCTGGTCGGGCGCGAGGATCCGCTGCTGGCCGTGGACGTGCTGCAGGCGTTTCCGACCCGCTTCCCCGACAGCCCGCTTCGGAACGAAGCGATGTTCTATCTCGGCGTCGCGTACCGTCAGGCGCGCAAATACGCCGACTCGGAGCGCATGCTCGACACGTTTCTGGTCGCCGAGCCGCGTCACGAGCTGGCGCCCTACGCTCATCTCGAGCGCGCGCGGGCGCTGATGGCGCTCGACCGTTCGGCCGAGGCCGCCGTGGCGGCGGGCCACGTGATCGAGCGGTTCCCGGAGAGCCGGCTTCAGAATCTCGCGCTCAGGGCGCGCGCCGACGCTCTGTTCGCGACACGCGACTACCCGCATGCCCGGATCGACTTCCAGGCGCTGGGACTTCGCGCCAACACCGACGACGAGCGATTCGACTACCTGCTGCGGGAAGTGGACGCACTTGAAGGCGCGCGGAAGTACGAAGAGGCGTTGACCCTGCTGCGGGACGCGCTCGCGCACGAGGTCCGTCCCGCGATCGCCGACACGAGCGGCGCGATCACGCCGGTGAGCTCCAATCCCGCGGGGGCGCGCTACGGGAGGTTGCAGACCCGGATCGGCAGCGTCTATCTCGCCGCCGAACGCCAGCCGGAGGCGCTCGAAGCCTACCGTGACGTGCTCCGTCTCTATCCCCGCACGCTGCTCGCGGCCGAGGCGCAGTACCGGATCGGCTACGCCCACGAGGTCGGCGCCGACGACTTCGAATCCGCGCGCGCCGAATACGCGCTGGTCAGGAACCACATGAGCAGCTCCGCGTTCACCGAGCAGGCCGCCCTGCGTCTCGAGAACCTGGAGCGGATCGCGCGCTATCGCAGCGCCGGCGGCGACTCGCTCGACAAGAAGGTGGAGGCGGGATTCCTGCTGGCGGAGGTGTACCTGTTCCAGCTCGACAAGCCCGATCGCGCGCTCACGGAATACCGGCGCATCGCCCTCGAATACCCGAACACGCCCCATGCGGCGAAAGCGATGAATGCCGAGGCCTGGGTGCTGCGGCACAAGTTCGATCAACCAGCCGCCGCCGACTCGGTGCTGTGGGTGGTGGTGCGGGAGCACCCGCGCACCGAAGGACAGCTCTCCGCGCGCGACTACCTCGAGCGCGCCGGGCACCAGGTCCCCGACTCGCTGATCAAACTGCCCGAAGTCACGGTCACGCTCGCGGCTGCCGACACGGGTGCTGTGCTCAGCCAGCCGCCGGATCTGGTCGCGCCGCTCGGCCCCAGGGGTGGCATCACGATCGAGCCCGACTCCCTCGCCCGGACACGCGGTCAGCGGCCGCCGGGAGTCATCATGCCCGGCGCTCCGGCGGACAGCCTGCTCTTTCGGCCGGGCTTCACGCCGATCGACACCGTGCGACGCATCCTGGCGCCGCCGGCGCCGCGCGATTCCGGACGGATCGAGCGATGAGCGCGGCCGCCGCGCCAACGCCGGCGACCTGGCGTCAGGTGCAGGCGCGCGTGGTCCGCCACGACGACGCGGGTGCGGGACATCGCTGGCTCGAGCTGAGGGTGCCGGCTGATTTCGCGGCGCCAGCTCCAGGTCAGTTCGTGCAGTTGCTGATCGAATGGCCCTCGCCGGTTCTGCTGCCGCGGCCGATGAGCGTCGCGAGCGTGACGCGCACCGCGCGCGGGCTGGCGCTGGGATTCCTCTACGCGCCGGTCGGCGCCGGCACGCTCGCGCTCGCGGGATTGACGCCGTCCGATTCGGTCGGGGTGCTCGGTTCGCTCGGGCGCGGCTTTCCGCTCGAGGTCCAGGGGACGCCGGTGCTGCTCGCCGGTGGTCGAGGCGTGGCGCCGCTGCTGTTCGCCGCCGACGCGCTCGCCCGCGCCGGTCGGCGGTGCACGTTCCTGTTCGGAGCGCGGACGCACGAGCGCCTGGTCGGGCTCGGCGAGGCGCGCGCTCGGCTCCGCCGGATGAAGGGTGCGCTGCACCTCGCGACCGACGACGGGAGCCGAGGTGTGCACGGCACCGTGCTCGGCCTGCTCCAACGTGTCGCGCGCGACCTGCCGAAGCCGCTCGCGATCCACGCCTGCGGTCCGCACGGGATGCTCAAGGCGGCGGCGCTCTGGGGACTGCGCAACGAGGTCCCGACGTTCCTGGCGATGGAGTCGGTGATGGCGTGCGGGACCGGCGTCTGCCGTGGCTGCCCGATGCCACGCAGCGCCGCCGGCCGCCAGCAGCACCGGCGCGAGCGCACCACCCGGCCGTCGCTCCATGGCAACGAGGAGTACGCGATGTGCTGCACCGAGGGGCCGGTGTTCGCGGCCCAGGACTTGGACTGGGAGCGCGTCGAATGAGCCGCGAGCCCGGTCCCAGCCGCCGGTCTTCAGCGCCCGATCTCGGAGTTCGGATCGGTCCCTTGGCGCTGCGCAATCCGATCCTGACCGCTTCCGGCACGTTCGGCTACGGCGACGAGTACGCGCACGTCGTCGACCTCGCGATCCTCGGCGGCGTGATCACGAAGACCGTGACCCTGAAGCCGCGCGCCGGCAATCCCGCCGTCCGCATCGCCGAGAGCGCCGGAGGGATGCTCAACTCGATCGGGCTCGAAAACGTCGGCCTCGAGCGTTTCCGCCGCGAGAAGCTGCCGCGGCTACGCGCATTGAAGGCGACCGTGATCGCCTCGCTCGGCGGCGAGACGCCGGGCGAGCTGGTGCGGCTGCTGGCGGCGCTCGGCGGCGAGCCCGGCATCGGCGGCTTCGAGATCAACTTCTCGTGTCCGAACGTGGCGCGGGGCGGCGCGCGCTACTGGGCGGCGCCGCGGCGGCTCGAACGCACGCTGCGCGCGCTGCGCCCGCTCACGCGCACGGCGCTGATCGCGAAGCTCTCGCCCGACGTCACCTCGGTGGCCGATCTGGCGATCGCGTGCGAGCAGGGCGGGGCCGATGCGGTGACGGCGGTCAACACGTTCGTCGGCATGGCGATCGATCTCGAGCCACCGCGCTTCAAGCTCAACCGGACGACCGGCGGGGTGTCCGGCCCGGCGATCAAGCCGCTGGCGCTCGCGCGTTGCCACGAAGCGGCGGCGGCGGTCCGGATCCCGGTGATCGGCTCGGGCGGGATCACGACCGGGCGCGACGCGCTGGAGTTCATCGCCGTCGGGGCGAGCGCGGTCCAGGTCGGCACCGCGAGCTTCATCCGCCCGCAGGCGGCGGCGGAGGTGCTGGAGGAGATGACCGTGCTCCTGCGCGCCCGCGGCATCCGCCGGCTGGAGGAGTGGCGCGGCTGCCTGCTCGGGCCGAGGGCGACGCCCGCCGCGGTCCCGTCCGGATCGAAACCGGCATCGCCCGCAACCCAGGTCAGGCGCCGGGCCGCAGCGCAGGGAGGGCGTAGCACGTGACGGAGATCGCTATCGCCTACGACGTGCCGGCGCTCGACGACGCGCTCGAGCTCGACCGCCGCTTGGGCGAAGGGCCGGAGATCGCGAAGATCGGCCTCGAGCTGTTCACTGCCGCAGGGCCCGCCGCCGTGCGCGCGCTCGTAGACCGCGGACGCCGAGTGTTCCTCGATCTCAAGCTCCACGACATTCCGAACACGGTGCGAGGTGCGGCGCGCTCGGCGGCGCGGCTCGGCGCCGAGCTGCTCACCGTCCACGCGCTCGGTGGCAGGACGATGATTGCCGCCGCAGTCGAAGGCGCGCGCGAGGGTGGAGGCACGCGCATCGTTGCCGTCACCGTGCTGACGAGCTTGGACGCCTCCAACCTGCCGCCGGGCTTCGAACGACCGTTCTTTCCCCAGATCACCGCCGCGCGCATGCTGACGATCGCCGAGAGCGCGGGCGCCTTCGGGATCGTGTGCGCAGCGACCGACATCCCCGACCTACGGGTGTTGGTCCGGCACCCGTTCTACGCGGTGACGCCAGGGATCCGGCCGCACGGAGTCCCCACCCACGATCAGGCCCGCGTCGCGACGATCGCTGAGGCCGTTCGGATGGGATCGAGCTTGCTCGTGCTCGGCCGCGCGCTCACCGGCGCATCCGACCCGCGCGCCGCGCTCGATCTGGCCCGCGCGGAGCGGGACCAGGCCGTGGCGGCGATCGCCGGCTGACGGCGCAACTCCGCGCCGCGCGGACGCTTGACACCGAGCGGTCGGGAAGGGTAAGCGGGGCTGGAATGAACCAGGCCGTGGAGCGTAATCCAGGCGGAAGACCGGGCGACGAGGCGGACCTGGTCCGTGCCGCCCAGGGTGGCGACCAGGCAGCCTTCGCCGAGATCGTGCGCCGCTACCAGCGCGCCGTGTACCGTGTGGCGTACGCGCTGACGCGCAACGCGAGCGACGCGGACGATCTCGCGCAGGAGGCGTTCGTTCGCGCGTTTCAAGCCCTGAAGCGGTTTCGGGCGGGCGAGCCTCTCTATCCCTGGCTCTCCCGGATCACCACGAATCTGGCGTACTCGCTGTTCCGGCGCCGCAAGCGGCGTCCGGAGACTCCGCTCGAGCCACTGGTCGAAGCGGGGATGCAGTGGGGCGTTCACGACGACCCGGCCGACGCGGCCGCGGACGAGGAGCACCGGCGCCATTTGCGCGCTGCGTTCGCGGAGCTGAAGCCGGAACATCAGGCCGTGCTGGTCCTGCGCGCGATCGAGGACCAGTCGTACGAAGAGATCGCGCAATCGTTGGGCGTGCCGATCGGCACGGTCATGTCGCGTCTCTCGCGGGCGCGAGCCGAGCTCAAGCAGCGCCTGCGGGCGCGGACGGGGGAGTCTCGATGAAACACCTCGACTCCGGGCAGTTGAGCGCGCACCTGGACGGCCGGTTGGCCGGACGTGCGCGCGCGGAGGCCGAGCAGCATCTGGCGTCGTGTGAAGCGTGTCGTGTCGCGCTGGCCGAGCTTGGCGCCCAGGAGGCGGCGCTCAAGCCCGCGCTGACTCACGACCCCGGCGACGCCTACTTCGCAACGTTCTCGGCGCGGGTCGAGGACCGCATTCGCGCGGCGGGCCTCAAGGGGGCGCAGTCACGGCTCGGACAGGCGCGCGGTCCGAGCCTCGCGGAGTGGCTCGTATCGCCGCGCCGTCTGGCGATAGTCGGTGCGGCGGCGGCGGTGATCGCGGGAGCGGGCATCGTGCTGCTCACGACCCGCGAGGTGCCTCCCGGGTTCCGTGACCCGGCTCTGGAAGGGCGGTTGAGTCAGGAATCGGGCGCTCGCGTGGAGTCGCCGAGCGCGTTGCGCGCTCCGAAGCGAGAGACCGACCAGATCGCGGCGCGGTCGAACGAAGCGGCCGGGCCGAAAGCGGCAGGCGAGAGTCACCGCGAGGGGAGAGGAGCGGATCACGACGCGTCGTCGCCGTCAGCGCCGCCTCCGGCGCTTGAAAAGGCGCAGAACACGCGAGCCGAGCCGCAGCGCGCCTACGAGGTGCGACGCGACGCGCGCAGCGGCGAAGACGTGCGCGTCGTGAGGCCCGGCGGATCGCAGTTCGCGCAGCCTCCGGCACCGAGTGCGCAGGACGAAGAGGGCTCGAAGGTGAGGAAGCGCGCCCCGGCCCCACTGCGGGGCGGAAGGTCGGGGGAGGTGGAATACAACGTGACCCCAGGCGTCGTGCCAGAGCCGGAGGAAGCGTCCGGCCTCGCGTCCGACGCGGCGCCGGCGCCTAGCCTCGGACCAGCGTCTCTCCTTCAAGGCGAGGGAGGCACGGCGCGACTGTGCGGCGACGCGCGCGATCCCGCCGGCCGCCCGGTCGGCGGAGTGCACGTGACGATCGCCGATCTCGGTCGCGGCGTCACGACCGACGAAAGCGGGAGGTTCTGCATCGAGGCGCCGCCCGGCGATCACACGCTGACGGCGATGGCGCCGGGGTTCGAAACCGCGCGCCAGCAGGTGGTGGTCGGCCGCGGATCGTCAACCGTACGACTGACGCTGAAGCCGGTGCCGGAACTCGGCGCGGTGCGGGATGCGCCCGCGTTCTCGTACTACGATCCGTTGCCCGAGGACGATCTGCCGGCCAACGTGCGCCCGATCGTCCAGCGAGCCCAGGCCGACCTGGTACGGGCGGAGCGCCAGCGCTCGGCCAAGCTGTTCGAATCGGCCGCCGGACTCTGGGAGCGCGCGGCCGGGTTGCTCGGCGACGATCGGGATCTCGGCGTTCGCTTCCGGCTCGCGCATGCGCGGTATCAGGCGTGGCGCACCGCGCCCAATCCGCGTCGCGCGCTCGCGGCCGAGCAGTCGCTGGAGACGTTCCTGACGCGCACGCCCGCGGGCGCCGAGCGCGACAGCGCCTCGCGCTGGCTGGATCAGGTCAAGCGCTAGGGACTTCCGCCCAAAATCCGGCTTGAGCCGGAGGCCGACCTTCGTCACCCTGCGGGTTTCCCGGTTCCATCGAC
>DASQFU010000186.1:0-8408 GCA_035632955.1 Candidatus Limnocylindria bacterium
CCCTCAGCAATACGACGCGTACCGCCGTACGGTCGACCAGGTTCGAACGCACCACGGAGGCAGCGAAGCGGTGCCGCGAACCCCGAGCGACGCCGATCCGCGCTCGATCGTCGCGCAGTCACGCCTCGAGGAAGATCCACGACTCCGCACCATGTGGGCTGGATACGGGTTCGCGACGGATTTCCGCGCTGCGAATCCTCGGGGAGTCGATCGACTTCGCGAGACAGGGTCAGCTCGCGCTCCGGCTACTCCCGGCGCACGGAACTACCCGGTAGTCGAGAGCCGCACGGCGCTGTGGATCAACACGTCCACGATCCGCTCGCCGCTCCGGCCGTCGCCGAAGGGATTCGGCCAGTCGCGCGCCTTCTCGCTCATGACGCGCGCGCATTCGAGGATGCGGTCGGGATCGGCTCCGGCCAGGACGTTGGCGCCGACCTGCACCGATTCGGGGCGCTCGGTGTTGTCGCGTAACGTCACGCACGGCACCTGGAGGCAGCAGGCCTCTTCCTGAAGTCCGCCGGAATCGGTGAGCATCAGCGCCGCGCCCGCGTGGAGCCCGAGGAACTCGAGATAGGGCAGCGGCGGAAGCGCGCGCACGCCGTTCGTCATCGACAGCCCGAGCGCCGACAGCCGCGCCGTCGTGCGGGGATGGAGCGCCGCCAGCACCGGGATTCCGAGCGCGCGCGACGCCTGGCTCAGACCCTCGAGGATGCCGCGCAGGCGATCGTCGTGATCGACGTTCTCGGCGCGGTGGACGGTCGCGAGCGCGAACCGCCCTGGCTCGACGTCGAAGCGGGCGAACACCTCCGGACGCTCGGCCTTCGGCCGCTGCAGCATCAGCTCGTCGACGACCGTGTTGCCGGTGACGTGGATGCGGTCCGCGTTCACGCCCTCGCCGAGCAGGATGCCGCGCGCGTGCTCGGTCGGCGCGAACAGCGCTTCCGAGAGATGATCGGTCAGGATGCGGTTGATCTCTTCGGGCATGGTGCGGTCGTAGGAGCGCAGGCCCGCCTCGACGTGTCCGACGCGCAGCCCGAGCTTCTGGGCGGCCAGCGCCGTGGCGAGCACCGAGTTCGTGTCGCCTTCCACCAGCACCCAGTCCGGTCGTTCGCGCGTCAGCACCGGCTCCATGCCGGCGATGATGGTGGCGATCTGGTACGCCTGGGTTCCGGAGCCGACTTCGAGGTTGACGTCGGGACGCGGCAGGCCGAGCTGCTCGAAGAACACCCCGTCCATCTCGAACGAGTAGTGCTGCCCGGTGTGAAGCAGCAGGCATTGAATGCCGCGCGCGTGGCAGGCGCGGATGACGGGCGCCATCTTCACGATCTCGGGGCGGGTGCCTACTATGACCGCGATCTTCACGACCGGCCGCTTCTCCCGGGCTTCGCGACCAGGGCGATCGTCACGCGCCGGCGACCCGGGAAGGCGGGCTGCTCTCGGTCGCAGCGCTTTCCGCAGCGGCGCTGACCTCGGCGGTGAACGCCTTCATCATGTCCTCGACCACCTCGCAGCACGAGTTCCACGAGTTGACGCGGGGATAGACTTGGGCGGTCCCTGCGAGATAGAGCTGACCGGGCAGGACCGAAACCGGCGGGCACAGCTTCTTGTAGCCGAGCGGCCACAGCGGTTCGACGAACGGCGCTCGGAACAGGAACTGATCGACGATCGTGCGACCGGCGTCCGGGAACAGCTCGGCCAGGTCGCGCCGGTAGATCGCCAGCAGCTCGTCGTCGCTTTGCCGATAGAGATCGCTGTTCCGGTGCGTGTAGTTGACGAGGTACGTCACGTAGAGGCCCTGCGAGCGATCGAGCGGCACGAGGTTCGACATCTCGATGATGCCCTGGCAGGTCGCGCCGCTGTCCACGGTCGGCATCCAGTAGTAACGGGACAGCGGCTTCTCGAGCAGGAACACGCCGCTCACGACGCCCTGGTAGTCGAGCTTGAGATCCGCGATCTTCGGGTCGAGCTCGAGCCCGAGCGTCATCTGCTGGAACTGAATCAGCGGCGAGGTCGAGATCACGACGTCGAAGTGCTCCCGCCGGCCGTCCTGGCTGCGGATCGCAAGCCCTGCGCCGTCACGCTCGATCGCCTCGACGCGGGTCTTGAAACGAATGCCGGCTCCGCGCTCGCGCAGCACGCGCTCGAACGCATCGATCAAGGAGCGGTAGCCGCGCACCAGGCAGCCCTTGACCTCGCGCTTGGTGTTCTTCTCCCGCGCCATGCGGCTCGAGAGCCACAGCGCCGGGATGCCCGGATAGCCGTCGCCGATCTTGGCCTCGAGCAGGGGCCGCCACAGGATCTGGAACGCGTGCTCGCCGACCTGGCTCGTGATCCAATCGGAGACCGAGACCTCGTCGAGATGGGGGCTCAGACCGTGGGTGCGTGCGCGAATCCCCATCAGGCCCATGCGCAGCCGGTCGAAGATCGTGAGGGGAGAGAAACGGAGCAGATCGAGCGGCGTGTTGAGCGAGTAAATGCGGCGCTGGTACATGAAGCCCATGTCGGTGCCGCGCCACAACAGGTCGCCGCCGAGGCCGACCGCGTGAATCAGGCGCACGAGCGCGTCGTCGTCGGGGAGGATGCAGTGGTAGAAGCGCTCGAGGTGCCCGCCGCGATACGGGAACGTCGTGCCGAGGCCGCCGAGGAAATCCTCGCCCTCGAACAGCGTCACATGATGGCCAAGGTCGGCCGCATAGAACGCGGACGCGAGTCCCGAGATCCCACCGCCGATGACGGCCACGTCTTGAGGCATGAAACGTCCCTTCCCTGATGCGCGCGCCGGGCTGGATGAACGACGTGCGAGATTACCCGAACCCGTGGGAATCCTTGAAACCGCAGCCGCCGTGTCCGACGCCGCGACGAAGGATGTATCCGGCGCGCGCGTCATGATAGCGTGCGCCCGCGATGACCAAGCGGATGGTCTGACTCGCCAAGCCACCCGCCCCGGTTGCGCCCGTTATTCGTTATCGGGACGTTCACGGGAGGCTTGAACCGTGCCCGACCCTCACCGCTTCGGAGGAGCCCCGCTTGAGCGATTCGGCCGCGTATCGCCCGGCGGATGCCCCGAGCCTGCCGCGTTCGTGGGTGCTCGCGGGCTTGGTCGTGCTCGCCGTGCGTCTCGCGTTGCTCGTCTTCTCGGCGCCCGGCGAAACCGTCCTGGAAGGCGACGAGCCCTACTACGACGAGCTCGCGCGCGGCATGATCGCGAACGGGAGCTACGGGCTGGACGGAGAGCCTTCGGTACATCGCCCTCCGGGCTGGCCCGCGATCCTCGCCGTCATCTACCGGCTCATGGGCGAGAGCCGGCGCGTCGTGGTGATGTGGCAGGCCTTGTTCGATTTCGGCACGGTGATGTGCACGGCGTGGATGGCGGGGCGATTGTTCCGCTCGCGCGCGGCGACGGTGGTCGGCTTCGCGCTGGCCGTCACGTGGCCGCCCTTTCTCCGCGAAGCCCTTCACATGCAGACCGAGCCGCTGTTCACGATGGTGGTCGCGGTCCTGTTGGTCGTGTTCTTCCGCTTCATCGAGCGACCGAGTGTCTGGCACGGCCTCGCGGTCGGCGTCGCGACCGGCATCGCTTCGCTGGTGCGGCCGACCGGGATCGTGATTCTGGCGGGGCTCGGACTCGGCTGGCTGATTCAAACGCGTGGCCGCGGCCTGCTCCGGATTCCCGCTCTGGTGGCGATGGCAGTGGGTCTGATCGCGATCCTGGCGCCGTGGGCGGTTCGCAACTATCGCGCCGTCCATTCCTTCGTGCCGATTGCCGTCGGCAGCGGCGAGCAGTTCTTCCTCGGCAGCCTGCTCGAAACCGGGGGGCGCTGGAATCACGACATATGGTGGCCGATTCGCGACAACGCCATCCGCGACGAAGAGGCTCGGCTCGGCCGGACGCTGAACGCCGCCGAGCGCGATAATGTGTGGTTGGAGCGAGGCCGCGAGATCTGGCGCGAGCATCCGGGCAAGAGTCTCGCGATCTCGATCCGCCGCTTCGCCCGGCTGGTCGCGCTGCCGGTGCTCAGCGAAGACCGGCCGTGGCTGCGACTCGGCTTCCTCGCCGTGCTGTTCACGCTCTACTTCCTGGCGCTGCCGACCGGCGTGCGCGGCCTGCGCACCGGCGACCACTCCCTGCGGTTCGCCGGCGTGTTGCTCGTGATGGTCGTGCTATACGCGGTGGTCAGCTCGATGGTCTACACGACCTCGCGATTCTTCGAACCGGTCCGCACCGTGTTCCTGGTGCTCGCGGCCGGGCCAATCTCGCGGCGCTGGTTCGCTCGCCTCGGTTGACGTCGAGCGTTACGTGACGCGTCCTCTGGCCACCGTCAGCGTCGACGTCGATCCGGTGGACCTGCATCTGCTCGGCTACGGCATCGGCGGCCTCGCGCCCGATCCTCTGGTCTACACCGCGTCGCTGCCGCGGCTCGTCGAGCGTTTCAACCGCACCGGCGTGCGCGCGACGTTCTTCGTGGTCGGCCGTGACGCCGCCGCCCACGCGCCGGCACTGCGCGCGCTCGAGGACGCTGGACACGAGGTGGCGAGCCATTCGCACAGCCATCCGATGCCGTTCGTGCGCGTGCCGCGCTCGCGATTGGACGCGGAGCTCCTGGAGTCGCGCCGCCAGCTCGAGGATGCGACCGGACGGCCGGTGATCGGTTTTCGCGCGCCCAACTGGGACGTGAGCGCGCGTGCGGTCGCGTCGCTCGTCAGAGCCGGCTACCGGTACGACGCCTCCGGGTTCCCGACCTTGCTGCAGATTCCGGCGCGGGCGCTGCTCGTGATGAAAGCGCAGGACCCGCGCACCGCGCTGCGCATGCGCCCGTGGCCGTTCACGCTCCGACGCCAACCATTCCGCTGGCGGGTCGGTGGCGACGAGGTGTACGAGTTTCCGATCTCGGTGACGCGCTGGCTGGGTTTTCCGATCTACCACACCACGCGCTATCTTCTGCCCGAGCGTCTCTTCATACGGCATCTCGACGACTTCGCGCGCCGCGGGCAGGCGTTGTTCTATCCACTGCACGGCGTGGACGCGCTCGGCCTGAAGGAAGATCGGGTGGACGAGCGGCTGTCGCGCCATCCGGGAATGGAACATTCGCTGGCGCACAAGCTCGCGTTGCTCGAGCGCAGCCTGGCGGCGATCGCCGAGCGGTTCGAGGCGATCACGTATCGCGAGCACCTCGCCAGGCTCGAGGCGGCGGAAGGCACTCGTGGCAGGCCGGATCAATGAGGAGGACGGGCATGCGGTGGGTCGCGGCTCTCGGTTTGGGCGCGCTGGCGTTGGGCTCGCTGGCGTCGACGTGGTTCGTTCCGGCGGCGCTGGCCGCAGGCCCGCAGGTCACCGTCTATGCGCGCGATCTCGCTTACGTACGCGAGTCGCGGACGCTCGACGCCGGAGATACGGTCCGGATCAATGATCTGCCGGAGCGCCTCGACTTCACGTCGGTGCGACTGGTCCCGGAGGGTGGCGTGAAGGTGCGCCGCCTTGCCTATCGCTACGATCTGGCGAGCGGGGATGGTCTGCTCGAGGAAGCGCGGGGGAGCCGGGTCCGCGTCGTTTTACGCGACGACCGAGTAACCGAAGGCACGCTGCTGGCCCTGGATGGGTCGTGGCTCGTCGTACGCACGAACGACGGAACCGTCAGCACGCTCGCGCGCGCGGCGGTGGAGGACGTGCGTCTCTCCGGTGCGGCGTCCGACCTGCGCCTGCGGCCGACGATCGAGGCGGTGCTGGACGGCGCCCGGCGTGGCCGGCTCCAGGCCACGCTCGCCTACTTGACCGGCGGCCTCTCGTGGAGCGCCGAGCACACACTGGTGAAGAACGACGAGGGTAGCGGGCAATGGTCCGCGGTCGTGACCGTCGACAACCATTCCGGGCGCGACTACCGCGACGCGGATCTCAAGCTCGTGGCCGGCGACCCACGACGGGTCTCGCCGCCACCGATGCCATACGCCAAAGGAGAGGTGATGATGAGGACGCAAGCTGTCCAGGCGGACGGCGTCGACCTCTCCGAGCAGACCTTTTCCGAATACCACCTCTATACCCTCGATC
The DNA here is from genome assembly GCA_035632955.1 of Candidatus Limnocylindria bacterium. Taxonomy (GTDB): domain Bacteria; phylum Eisenbacteria; class RBG-16-71-46; order RBG-16-71-46; family RBG-16-71-46; genus DASQFU01. The sequence goes on from DASQFU010000186.1 coordinate 6,044, forward strand.
GCCCAGCCACGCTTCGCGACCGCGAGAGCCAGAGTCTGACCATGCTCGAGCCCCGTCCGGTCAAGCTCACGCCCCGCTACCTGTATCGGGGCGGCGTCGGGGTGACGGCGCAGCTCGAGGTCCGCAACACCAAGGCCGAAGGCCCGGGGGCGCCGCTGCCTGCTGGCCGCGTGCGTTTCTACGAGAAGGACCCTGCGGGCGATCTTCAGTTCACGGGTGAAACCCAGATTCGACACACGCCCGAAGGCGAGAAGTTGACCCTCGACGTCGGACTCGCGTTCGATCTCGTCGGTGAGCGCCGGGAAGTCGCGAGCCGGCGGATTTCCGATCGGGAGCGCGAGCTGGAAGTCGAGGTCAAGCTCCGCAACCAGAAGAAGACGCCGGTCGTGATCATCGTCGCCGAGAACGTTCCCGGCGATTTCGAGTTGCTGCGCAAGAGCCACGACGTCGTGCGCAAGGACGCGCACACGTTGGAGTTCTCGGTACCGGTCGCGGCCGGGAAGGAAGCCGTGCTCACTTATGCCGTGCGGGTGCGCTATTGAGGTCGGGCCGGACCGGGTAAAAGCGGAGGAGTCTGTGGTCAGAACGGGATACGTCGTCGCGGCCTGCGTCGGCATCGGGCTCTCGTGCATCGTTGCGCTCGCCTCCGGAGACATAGAAGCCATCGCCCCGCTGGAAGTGCTATCCGGCGGCTGGATGGGTGAGGGCCAGTCGCTCGGCCGTGAAGCGCGAATCGAGATGACATGGGAATCCGTGCTCGGGGGTAAGTTCATGAAGATCGCCTACCGGAGCGAGATCCGATCCCGCGCCGGAACGACGAGGGTCTTCGAAGGGCACGGGTATTACTGGCGCGCGGAAGGATGGGGAGAGCACCGGGGCGCCTGGTTCGATTCCGAGGGGGAGAGACACCCGATCGAGGCCACGTTCGACGGGAGGGTGTTGCTGTCCACGTGGGGCACCGAGTCCACGAAGCTCGGCCGAACCGCCTACCGGCTGATCGATCCCGCGACGATCGTGCTCGTGGATTCGATTCGCACCGCGAACGGCACCTGGAAGGAGTTCACTCGGGCGACCCTGACCCAGCGCTAGCCGACCAGCACCTTGCGGCGCGCTTGGGCCGGAATCCTCGGCTCGGGCGTGAGGATACCGTCGAGATTCAGCGGATCGCCGGCCGAGACGCTCAGGCCGAGCAGCTCGGTCGAGTCGGACCGCGTTTCCGGCCCCCTCCGTTCCTGGATCGGCGCCCCGAACTCGATCGCCAGTCCCTTCCGGCGCAGGCGCCGGATCAGCTCGACCGCTTCCGGTTGCGCGTACTGCTCGCCCGCGAAGCGCTGGACGAAGCGGCCGCCGCGGACCTCGCCGCGCAGCTCCCAGTGGCGATACGTGCGCACCAGATCACGCCACGGCACTGGGATCCGCTCCCGCTCGATCACTCTCCGGAACACGATGCCGTAGCGCCTCAGGAGCTGGCGCGCGGCGAACTCGACTTCCGAGCCGCCTCCAAACGGAGCGAGCGGCTCGGTCCGGAACCGGGACCAGCGGCCGGCCGGCGTCAGCGGCACGCGCTTCATCACCCCGCGCCGGTGGCTCGGAGAGGTGATCAAACGCCGCAGACCACCGAACGAATCGCAGGTCACGAGCCCATGCCCGATCAGTTGGGTGAGCCCCATCTCGAAGTGCGCCGGCAGCAGGCGTGACGCCCGCGCCAGCTCCTGCGCGAAGCACGCTCCGCGCGCCTCCATCGCCTCCAGGATCGTCCGCGCATACGTCGAGAGCGACTCGCCGTTTCCGTTCGTTCGCTCCGAGCGCGCCCGCACCGCGAGCGTGAGCCAGTCCTCCAGATCTTCGCGCGGCAGCAGTGTGATCGGCATCGAGCGCACCGCCGAGTTGCCTCCGCCCCAGAGCCGGCCCCAGGCGACGTCGCCGGTCAGGGTCAGTTGGTCGAGCCATTCGGGCCGGAAACCCCGCACGCGAGCGGGGAGGATGCTGGACTCCCACTCGGCGGCCGGAATCTCGAAGCCCGCGAGCTTGCGCACCACTTCCGCGACGCCGCGCGGTCCTTCGAGACGGAACCGTTCATCGGCGTGCTGCCAGCACGCCAGGAATCGCCAGAACTCGCCCGCGGTGACCGGCTCGATCTCGCGCCGCAGACGGTCGAGCGTGTAGCGATGGATGCGCGCGAGCAGCCGCCGCTCGCACCACGCCTGCCGCCCCTCGAGCCGGCAGCGCAGCAGCACGCCCTGGGTCTCGAGCTCGATCAGGAGCGGCTCGTCCGCGCGCGGAATCGTCGGCGTGTCGGCGAGGTCGAGCGGCGCAGCCGAACCGGGACTCGTTGTGATGACCGGTCCCAGCGCTTCCAGCCGCC
>DASQFU010000187.1:0-18870 GCA_035632955.1 Candidatus Limnocylindria bacterium
GCTCGGCAGGTCCTCGATCGCCACCTGTTCGCCGGGCGTGAACAGGTCGTAGCGCAGCCCCGCGTTCATCACCAGACCTTCGAACTCCCAGCGGTCCTGCAGGTACGTGGAACCCTCGGGGTTGTAGTTGATGAAGTCCGAGCGCGAGCCGCCCGGCAGCCCGTTGGTCTCGACGTTCGGCAGCGTCAGGCTCAGGTTCTCCACCCGGTTGTACTTCATCTCGAACCCGGTCTTCACCGTGTGCTGCTTCCAGTGCGTGGTCGAGAAATCGGTCTTCAGCGCGTAGGTCGTGGTGTTGCGCCTGGAGTAGACCGGGAAGTCGCCATGCGTGGCGAAGAACAGGTTGTTCTCGGTGCCAATCTCGGTGTTCCCGCTCCAGTAGAACGGGCTCTCGACCTCGTACTCCCACGGCTCCTTCTGCCCGACCGAGGTCAGGGTCTTGAAGTTCAGCGACGAGAGGCGCGTCGTCCACACGCTCTTGTCCGAGAGCTGGTTCGTCCACACGCCGGTGAACTGCTGGTACCGGTCGTCGGTGGTGGGAACGTGATCCGGCAGGTTGACCGGCTGGTACGTGCTGTCTTCCTGAGTGGGCGACCAGGTCCCGTAGTCCGGCACGTAGCGGTCCGGCTGCCCCGCCGTCGCCACCGTGTCGTAGCTCACCTGCACGAACCCCTCCCGGCTCCACATGTGGTTGTACGGGGTCGTGATCGATCGGTTGTTGATGGTCTCGAACGTCAGCTTGTTCTTGGAATCGGCCCGGTAGGCGAGCTTGAAGTTGGTGTTGACCTGGTTGTTCTGCCGGTTGCCGAGCTGGATGAAGTCGAACAGCGTGCGCCGCGGGCGCGACAGCGAGGTGCGCAGGTAGGTGTCGCTGAAGCTGCCCTCGTAGGTGGCGAAGTAGGTCAGGTTCTTGATCGGCGTCGGGCCGCCGAAGCCGAACGTGAACCGGTCGTAATTGTTGAAGGTCTTGGTGGCGTCGCCATAGCGGTCGGTGTCCCATCGCACCTCGCCGCCGAAACGCTCGGTGCCTTCCTTGGTGCTCACGACCACGACGCCCGACAGCGCGTTCCCGTATTCGGCGTCGAATCCCCCGGAGAGGATCTCGGTTCCCGCCACCGCCAGATTGGCGATGTTCGCGCCGCGTCCGAGCAGCGGATCGGAGGCCTCGACCCCGTCGAACGTAAACTTGACCTCGCCGCCGCGGCCGCCGCGGAAGTGCAGCTCGCCGCCCTGTGCGACGACTCCGGCCTTCACGCCCACCGCTTCGCGCAGATTGTCGACCGGCAGCTCCTTGAGCTTCTCGGCGGAGATGCTCTGCTTGGTGGTCGAGGACTTCACGTCGATGCGTTTCTCGGCGCGTACCTCGATCTCCTCGAGCTCCTTGACTACCCTCGAGGCGCCGAGATTGAAGTTGAGCGTCGCGGTCTGGCCGGCGTTCACCGCGACCGTCTGCACCAGCTTCTCGTAGCCGATCGCCTGGATCTGAACCTGAACGGTTCCGACCGGCACACCGACCAAGACAAACGACCCGGATTCGTCGGTCTGCGTCCCCTGCTTGGTACCGAGCACGATGACGTTCGCGAAGGCGACGGCTTGACCCTTCTCGGTCACCTTGCCGGCGATTCGCCCGGTGCCGGTCACAGGACGCGCAGCCGGGCTCGGCGTCTGGCCGAAACCGGGGACCGCCGAGACGAGGATCCATGCGGCGACGCAGGTCGCCCAGAGCCAACGCATTTCCCTGGTGTGCATGGGACTCAACCCCTCACTGGACGTGACGGTGTGGAAAATGGCCCGATGCCACCTTGCCAACCGTGGTTCGCCATGTCAACGCATTTGTTACACCCAACTCGTGATCTGACCATGAGTTCCGGGCGACTGAACCAGCGCGGATCCGGTCCGGACGCCAAATGCGTCCGAGCTGAATGATGGGCTCGCTGTGGGGGGATTGCTCGACAAAAAAGTGGCACCCGAGGGTAGCCGCTGGACGGCGGTGCCCTACGCCCAGTGGTTAGGGAATATCCGGCCCGCTCGCTCGCGTGTCAAGATCTTTCTGGCCCGGGGCTCGAGCTCAAGGCTCTCGATCAGAACGCCCAGTGAACCTGGGTGCTGAGCTGCTGGCGGCTCTCGCGCGGCCCGCCCGGATCGCCGTAGTCCGGCTGCAGCCATTCGATCGCGTAGCCCGCCTCGATCGTCCAACTCGACTGGGCCGGATGCAGACCCGCCCCCAGAGTCACCGTGTGGCTGATGAACTCGTTGTTGCGCGTGAAGTCGTCCCGGTCATCGACTCGATAAACGTAGCCGAGCCTGCCGTCCAGCACCTCGGTCAGCGGGTGTTCGAGACCGCCACGAGCGTCCCAGAGCTTGCGTAGCGGGCCGGCACCCGATCGAAGCTGGTCGAGACGGTCCTCGAGTTTGCGGTACTCGATGCCGACCGTCGTCCGCGGGCGCGGCTGCCAGCTCCCTCCCACCACGATCTCCCAGGTGCGCTCCTCGGAGCGGTTCTCGCTCACGCTGTCGGGAAACGATAGCGAGTCGGTGCCGGAGAGGAACGAGGACGTGTTCCGGAAGTGGTTGAACGACGTGCGATCGTCCGCCGCCGGCGGCAGGGTCTTGATTTCCCGGTACGCGGTGTTGAAACCCGCCCCCAGCTCGATCGATCCCGCGCGCCAGCGTGCCCGCGTGCGCATGCGGGAGCCCTCTTCTTGCCGATCGAGCAGCTTGCCGCGCCCGGAAAACGGCACGAGCCCGATGCCGCTCGACAGCGTGAACGCCCAGCTCTGCTCCGAAGACGAGCGCCATGCGCGCCCGTCCGCTCCCCATTCGAAGCTCGGTCCGACGCGGCCGATCAGCGTCGCCTGGCCGATCGTGTAGGGCCGATTCTCCCGGATCTCGGAGGCGTGCCGCGGTCCGCTGTTCTCGGCGTCGATCGTGCTCGACGTGAAGTCCGTGCCGAGCGCTGCGGTGAGCGACGAGCCGAAACGGTAAGCAAGCGCGATCCCGCCCCCCAGCGTCTGCGTGCGACGCTCGTCGGGGATGAACGCGTCGGGCGGCCCGACGATCTCGCCGCGGTTGTCGATGTACTCGCCCGAAGGAGTCTGGAAGAACGTCCGATACTGGTCCACCTGCTGTTCGTTCGCGTACAGGATCCGCAGCGCGTAACGCAGGCGATCGCTCTGAATGCGCGGCATCCGACCGTTGAGCACCCCCATCACCGCCGGCTGCCGGAACTGCGAGCGGCGCTCGAACTGATCGCTGGTCGGCTGGTCGAGGCGCAGGGTCGAGATGTCGCCGGCGAAGCCGTACGCGATCGTCTCGGCGCGGCGCCAGGCTTCGAAGCCAAGCCGGTTCTCGCGCAGCGCGAGGTCCTGCCGCTCGCGCGCCGCACCGCTCGTGAAGACGTCGTGGACGGAGGACGCCGACGAGGTGCCCGGCCGGAACTCGAGCGTCGACACCGAGTCGTCTTCGAGGACGCCGGTCGGATGGGCGGCGAAGTCCCAGAGCGTGATGCGATTGTTGGCGTCGGCGGCGAGCGTCAGGCGACCCATGCCGAGCAGCCGCGGACTCCGCAGGATCGGATCGGGAGCGAGGTCGAGCGCTTCACGGGCGACGTCGATGCCCTGCGCAGTAACCGGCGCCGTCCACAACACCATCGTCATCAACGCGCTCGAGAGAACCCGGTACGGGTTCATTCCAGCTCCTTTCCGGCTTTGTCGTCGAAACCATCGACGGCCGTGCGGAGGGTGGAGCCCACGTTCCCCCAAAGGAAGTGGTGCGCGGTCAACGAGGTGCGCGATGCACGGAGGCGGCAGTCTAGGAACCGACCTCGGTAGTGTCAACGCCGATCTGCCCATTCGGGCGGAGCCCAGGCGCCGCCCGCGAAGACATGCCCCGACCGGCCCGGACCCGAGACGCACGGATGACCGATCAGATAGAAGCGCCACGGGCGCTCGATCGCGGTCCGGATTCCGATCCGTGGCCCGCGGCCGATCCTGAGCCCGCGCCGCTCGGGCGGCTGATCGGCGATCCACAACCGGCCCGTGACCAGGTCGAGCCCGGTGTGCCGCCGCGAGATTCCGAGCGCCTGCCCGACGCATCCCGGCCCGCGCGCGAGGCGCGTCCAACCTCCGGGAAGATCGCGTGCGACGCTCCGGCGGCGCCGCATGCGCTCCAGACCCTGGAGGGGCTCGAGCCCCCGGATCAGAACCGCCGACGCTCTCCCGGCCGCTTCGGTCACCAGGTTCAGGCAATGATGCATGCCATAGGTGAAGTAGACGTATACGTGTCCGGGCGGCCCGAACATGACGCGGGTGCGCGGCGTGGGGCCGCGATACGCGTGGCTCGCCGGGTCGTGGCCGCCGCGGTAGGCCTCGGTCTCGACGATCCGGCCGGAGACGCGGCCGCCGGGAGCGTCGTGCACCAGCAGGCGTCCGAGCAACGCCCGGGCGACGATCGGTGAGGGCCGGTCGTAGAACGCGCGCGGCAGCGGGCTCAGGGGCTCGGGCTCAGTGCGCAGTCGCGGGCTCGCCGACGCCGAGACGTCGCAGCGGCTCCATGAAGATCGCGCGGATTTCCTCGAGGCGTTCGGGCGTACGCGCTTCGAAGCGCACGACCAGCACCGGTTGCGTGTTCGAGGCGCGCACCAGACCCCAGCCGTCGCCGAACTCGACGCGCGCCCCATCGATGTCGATCACACGGTAGCGCGCCGCGAACTCGCGCTTCAGCTCCTCGACGATCGCGAACTTGCGTTGTTCCGGACACGCGAGCCGCATCTCGGGCGTGGCGAAGTAGTGCGGGATCGAAGCGACCAGCTGGTCGAAGCGCTTGCCGCTCGCGGCGACGTAGCGCAGCAGCCGCCCGGCCGCGAACAGCGCGTCGTCGAAGCCGAAGAACCCCTCCTTGAAGAACATGTGACCCGACATCTCCCCGGCCAGCGGCGCGCCGGTCTCGAGCAGGCGGCTCTTGATCAGCGAATGGCCGGTCTTCCACATCGAGGGCCGGCCGCCGTGCGCGGCGATGTCCTCGATCAGTCCCTGCGAGCACTTGACGTCGAACAGGATCTCTGCCCCCGGCACGCGCGAGAGCACGTCACGCGCGAACAGCGCCAGCAGCTGATCCCCGAACACCATGTTCCCGCGCCCATCGACGGCGCCGATCCGATCCGCGTCGCCGTCGAAGCCGATGCCGAGGTCCGCCCCCCGCCGCCGGACCTCGGCGGTCAGGTCGCGCATCAACGCCGGCACGGTCGGGTCGGGCAGGTGATTCGGGAATCGGCCGTCGAGCTCCGCGAACAGGGGGATCACGGTGTGGCCCATGCGCTCGAAGCTCTCCGGCACCACGGTGCCCGCGCATCCGTTGCCGCAATCCATGACCACCGTGAGACCGCGCGGGCTCTTCAGCCGCTCGACCAGCATGGCGCGATAGGCGTCGAGCACCGGCCGATCGATCGCCGAGCCCGTGCCGGCCTCGAAGTCGTTGCGTTCGATCATCGCCCGCATGCCCTGAATGTCGGCGCCGAACACGGGGCGGCCGCGCAGCGTCATCTTGAAGCCGTTGAACTCCGGCGGATTGTGGCTGCCGGTGATCTGGATCCCCGCGTCGGGACCGGTCGCGGCCACGGCATAGTAGAGCGCCGGCGTCGGCACCAGGCCGACGCGCTCGACGGTGATGCCGCAGGCGGTCATTCCCCGCTCGACCGCGCGCGCCAGCCGCTCACTGCTCGGGCGCACGTCGCGGCCGAGCGCCACCCGCGCGCCGCGCTCGCGCCGGACCATGGTGCCGAAGGCGCGGCCGATCGCCTCGGCGGTGGCATCGGTGAGCTCGGACTCGTGCAGGCCGCGGATGTCGTATTCGCGAAAGATGTGGCCGGGAATCATGAACCGTCCTTCCGCTTGAGGGAGGCGTCGATGAACGGATCGAGGTCGCCGTCCAGCACCGCTTGAGCATCGGTCATTTTCAGCTCGGTGCGATGGTCGTTGACCATCGTATAAGGGTGGAGCACGTAGGATCGGATCTGGCTGCCGAAGTCGATGTCCTTCTTCGGCCCCGCAATCGCTTTGTTCTTGGCCTTCTCCTGTTCCTGATAGACCAGGAACAGACGGGAGCGCAGGATCCGCATCGCGTTCTCGCGATTGCGATGCTGGCTGCGCTCGGCTTGCGACTGCACGACCAGATTGGTCGGCAGGTGGGTGATGCGCACGGCCGACTCGGTCTTGTTGACGTGCTGGCCCCCGGCGCCGCTGGCGCGGAACGTGTCGACGCGCAAGTCGCCGGGAGCGATGTCGACCGTGATCGTGTCGTCGATCAGCGGATAGATGAACACCGACGCGAACGACGTGTGCCGCCGTTGCGCGGCGTCGTAAGGCGACAGGCGCACGAGCCGGTGAACGCCGCTCTCGCCCTTCAGGTAGCCGTAGGCGTGCTCGCCCAGGATCTCGACCGTGGCGTCCTTGAGCCCGGCCTCCTCCCCCGGCTGGAGATCGAGGATGTTGGCCTCGTAGTCGTGGCGCTCCGCCCAACGCAGGTACATGCGGAACAGCATCTGCGCCCAGTCCTGCGATTCGACGCCGCCGGCGCCGGGATGGATCGAAACCAGCGCCGCGAGCCGATCGTGCTCTCCGGACAGCAGGCTGCGGAGCTCGAGGTCCCCCACCTGGCGCTCGATCGCGCCGAGCTCGTTCGAGACGTCCGCGAGCAGCCCCTGATCCTGCTCGCTCTCGGCCAGGTCGAGCAGTTCCGCGAGCTGGGTCACCGCCTGATCGCGGCCGCTCCAATCGTCGACCGTGCGCTTGGCGCGCTTGAGCTGCGCGACGGTCTTCTGCGCGTCCTCGGGCCGATCCCAGAAGCCGGGCTCCGCCATGCGACCCTCGAGCGTCGCGATCTCGCCGCGCTGCGTCTCGACGTCAAAGATACCCCCGCAGGCCCTCGAGGGTATGGCGGATCTCTTCCAATCGCTTGCGCATCTCGCTCGCCGTCAGCATGCCTCTCCCGTCATGAAGGGCGCGCCGCCGCGCCGCGTTGCGCCAGCCATCGCGCCACCGCGGCGCGGGCAGCCAGCTCCAACTCCTCCACCGAACCCTGATTCTCGAGCGTCACGTCCGCCGCAGCGCGGAACGCGTCGTTGCTCGGTTGCGCCTCGAGCCGGGCACGCGCCTCGTCCCGCGTCCAACCGCGCGCGCGCATCATGCGCGCGATCTGCTGCTCCTCCGGCGCCGTCACCGCCAGCACGGCGTCGCACGAGCGCTCCAGTCCCCAGTCGAGCATCAGCGCGGCGTCCACCACCACGACGCCGCGATGTCCGGCGTCCCGGAGCCGGCCCAGCTCGCCCTCGATACGTTCCACGATCATCGGGTGCACGAGCTGGTCGAGCCGCGTGCGGGCGGCACGATCCGTGAACACTCTCGCCGCGACGCGCCGGCGGTCGAGCGAGCCGTCCGTCCGGTAGACGTCCTCTCCGTATTCGGCCTGCAGCGCCCGCCGCACGCCGGGATCGTGTTCCGCGACCTCGTGACCGATTCGGTCGGCCTCGATCACGACCGCGCCGCCGGCGGCCAGCGCGCGCGCCACCGTGCTCTTGCCGCTGCCGGCGCGACCGACGAGCCCGAGGATGAACAGACCATCCGCCGCTAGGCTCCGGCGCGGCCGCTCAGTGGGCATCGAACCACGTCGCGCCGCGGCCGAGCGAGACCGTGAGCGGCACGCGCAGCGGATAACACCCTTCCATCTCGGCTCGCACCGTCTCGGACACGGCGTCCGCGTCCTCGATCGCCGATTCGAGCAGCAGTTCGTCGTGCACCTGAAGCAGCAATCTAGCCGACGGCACCGACTCCTTCAAGGCGCGGTGCGCGCGCACCATCGCGAGCTTCACGAGATCCGCCGCCGAACCCTGGATCGGCATGTTGATCGCCGCGCGCTCCGCGAACGACCGCTCCCCCGCGTGGGTGCTCGCGAGCGCGGGCAGGTAGCGCCGGCGGCCGAGCAGGGTCTGCACGTAGCCGCGCGCCCGCGCGCCTTCGAGCGTCGCGTCGAGGAACTCGCGCACGCGCGCATAGACGCGGAAGTAATTGCGGATGAACTCCTGCGCCTCGCCGAGCCCGATGCCCATCTGCTGCGAGAGGCTGCGCGCGCCCATGCCGTACATGATCCCGAAGTTGACCACCTTCGCGCGCGACCGCAGCTCCGGATCGAGCAGTCCGTCCGTCACGCCGAAGATCCGGCGCGCCGTGTTGACGTGCACGTCTTCGCCGCTGTTGAAGGCGGCGATCAGCTGCGGATCCTCGGAGAGATGCGCCATCACGCGCAGCTCGATCTGGGAATAGTCGGCTCCGACCAGCACCCGTCCCGGCGGCGCCACGAACGCCCGGCGGATGGCACGCCCTTGCGCGGTGCGGATCGGGATGTTCTGCAGATTGGGATCGCTCGAGGACAGCCGTCCGGTCGCGGCGCCGGCCTGGTGGAACCAGGTGTGAATGCGGCCGTCGGCCGGATCGACGACCGCCGGCAGCGCCTCGAAGTAGGTGGAGCGCAGCTTGGCGAGCATTCGAAATTCGAGCAGCTTGGCCGGAAATGGGTGGGCCGCGGCCAGCTCTTCGAGTATGTCCGAGCGGGTGGACAGGGCGCCGCCCGGCGTCTTGCCCATCGGCTTGAGCCCGAGCTTCTCGAACAGCACACGCGCCACCTGCGGGCCGCTCTCGAGATTGATCGTTTCGCCGGCGAGCTCGTGCAGCTCGCGCTGCAGGCGCTCGAGCTCGGTCGCCGCGCGCGCCGACATCTCGCCCAGGGTCGTGAGGTCGATCGCGACGCCCGCGCGCTCCATGTCGAACAGGACGTCGATCAGCGGATGCTCGAGCTGGGCGTAGAGACGCCACTGCTCGCGAGACTCGAGCTGCGCCCGCAGGGCGTCGGCGACCGGGTACAGCAGGCTCGCCGCCGAGCGCCCGAGCAACTCGGCATCGGCCACGGCGAGCGCGCCGGGACCCGCGCGCGGCTGGCCGCGCTTGCGCTCCGGCGCTTCGAACGGCGCCAGCGCCACGCCCAGGAAATCCCGGGCCAGCGCGCCCAGTGAGTGGTCGCGCACCGGGTCGCAGAGAAACGACCCGAGATGGAGATCGAACGCGGTGCCCGCCCAGCGCAGCCCGGCGCTCGCCAGCCGATGGGCGTCGCTCTTCAGATCCTCGCCGATCTTCGGCACCGCCGGATCGGCGAGCACCGGACGCAACCATTCGTGGATCTGCGCGAGCGCGAAGTTCGGTCCCGCGTCGTGGGCGATCGGCAGATAGCAGGTCGTCCCGTCGCGCGCCGCGAGCGCGAGACCCACCATGCCGCTGGTGCGGGGCGCCGGACCGGCGCCGAACGTGACGATGGCGAGCCCGTGCAGCGCGCGCGCGCGCACCTCGTGGAGCTGCGCGGCTAGCGCGTCGAGCGAGGATCCCGTTGAGGTCACCGCGGCCGGCGACGACCATAGATCGAGCGCGCCTTGCGGGGCTGCGGCGTGGGAACGCCCGATCGGCGCGGCTTCCGCGGTCGCCGTCTCCGCCGGCTCGGGTCCGAATGCGAGGTCCGCCGGCGTCGGCGCCGGTTCGGCAGCGAGCGCCTGCTCCGGCGCCGCGGCGTCTTCCTGCAGCGATACTCCCGGGTTGCGCATTTCCGCCGCCGTCCCGCGCCGCTCCGGCGAGCGGCCGGGAGCGGCCGCGCCCGCTTCGCCGTCCGGCACGCCCAGCTCGTGGGCGATGCGCTCGAGCTTCTTCAGCTCGTAGCGGCTGCTGAGCGCGAGCAGCGCGTCGCGGCGGATCGGCCCACAGCGCAGGGCGTCCCAGCTCAGGGCCAGCGGCAGATCGGTGCGCACCGTCACCAGCTCGCGCGAGAGAAAGGCCTGGTCACGATGCGTCGTGAGCTTCTCGCGCAGCGCCGGACGCGAGACGGCATCGAGGCGGCGATACAGCTCATCGAGCGAGCCGAAGGTCTTGATCAGCTCGGTCGCGGTCTTCTCGCCCACGCCCGGCACGCCCGGCACGTTGTCGATCAGGTCGCCCATCAGTGCCAGGACGTCGCGCACCTGCTCCGGCGCGAGACCCCACGACGACTCCACCGCCGCGCGGTCGATCCACGCGTACTCGTCACCACCGCCACGGCCCGAGGGTCGCAGGACCCTCACGCGCTCGCCGACGAGCTGCACCAGATCCTTGTCGCTGGTGACGAGCGCCACGTCGAAGCCCGCTTCTTCCCCGCGCCGCGCGAGCGTGGCCATTACGTCGTCCGCCTCGACGCCCCGCTCTTCGATGACCGGCAACCCCAGCGCGTGCGCCACGTCCTCGATCGCGGGAATCTGCGACAGCAGGTCGCCGGGGATCGGCTTCCGCGTCGCTTTGTATTGAGGGAACGTCTCGTGCCGGAACGTCTTTCCGGGTCCGTCCCATGCGAGCGCCCAGTAGTCGGGCTTCTCCTCGCGGCGAATCTTCAGCGCGGTGTTCGCGAACCCGAAGATGGCGGACGTGTTCTCGCCGCGCGTGTTGACGAGCGGGCGGCGGATGAACGCGTAGTACGCCCGGTAGGCGAGGTTCATCGCGTCCAACACGAACAGACGAGGCACGGTCGACCTCCGGACGCCGGTCAGCCGCGGCGCGCGACCAGCAGCTTGTTCACCGCCACGCCGGGCGCCGGCCGCAAGGCGAGCACGGCGCGGTCGACGGCGAGCAGCAGCCCGGGCAGCCGGTTCAGGAACCGGAATGGGCCGAGCTCACGGTTGAGCAGCACGTGCGTCGGATGGAGCGCCTCGGTCCGCATGCCATTCCGCTCCAAAACGGCGCGGTACGTCGCCAGCGGCCGCATGCGGTTGTGGGACGCGGCGCCGGCGAGCGGAGCGAACGCGTCGGTCACGAGCAGCAGCCCTCCGGACACGAGCGCGCCAGCGAGGCCGGCTAGCGCGCGTTCCCAGCGGCCGTCGTCGGTGATGTGATAGAGGACATCGAACGCGTTCACGAGCTGGTAGGGACCGCCGGGCACGCCCTCGCTCACGTCACCCTGAACGAATGTCGCTTCGGGATGGCGTGCGCGCAGCCGTTCGATCGAGGTCGGCGCGATGTCGACCCCGGTGACGCGGGCGCCCCGCGCGAGATAGTAGGCGGTGAAGAACCCGGTCCCGCAACCGACGTCGAGCACGCGCTGGCCCGCAGGGTCGAATCCGGCCACCCGGAGCGCGCGCTCCAGCACGTCGTGGCGCAGGGCGTAACACGCACGGTTGTAGGCGAGCGAGAGTCCCGTCTCGCCGGTCCCCCGCAGATCGAACTGCTCCGACAGGCGCCGGTCCCAGAACTCGCGTGGCTGGTAGCCGGTCATCGCTTTCGGTACAGCCGGTGCGTGGCCGCGTAGGTCGCGACTGCATCCGGCACCAGGTAACGCACCGAGCGCCCGGCCCGCATCCGGGTCCGCACCAGACTCGAGGAGACGTCCACTTCGGGATTGCCGAGCCACACGACGCCGCGGGGCCAACGCCGATCCGCGCTCCCGCCCCGCGAGCCGGCGCCGGGACGACCGGCCACCGCCAGCGTCGCCATGCGCAGGATCTCGGCGGTCTCGTTCCAGGTGTGGAAGTCGTCGAGACTGTCGGCGCCGACGATCAGATAGAGGCGCGTGCGCGGGCGGCTCGCCGACAGGGCGCGCACGGTGTCGACGGTGAACGACGGGCCGGCACGACGGACCTCGTGCAGACTGACCGTGAACGCCGTATGGCCGCGGATCGCGAGCTTCGTCATCGCGACGCGCGCGGCGGCGGGAGTCAGATCGCGGCGGCGTTTGTGCGGCGGCTGGCCGGTGGGAACGAACAGCACGCGTTCGAGCCCAAGGCGCACCCGAGCCCACTCGGCCAGCACCAGATGGCCGAGGTGCGGCGGATCGAACGTGCCGCCGAACAGTCCGGTCCGGCGCATGGCACTAGTGGCGCTCGAGGCGAGCGCGCTCGCGGGCGGCCTGTTCGGCCGGTCGCTGGCCCGGATAGCGGGCCTCCACCTCGCGGAGCTGCGCGATCGCGCGCTCGCGCTTGCCCTCCTGCGCGTCGCACAGCGCGATGCCGATCGCGGCATACGGCGTCGCGGTCGTGTCCGGATACTCCTCGGTCACTTTGCGAAAGTACGCGCGCGCGGGCTCGGGCAAATCCAGCTTGAGGTAGAGCGTGCCGGTGTCGACCAACTTCTCCGCGAGGCGCGTGCGCGCTTCCTGGATGCGCCGCTCCGCCTCGGCGTTCAGCCAATGTCCGGGATAGCCGCGCAGGTAGGAGCGCCACTGCTCGACCGCGCGCACCGTGAACACCTGATCGAAGTCGCGTGGCCGGGTCTGCCCGGCCAGCGCCTCCCCGAGACGGAAGGCGGCCGAGCCGCTGGAGTCGCTCTCGGGATAGTCGCGCAGGAGCCGCTCGAACTCGCCGGAGGCGAGCGTCCATTCCCGCTGCTTCAAGTACGTGCTGCCGAGCAGATGGATGGCCTCGTCCACCATCGCACCACCGGCGTTCGCGGCAATGTAGGTCTTGAGCAGCTCCGCGGCTTCCGTGTAGTGCGCTTCGTCGTAGAGCCGCCGCGCCACCGCGAGCCGGTCGGCGTCCGACGACAGCGTCGGGAGCAGGGACGCGCCGCAGCCGGCCAGGGCGAGCCACAGCACAGCGAAGGCCAGACGCGTCGCGATCCCTCGTCTCACGCCGTTTCCTCAGGGACGATTCTGGAAGAACAGAGCAATCAGGCCGGCGACGATCGCGACCACCACGACGGGTTCGAGCGCCTTGTCCACCGAGCGGGTCGGCACGTCCGCCTTGAGCTCGGCGAACCGGGCGTCCTCGACGAGACCGAGCTGGCCGCGGGGGAACGCGTCGACCAGATTGTGATTGGCGTCTCCGGCCCACAGGACGTTCCCCGTGCGCGGGTCGCGGAGCGTGAGCGCCCCTTCCACCAGCGCTTGGCGCTCGATCTTGACCCGGCCCGGCAGCCAGCCGCGCAACCGGAGATAGGTCACGCGCGCGGACGCGAGCTGATACTCGAGCAACGGATCGCCGGGATTCCCGGCCACCGACATCAGGCTGTCGTCGGGAATCACGCTGCGGCGCACGGTGGCCGTGACCGCGCGGCGCGCGAGGTGACGCAGGATCGCGTGCTCGATCACGAAGTTGAGCGGATGGCTCTCGCCGGGCGCGAGCACGACGTGCGAGCCGCTGTCGAGCGGCGCGCCTCGCAGCCCCTGCTCGAAACCCGACTTGGCGACCAGATTGACGAGCTGGAGATTGGTGAGCGGAACGCGAGGCCCGCGCGAGCGCACGATCGGCTCGAGCTGCGCCTCGGCCACAGCCAGCGCCGTGTCCGCCGGCGCCTTGGGGCCGTCCTCGTAACGGAACGTCTTGGCCGCGGCCGGAAGCGAGCAGGCGCACCCGAGCAGCACCGCGACCGCGAGCACATGGCGCGCGCGCTTCACGACCGCGCCCCGACCAGCGGCAGCTCGGCGAACGCCGGCTGCTCGACGCGGGCGAATAGATCGTACGCGGCGGCGCCGGTGATCCGCACCGGCACCAGCGTCCCCGGGATCAAGTCTTCGCCCTCCACCACCACGCCACCGTCGACCTCGAACGCCTGTCCGGTCGTGCGCGCGGCCCATTGCCCGCGCTTGGCGTCACCCGCCGGGCCGTCCACCATCACCGTCATCCGCTCTCCGATCCGTCGTGCGAGACGTGCGCGCGAGCTGCGCTGCTGGAGCGCGAGCAGCCGCGAGCGGCGCCGGCGACGTTCGGCGATCGGAACCTGTGCCGTCATCGCGTGCGACGGCGTCTCGGGTTCGCGCTCGTAGGCGAACACGACCACGTTGTCGAAACTCTCCTCTTCGACATAGCGCTCCAACGTCGCGAAATGCTCCTCGGTCTCGCCCGGGAAGCCGACGATGAAGTTGGTCCGGAACGCCACGCCGGGGATGCCCTGCTTGATCCGCTGCACCAGCGCCCGTGTGTCGCGCTCCGTCATTCCGCGCGCCATGGTGCGCAGCATGTCCTGAGCGATGTGCTGCAGCGGCATGTCGACGTACGGCACGACGCGGCCCGCCCCCGCCCATACCGAGATCAAGCGATCGCTCCACAGGCGCGGATACGTGTACTGGACGCGGATCCAGGTCACGCCTGGGACGCAATCGAGCGCGGCCAGCAGGTCGGCGAGGGTCGGGCGCCCGGGCAGATCCGTGCCGTAGCCGGTCGTGTCCTGGCCGATCAGGTTCAGCTCGCGGACCCCGGCGCTCGCGAGGCGCTCGGCCTCCGCAACCAGGTCCTCGATCGAGCGGCTGCGCTGGTCGCCCCGCAAGCGCGGGATGATGCAGAACGTGCAGCGATGATCGCAGCCTTCCGAGATCTTGAGGTACGCGAGATGGCGCGGAGTCGATAGGGCGCGCGGCACGAGCGAGTCGAGCGCGCCGCCCGGATACTCCGTGTTCACGAGTCGCGCGTGCCTCGGGCGCAGCACGTGACGCGCCGCGCGCACCACCTCTCCCCACTGTCCGGTGCCGAGCACGGCATCGACATCCGGGAACTCGGCCAGCAGTCCCTCACCCGCGCGCTGCGCCAGGCAGCCGGTGACGATCAGCCCGCGCAGGCGGCCGTCGTGCTTGAGCGCGGCGAGCTGCGCGATCGTGTCCTTGGACTCGCGGACGGCGCTGTGGAGGAACGCGCACGTGTTGACCACCGCGATGTCGGCCGCGCGCGGATCGCCGACCGTGTGGAAGCCGTCGCGCACCAGCAGACCCAGCATGCTCTCCGAGTCGACCGTGTTCTTCGGACAGCCGAGGGTGACGAACGCGAGCTTGGGCGGCGTCTTGCGTGTCACTCGAGACCTCGCTCCTGCAACCAGTGCTCGTCCACCAGCACCTCGCGCGCCTTGCTGCCCTGAAAGGGGCCGACGACGCCCAGGTTCTCGAGCTGGTCCATCAGCCGGCCGGCGCGCGAGTAGCCGACCTTGAGCCGGCGCTGGAGCAACGACGTCGAGCCTTGCTGATGCGCCACCACGAGGCGCGCGGCCTCGCGGATCAGCTCGTCCTCGTCGGAGTCGCCGTTCTCGACGCCCTCTTCTTCGTCGTGCTCGGGCAGCCGCGCATCGGTGGCGAGCGGCGGCACGAACGTGGCGACCGACGCCTTCGCTCTCCAGAAATCGACCACGCGCGCGGTTTCCTCCTCGGATATATAGGCGCCGTGGATTCGATACGGCTCGGGCCTGCCCGCAGGCGTGAACAGCATGTCGCCGTGACCGAGCAGGTTCTCGGCTCCGTTCATGTCGAGCACCGTCCGCGAATCGGTCTTGCTCGCCACCTGGAACGCGATCCGCGACGGGAAATTGGCTTTGATCACGCCGGTGATGACGTCCACCGACGGACGCTGGGTCGCGAGCACCAGGTGGATCCCGACCGCGCGCGCCATCTGCGCCAGGCGCGCGATCGGCTCCTCGATCTCGGCGGGAGCGGTCAGCATCAGGTCGGCGAGCTCGTCGATCACGACCACGACGTACGAGAGCTGCTCCGGGGCGGCCGGGGACTCGCCGGAAGGCAGCATCGGTCCGGTCGGCACCTGGCCGGCGGCGACCTTCTCATTGTATACGGCGATATTGCGGGCTCCGCACGTGGCCATCAGCTTGTAGCGTTTCTCCATTTCCGAGACCCCCCAGCGCAGCGCGCGGCTCGCGCGCTTGGCTTCGGTCACCACCGGCATGACGAGATGAGGAATGCCGTTGTAGGCCGAGAGCTCCAGCATCTTGGGGTCGATCATCACGAGCTGCAGGGTCTTCGGATCGTGCTGGAACAGAAGCCCGGTGATGATCGCGTTCAGGCACACGCTCTTGCCCGAACCGGTCGCCCCCGCCACCAGCAGATGAGGCATGCGTGTGAGGTCCGCCACGAACGGCTGGCCGACGACGTCGACCCCGAGCGCCACCTTGAGCGCCGCATCGCTCGCTTCGTAAGGGCTCGAGGCCAGCACCTCACGCAAATACACCGTGCGGCGCCGGCGGTTCGGAATCTCCACGCCCACCGCCCCTTTGCCGGGAATCGGCGCCAGGATGCGGATGCGCTGGGCGCGCAGCGCCAGCGCCAGGTCGTCCTCGCGCGAGACGATCTGGTTGACCTTGACGCCGGCCGCCGGCTCGAACTCGAAGGTCGTGACCACCGGCCCGGGGTGGATCTCGGTCACCCGGCCGACGATGCCGAAATCGGCGAGCTTGGCGACCAGCAGGTTGGCTTCGGCGGTCAGGTCGCTCGCCGTGATCAGATCCTCCTGCTGCACCGGCAAGGCGAGCAGACTGAGCGCCGGCAGCGCTTCGGCCGGAGGCGGCACGAGGCTCATGCCGTTCTCGCTCTCGGCGTGCCGGAGTTTCGGCGCCGGCTTCGGTCGCGACTTGGGCTCGGTCTTGCGCTCACCCGGAAGCGCCAGACTCAACTGATCCTCGAGCGTCGCTCCGGTTGCGGCCAACACCGTCGTGGCGGCCGGCGCGCTCGGAGACGGAGCAGGCCTCATGATGCGCGGGCGCGTCTCGGGCTCGACGCCCGGCACGCGCACGCCCGCGCGCTTGGGAGTCGGTTGCGGCTTGGCGGCCAGCGCGGCACGGCCGCGTGTGAGGGCTCCGGCCATGGCGCGCGCGGGAACCACGGTCGCACCGCGAATCAACTGACCGAGCCAGTGGAATCCAAGCTCGCTCGCCACGAGCAGGGTGATCGCGAACAGAACGCCCGCCACGATCCAGGAGCCCACGTCCCCCATCGCCGAGCGGAGCGCGAGCGCTGCGGCGAAGCCCCAGCTTCCGGCCCAGCTCCAGCGATCGAGACCTGCGAGCGCGAGCAACGTGCACAGCTCGAACACCAGCAACCCGCCGATCGCCGAACGCACGACCATCGGCGGCACGGGTTGACCACGCAGCCGATTCCACGCCCACGCGCCGGCGAGAATCGGTGCGCCGAACGAGGCGAGACGGCCGACCGCCCACACCAGTCCGAAGGCGAGCGCCGAGCCGACGGGCCCGCAGGCATTCGGCGCGCTCCACGGCGGCGCGTATGGTAAGGGCGCCCGATAGCTGGCCACGCTGGCCATGGCCAGGATCGAGAACGCCCCGAGCAGGAGCGCGAGGATCTGTTGTTGTCGCTTGGCGGAAATGGAGGAGTTCGATGAGGGCACGAGTGGTCGCGCGGGGCTCCCTGGGTTGTGCGCCGACGCACCGGACGCAAGGCGTTGCGGCCGGCCCGTCCGGCGATCGCGCTCGCCAGATGCGCTCGAACGCGATCGCCCGCCTCCCTGGCGGGCATCGGCCGGCCATTGTGCCCCAGCAGCCGATCCGGCACAACGTCCGTTTTGGCCACCTGCGATCTGTGATAACCCTAAACACCCACAAGGGCTAGGTGGCCTCGCCTCCCTGACCGCATGAAGAGACCCAAGACCACATCCGTAAGCGCCGGCGCGCCCACGGCGCCGCACGGGGAATGGACCGCGTGGCTCGGCCCTCTGCTCCTCGGGTTAGCCCTGCGCCTCTGGCTGGCCACTCATACTTACGGCCTCACCATGGATTCGGGCCTCTACGCAGCGATGGCCGACGAGCTGCGCCGGGGAACGCACGAGCCATTGGGACCGGCTCATCATGGCTACCCGGCGCTGATCGCGCTCGCGAGCTACGCAGTGCCCGGACGGGAATGGGCGGGCCGCATCGTTTCGATGGTTGCTGGCCTCGCGCTCGTTCCGATCGTCTACCTGCTTGCGCGCCGCCGGTTGACTCGGGGCTGGTCGCGAATCGCGGCGACGCTGGTCGCGCTCCACCCGCTGCTCGCCATGTACAGCGCTGCGATCATGACCGAAGCGAGCTTCGTCGCGATCGCGTATGCGGCGCTGCTGGCGCTGGAGCGCGGACGAGCCGCGGCCGGCGGCGCGGGGCTCGGGATCGCGTACTGGATCCGCCCCGAGGCGCTGGTGTTCGTCGCGGCCGCGGCCGGACTGATGCGCGGCGGTTGGCGCACCCGCGTCACGGTGCTCGCGGCCTTCGCGCTCGCGACCGCCCCGTTCCTCGGCTACCTGCGTCTCGAGCGCGGCGCATGGATGCTCACGCCCAAGGAAGTGCTGGTCGCTGCACCGCTGCCAGGCGGAATCGAAACCGAGCCAAGCCTGGATGCTCCCACACGCGACGTGCACACGAGCCTGTTCGAGCGCGCGCGGGCTGCGCTGCCCGCCGCTCTACCGCACTACCTTCCGAATCTCGCGGGGCATCTGCGCCAACTCAACGATGCGTGGCCGCTGCCGTTGCTCGCGCTGAGCGCGATCGGCCTCGGGAGGAGACGCGGGGTGCTCGTCGCTCCACTGCTTCAGCTCCTGATCTTGCCGTTGCTCATGGTGGTCGCCAACGGGCGGTTCCCGATGCTGCTGATTCCGGCGCTTGCGGTCGGCGCCGCCGAAGGCGCGGACTGGATCGCCCGACGTCTGGGCCGCTGGGAAAGATTCGCCGGCTGGCTCCCGGCCAGCCTCGCGATCGCCGGCCTCGTCTGGGCCTGGCTCGGGCTGCCTGGACGGCACGTCCGCCATTTCGACGAGCAACCGATGAGCGTCATGCGGAAAGCAGGATTGTGGCTACGTGCGCACGGCCCGAGCGACGCGCGCGTGATGGATCGCAAGGCGTACATTCCGTTCTTCGCGCACATGCGGCACGTCCAGCTTCCGGATGGGTCGACCGAGCAGGTGGTGGAACATGCGCTGCGGACGGGATCCGACTATCTGGCGCTCGAGGAGTACGTTCTGCTCACGCTGCGCCCGCAGCTCCTGCCACTGGTCACCGATTCCGAGTTCCTCGCGCGCCAGAAGCAGCTCCGCCTCATCTACATCGATCGTGACAAGCCTCTGGA
>DASQFU010000188.1:0-7541 GCA_035632955.1 Candidatus Limnocylindria bacterium
CTGCCGATCGAAGTGCTCGAGGTTTCCCGAACCCTGCGGGCGCTCAAGGGCCCGAGCGACCGGCTGCTCGCGCGCAAACCGCACATCGCGTTTCATGGCCAGATCAAGATGGTGCCGTTCCCGTTCACGAAGAATCTCCCCGACCTCGGCCGCTACGTGCACCAATCGAACGTTCGCTGGCTCTACTTCTCGTGGCTCGAGGCCGAGCTCAGGCCCGAGTACATGTATCTGCTCGACACCACCGGTGCGATTCCGGGCCTGACCATCCGGCACGCCACGCGCCGCTACCCGGCGGTGCTCTACGAGATCGGACCCGAGTTCGGGCGCGAGCCGGATTGGTTCCGGAACGACACCCTGGTCGCCGTTCACAACCTTCGCGCCCGCCTCCTCATCAATGCGAGGGACGCCCAGTCGCTGGTCCAGCTCGCCTCGATCGAGGCGGCGCGCGGTGACTACGCCCAGACCGAACGCCTGCTCGAGCGCGCCGTCCGCGTCCGGCCCGGCCAGGTGGACCTGTGGCTCTGGCTGGGCGACGCGCGACTGCGGCTCCGCAAACCGACGGCGGCCGACGAAGCGTTCGTCCGCGCTCAGCTCATCGAACCCCAGAACGCCACGGCTCAGATCGGCCGCGGCTGGGCGAGCAGGAACGCGGATCGTCCCCAGGACGCCGCCGCTCTGTGGCGACCGGTCATCGAACACGCGCGCGATCCTGTTACATTGACGGAGATGATCGACCTCTATCGCAGGCTGGGCGACCGGGAGGCGGAAGCACTCGCACGGCAGACACTGGACCGTTTAGGAGCGCCATGAGACGCGCCGGCCTGCTGTTGTCGGGGCTGGTGTGCGTTTCGTGCATGACGGGGGCTCCGCGAGTCGGAGACAACCGATCAGGTGGGTCCGACCGCGAGGGGCTGGTCGCGGACTCGGTCACGATCGCGCTCTGGCATTTCGACGAGACGGCCGGCACGCGCATCGCCGACGGCGGGCCGTTCCGGCTGGACGGCGTCGCGGGGGCGGACACGCGCACCGACTTCGGACGCTTCGACAGCGCTCGCTTGTTCACCCGCACGCTGGACTCGTTCGTTCTCGTCCCCCACAACCCGGTGCTCGAGCGGCCGAAGGGTTTCACCATCGAGGCCTGGGTGTACGTCAACGCCTACGGGCAGTACGAGGACACCCCGATCGCCGCGCGCTGGAGTCAGGACGCCAATCAGCAGAGCTGGCTCTTCGGCATCGTCGGCGAGCGCAAAACGCCGCCGCTCGCGCGCCTTCCGAGCCCGGGATTTCACAACGAGCTGGTCCTGCGCGGCGGCCTCGGCCTGCTGCTGTTCGCCTATCAACCCGAGGACGCGAGCGCGCCGCGGTCGTTCGTCTCGGCGCGCCGCGTGGAGCGCGAGCGCTGGACGCACGTGGCCGCGACGTTCGACGGCGAAGTCGTCAAGTTCTACATCAACGGACAGATCGATTCTCAGTACGCGACCCAGGGCGGCATCCGTCCCAGCCCGGCGCCGATCCTGATGGGCAACTACTTCGATCCGCGCCGGCTCAGCAGCTTCGGCGGCGATCTCAAGATCGACGTCGGCGGCGATCCGAACCCGTACTACGCCTACGAGGGATTCATCGACGAGATGCGCATCTCGGCGACCGCACGCACGGATTTCGTGCCGTTGCGCTAGACTGCGCTTCGCCCTCGGGCGAGCCGCGTGAGAAATAACCAGCACCCCCGCGACGCGGTCCGCGCTCACGGCCTCCGTTTCACGCCTCCGCTTCACCCGCCTCCCGTGGTGTTCCAATGCGTCGCCCGCTCGTCGTTTCATGGGCCCTCGTCGTCATCGTCATCGCCGTCGCCTCGTCTTCGTTCGCGTCACGCCTGGTCATCTCCCTCGCTTCGGATGCCGCGCCGCGCGCGGCCATCCAGCTCACCGATCGGTTGAAGGCGCTCGGTCTCGTCTACCAGGGAACGCTCGCCGACGGCATCACGCGCCCGGCCGGCGCCGGCGAGCTCGGCCCGCTCGATCGCGTGTTCGGTCTCGATCCCGCGCGCGTGTGGGTCGTCGAAGCCTCCGACTCCACGGCGGCCGAGCTGGCGCTGGCCGCCCTGAGGCTCGATCCCGCGATCGAATGGGCGGAGCTCGATCAGATGCGCACTGCAACGTGGCACCGCGCTCACGACTTCCCCGACGACCCGATGTTCCAGGATGGCCGCCAGTGGGGACTCTGGAATCTCGGCGCGGCCGGGCCATTCCGTGGAATCGCGGGCGCCGACATCGACGCGCGCGGCGGGTGGGCCCTCGGCGTCGGCTCCAACGAGCTGCGGCTGGCGTTCGCCGACACCGGCATCGACCCCGGACATCCGGAGTTGGCGACCGTGATGCCGGACGGACGGCCGCGAATCGAGCTAGGGAGCAATCTCTCGGGCGATCCGAGCGGCGCGTTCGCCGACTCGGTCGGTCACGGGACCCCGGTCGCTGCGGTCATGGCGGCGCTCACCGGCGAGGGCGCGCATGGCGTCTCGCTCGGGATGGCCGGCGTGTGCGGCGGCGATGGGCGCGGCAACCTCGGCTGCCGTCTGGTGCCGATCAAGATCTCCGCCGGCCACGCGACCACGGCTCATAGCTCGACGATCGCGCGCGCGATTCTCTATGCGACTTCGGCCGGCGCCCGCGTCATGAACCTCTCGTTCGCTGGCGGCGGTCCGAGCGCCCTGGAGCGCCGCGCCCTCTATCATGCGATCACGCGTGGCTGCGTCGTCGTCGCGGCAAGCGGGAACGACGGCTGGCGCGACGGGAGCGCGGCGCGCTATCCGGCCGCCTACGCCGCCGAGGGGCTCGCGATCCAGGTCGGCTCGAGCGACACGAACGACCGGCGCTCGGTGTGGTCATCGCACGGACCGGGACTCGACTTCCTCGCCCCCGGTGAAGACATCTGGAGCGCTTCGCTCACCTACCCGAGCTGGAACGGCACCTTCTACCCCGGCTATCAACTGATCTCCGGCACCTCGTTCGCCGCTCCGCACGCTACCGGCGCCGCCGGTCTGCTCGCCGCGGCCCGGCCTGAGCTTCGCGACGTCGATTTCCAGCGGCTGCTGCGTGAGAGCGCCGACGATCTCGGCGAGCCGGGCGTTGACGCCATGACCGGTTGGGGCCGTTTGAACATCGCGCGAGCACTGGCCGCAGTGCCGCCATCGTTCGGCATCTGGCACGACGAGGTGGCGGCCGCCGAATATCGTCTCGAAGGTCGCGACACGCTGTTCGTGGCCGAATCGGCGGCCGGGCCACTCGCGCCGTTCACGGGACGCGTGCTGGCCGAGCGGATCGCGGTCTCGGCGACAATCGCTGTGCCCGATTCGTTCGTCGACTCGCTCCGGGTCTGGCCCACGGTCGGCGGCACAACCACGCTGCGCCCGATCTTCCGGCTCCCTTACCTGACGCCGCACGCCGAGGTGGTTCGGCTCGGCGCCCGTACCTTCACGCTCCGCGGCTACGTTTACCGGGCGTGGCCGGAGGGCGCGGGTGGGCCAGTGGAGCTGCCGGTGCCGCTCGATCAGGCGCGATTCGGCTTCACCGTGATCGGCAAGGTGAAGCGCGAGACGCGCGTCTCGCGGCCGCTCGAGAACGTGCTGCGCGCGAGCCCGAACCCGTTTCGAGAGGCGCTCGAGATCGCGCTTCCCGGTCCCGGGCGGCTCACGATCGCCGACGTGCACGGCCGGCGGGTGCGGCAGGCGATCATCCATGGCACAATGCCGCGGTTCCTGTGGGACGGTCGCGATCCGAGCGGCCGCGTGCTGCCTGCTGGGCTCTATTTCGTCCGCCACGAGATGCCGACGGCCATTCATTATGCTCGAGTCGTACGCCTGGACTAGACCCCTTTCGACTCGTCGGACGGCGCGGCGCCACGCGTCACGTGCACTGCGCGCAGCTCTTTGGCTGTGCGCTGGAATCCTGCCGCTCGGCTGCGCGGGAGCGAAGCCGCCGGGTGAATGGGCGTCGGTGCGCGAGATCACGCCACCCTTCCTGGTCGGCCGCCCGGCGCGCGACCCCGCGATCGCCGCCGATCCACATGGGCGCGTCGCGCTGACGTTCGTCACCCGCGACTCGGCAGGCGCCGACCTGTGGCTGGCACTCTCGACCGACAGTGGTGCCACGTTCTCGCCACCCGAAAGGGTGAACCCGCGTCCGGGAAGCGTCGCGTCCTATCCCGAGGGACGGCCGCTCGCCGCGTTCGGCCCGGCGGGCCAGCTCGTGGTCGCCTGGGCGGAGCGGCGCGAGGGCCAGGGCGGCGTGGATCTGTTCGTGCGCGCGAGCGCCGACGGCGGGCGCACGCTCGAGTCCCCGGTACCCGTGAACGACGACGTCGACGATGGCCGGCCCGACTATCACGGCTTCCCCGCACTCGCCTTCCTGACCGAGGGCGCCGTGATCGCGGCATGGCTCGACGAGCGCGAGGCGCCGAAGGTCGGTGGCGAAGCGACCTACTCGGCATTGTTCTCGGCGATCAGCCGCGACGGCGGCCAGTCGTGGTCGGACAACCGGAAGATCGCCGATCTCGTCTGCCCGTGCTGCCGGCCGATGCTGTGCGCGGACTCGGCGGGGAACGTCGCGGTCGCGTTCCGAACCGCCGACGAGAATCTGCGCGACCCGATGCTCGCGGTGTCGCGCAACCGCGGCGTGACGTTCGCCCAGCCGGCGTTGATCTCGGACGACCGCTGGAAGCTCGCCGGCTGTCCGGACGTCGGCCCCGCAATCACCGCGGCGCCCGGCGGCGGTGGTCACTACGCCTGGTACACGGGGGTCGAGCCCGCGGGCGTCTACCTCGTGCCATGGCGTGATGGACTCGGACCGAGCGGCGTCAAACGCGCGGTCGGCGATGGGCTGCTCGACGCGACGCGCCCGCGGCTCGCCGCGTTCGGCCCAGCGACCCTGCTCGCGGTCGAGGGCCGGCCGCTCGGCGACACGACCCGCACCGTGCTCGCGGTGCGGCTGCTCGAACCCGACGGAATGCTCACGCCCTGGACACACCTGGGCGCCGATGTCGCTGCCGGCTGGATCGCCGCCGCCGGTCCGCGCGCGGCGTACGCGTCCTGGGCCGAGCGCGAGGGCGATGAGACGCGCATGCGCATCGTACGGATTCAACGCCGCAGTCGCTGAGGCGCCTCCGGTCACAGCCGCGAGCAACAAGCTCCTGTCAATTGCGACCACCGCCGCGTCACGCGCGCCCGCGGCCGTTGCCGCTGATTCGAAGCGCGTGCTAGGCTTCCGCGATTCGCGCGCTCTGGAGCACTCCCCTGGGCGCGCTCACGCTACCCGCCGCGCCACGAGGCCTTCCGTGACTTTGGACACCGGTACTTCCGACCTCAAGGCGGTCGAAGCGCTCAAGCGCGGCCGCGACCGCATCCTGGGCGAGCTGCGCAAGGTGATCGTCGGCCAGGACGGGGTCGTGGATCAGTTGTTGACCGCGCTATTCGCGAACGGCCACGTGCTGCTGGTCGGCGTCCCCGGACTCGCCAAGACGCTGCTGATCTCGAGCCTCGCGCGCGTCCTCGACCTCAAGTTCAGCCGCATCCAGTTCACGCCCGATCTGATGCCGAGCGACATCACCGGCACCGACGTGATCGAGGAAGACGCCGGCAGCGGCAAGCGGGCGATCCGCTTCATTCCGGGCCCCGTGTTCGCCAACATCGTGCTGGCCGACGAGATCAACCGCACGCCGCCGAAGACCCAGGCCGCGCTCCTTCAGGCCATGCAGGAGAAGCAAGTCACGGCCGGCGGCCAGACGTTCAACCTGACGCTGCCCTTCTTCGTGCTCGCGACCCAGAATCCGATCGAGCTCGAAGGCACGTATCCGCTGCCCGAAGCGCAGCTCGACCGATTCATGTTCAACGTCTACGTCGACTATCCGTCGCAGGAAGACGAGGAGAAGATCGTCGCGATTACGACCTCGGACTACGAGGCCAAGCTCGAGCGCGTGCTGAGCGGCGCCGACATCCTGGAGCTGCAGCGGCTCGTCCGCCGGGTGCCGGTCGCCGACCACGTGGTGCGTTACGCGGTGCGGCTGGCGCGTGCGACCCGCGGCCGCGACGGCGACCCCGAGTTCGTCCGGCAATGGGTGTCGTGGGGCGCCGGACCGCGCGCGTCGCAATACCTCGTGCTCGGCGCCAAGACCCGCGCCGTGCTGCTCGGCCGCTACGCGCCCGGGATCGAGGACGTCCGGGCCGTGGCCCCCTCGGTGCTCCGCCATCGCATCGTCACCAACTTCACCGCCGAGGCCGAGGGCATCAAGCCGGAACGCATCATCGAGGATCTGCTAAAGAGCGTGCCGACCGAATAGCGGCCGGCCATCGCCTCGCAATCGGAGGACACCCGTATGGCCACGGCCGCCGCGCCCATCCATCGCGAGGTCGATCTCAAGCGCCAGATCGGGCTCTACGCCGCGATCGCGATCACGGTCGGCAACATCATCGGCTCGGGCATTTTCCGCTCGCCGCATTCGGTGGCGCAGGAGCTCCCGGGAGTCGCCCTGCCGATCATGGCCTGGGTGCTCGGCGGCGTGCTGTCGCTGTGCGGATCGCTGGTGCTCGCCGAGCTCGCGGTGACGCATCCCAGGACCGGCGGCCTGTACGTGTTCATCCGCGAGTCGTTCGGCAACGCGTGGGGGTTCGTGTTCGGATGGGCCAACCTGTGGGTAATCAAGCCAACGGTGATCGCGGCGATCTCGAGCGTGTTCGCGCTCTATTTCTGCGAGGCGCTGCACTTGCCGCAGCGCGCCGAGCTGCCGATGGGCTGCATCGCAATCCTCCTGCTCACGTTCGTGAACTGGCTCGGGGTGAAGGAGGGTGCGGGCACCGCGGCGTTGTTCACCACGCTCAAGGTGTTCGGCATTCTGGTGCTGTGCGGGGCTGCGTTCTCTCTCGTTCCCACGCACCCGCCCGTGACACCGCCGGTCGCAGCGCCCGACGCGAGCGCGGCGTCGCCGCTCTTGCTCGGATTCATCGCCGCCATGATCCCGGTGCTGTTCGCCTACGACGGCTGGACCGACGTCACGTACGTCGGCGGAGAGTGCAAGCAGCCCGTGCGAAACCTGCCGATCGCGATCGTGGGGGGAACGGTGCTCGTGATCGCAGTCTACGTGCTCACCAATCTCGCGTACTTCAAAGTGCTCTCCCCCGAAGACGTCGCTCGCTATCCGGCGGTCGGCTCGGAGACCATCGGCCGTCTGCTCGGCGGCTGGGGCCGGCAGGCGCTCGCGATTCTGGTCGCGGTCTCGACCTTCGGCACGGTCAACGGCGCCGTGCTCACCGGCCCGCGCGTTACGCAGGCGATGGCTGCGGATGGCTTGCTGTGGAGGCCGCTCGCCAGGCTCGATCCGAGGCGCGGAACGCCGGTGCTGGCACTCTGGGTGCAGGCGTTGCTCTCGTGCGTCTGGCTCGCGGTCGCCGGCGGCTTCGAGGACGTGTCGGGCTGGTTCGTGACCACCTCGTGGCTGTTCTACGGGCTCACCATCGCCGCTCTGTTCGTGCAGCGGCGTCACGAGCGTGAAGGCAA
>DASQFU010000189.1:0-14088 GCA_035632955.1 Candidatus Limnocylindria bacterium
GCAGCGCGATCGGCTATCACCGCAGCGCCGGCTCGTTCGTCGTCGTCGCAGCGGTGAGCCCGGACTCGGTGGAAGCGGCGGTGGCGCGCTTGCGCGGCGAGCTGAAACGCTTCGCCGCCGCTCCGGTCTCGGAGGCGGAGATCGCGCGTCACGCTCGCGCGCTCCGCAACGCGGTGCCGCTCCAACACGAAACCCCGGGACAGGTGATCGGCAACTGGCTCCTGGCCCGACTCTATGGTCTTCCGGAGGATCAGGCGGCGCGCACCGCCGAGGAGATCGGACGGCTCACGTCGGCCGAGGTTGGTGCCGCGACCGCACGGTGGCTCGACGCCGAGCGCGCTCAGATCGTCGTCGTCGGTCCGGCCAAGCGCATCCGGCCGCAGCTCGAGCGTCTGGGGGCTGCCACCGTGGTGGCGGCGGATGCGCCGACGATCACCGTGCCGCCGCGCGCGGCCGCAACGACCGAGGCCCCGAGCGAAGCGCAACTGGCTCAGGGGCGCGCGGTGGTCGAGAAGTCGGTCGTGGCGCACGGCGGATCGTCGAAGCTGCGCGGGATCAAGGACTCGACCCTGGAGGGTGAAGCCGTGCTGCTCAGCGGGGGCAAGGAGCTCGTGGGCACGCTGCGCCAGGTGCGCAAGGAGCCGTACCGGATGCTGTATCAGACGAATTTCTTCACCAATGAGACCTATCAGGTGCTGAATGGCGATCACGGATGGATGCGAATGAGTGGGACGGCAGCGCCGTCGCAGGCGGAGCTCGACAGCGCGGAAGTCCAGGCGCTGCGGTTCGCCTATGCCAGCGATCTCCCGCATCTGCTGCTCACGGCCGCCGACCCGAAGTCGCGCGTCGCGTGGCGTGGCCGTGAGCCGATCGGGGGCCGCGACGCGGACGTGATCGAGGTCGTTTCGGTCGAGATCCAGCGCTTCGTGCTGTTCATCGACGCAGACAATCAGCGCGTGATCGGCATCGAGCAGAATCAAGCAGGCGCCGGTCAGGGATGGGTCGCGCGCCGGCTCTTTCGCGACTTCCGGCCGGTGAACGGCATCCTCTGGCCGCACTATGAAGAGCGCCAGCAAAACGGCCAGCGGATCATGCGCCTGACGGTGAGGAAGGTGGCGCTGAATACCGGTGTGAAGGACAGTCTGTTCGAATTGAAGTGAGGGTGCTCACTCGAAGCGTGCGTTCAGCGTGGCGGAAGTGCCGGCCGATGTTCCATCCCGGATTCCGCTGCCGGAGCGGCTGATGGGCTATGATCGGGCCAACCCATGACGACCAACCCTCAAACCACGACCGCGGAACGCTCCATCTACTTCTTCGGGGACGGCCGCGCAGAGGGTAACGCGCGCATGAAGGATGTGCTCGGCGGCAAGGGCGCGGGACTCGCCGAGATGACGAACGCCGGTGTTCCCGTTCCACCCGGCTTCACGATCACGACCGCCGTGTGCCGCTGGGTCGACACGCACGCCCGCACGCTGCCCCCGGACTTCGAGGACGAGCAGGCTCGCGCACTCGAGCGGCTCGAGTCGTTGATGGGCAAGCGGCTCGGCGACCCGGACGACCCGCTGCTGGTCTCGGTCCGCTCGGGAGCAAAGTTCTCGATGCCCGGCATGATGGACACGGTGCTCAACCTGGGCCTCAACGACCGCTCGGTCGAAGGGCTCTCGCGCCGCGCCAGCCATCCCCGGTTCGCGTGGGACTGCTACCGGCGATTCATCCAGATGTTCGGCTCGGTCGTAATGGGCCTCGAGAAGCCCGACTACGAGGAGCTGCTGCGCGCGCTCAAAGCGCGGCGTCGCGTCCAAAACGACGCGGAGCTCGCGCCCGACGATTTGCGCGGCCTGGTGCGCGAGTTCAAGGGCCTGACCCGGCGGCGCGCGGGCCGCGACTTCCCGCAGGATCCGCACGAGCAGCTCGCGATGGCGCGCGACGCGGTGTTCCGCTCCTGGTACAACGACCGCGCAGTGTACTACCGGCGCCAGAACGGCATCCCGGACGACTTGGGCACGGCGGTCAACGTCCAGGCCATGGTGTTCGGAAACCTCGGCGAGACCTCGGCCACCGGCGTCGGTTTCACGCGCGACCCCGCCACCGGCGAGAAGCGCTTCTACGGCGAGTACCTGACCAACGCGCAGGGCGAGGACGTCGTCGCCGGCGTGCGCACGCCACGCCCGATCGCCGAGCTGGAGCAGGAGATGCCGGAGGCTTACCGTGAGCTGCGCGAGATCACGGCCCGCCTCGAGCGCCATTACCGCGACGTACAGGACTTCGAGTTCACGATCCAGGAAGGCCGGCTGTTCCTGCTCCAGACTCGGACCGGCAAGCGCACCGCGCAGGCCGCGGTGCGGATCGCGGTCGAGATGACCCGCGAGGGATTCATCACGCGCGAGGAAGCGGTGATGCGCGTCGAGCCGGCAGCCCTCGATCAACTGCTGCATCCCAGGCTCGACCCCGACGCCAAGCTGCGCCTGATCGCGACCGGGCTCGCCGCTTCGCCGGGGGCCGCGGTCGGCAAGGCAGTGTTCGACGCCGACACCGCCGCCGCCAAGGGTGATCGCGAGCCGGTGATCCTGGTGCGCCAGGAGACGACGCCGGACGACATTCACGGCATGGACGCGGCCCAGGGCATCCTGACCGCGACCGGGGGCATCACCAGCCATGCCGCGGTGGTCGCGCGCGGCATGGGCAAGTCGTGCGTTTGTGGCGCGGGTGCGATGCGCATCGACGAGCATGCGCGCCGCTTCACGGTCGACGGCGTGACCGTCGCCGACGGCGAGTGGATCACCCTCGACGGCTCGACCGGCCGCGTCTATCTCGGACAAGCGCCGACGCTGCCGGCCGAAGTGGGCGGCGAGTTCGCCGAGTTCATGACCTGGGCGGACGGGTACCGCCGCCTCAAGGTGCGCGCCAACGCCGACGTGCCGCGGGACGCCCAGCAGGCGCGCCGGTTCGGCGCCGAGGGCATCGGCCTGTGTCGCACCGAGCACATGTTCTTCGCCACCGAGCGCCTGCCTCACGTCGTGGCGATGATCATGGCCGCGCCGCTGGTCAAGGCGCGCGAGCGGCGCCTGGCCGACAAGCAGGCGCAGCTCGCCACGAGTCACGGGGCGGCGGCGCGCGCGCTGCGCGCCGAAGTGGTCGCGCTCAAGCGTGAGCTGGCGGGTCCGCTCAAGACGTATCGCGGTGCCCTCGCGAAGCTGCTGCCGTTCCAGCGCCGCGATTTCCGCGGCTTGTTCAAGGCGATGGACGGGCTGCCGGTGACGATCCGCACGCTCGATCCGCCGCTGCACGAGTTCCTGCCGAAGCGGGAAAACCTGATCGCCGAGGTCGCGGTGCAGCGCGCCGAATGGGAGCGAAGCCGCCGGCGACGCGCGAAGACACCGAAGCCGGCGCGCCTGCGCAAAGCCGAGACGCTGCTCGAGCGCGTCGAAGAGCTGCACGAGTTCAACCCGATGCTCGGGCACCGCGGCTGCCGGCTCGGGATCACGTATCCGGAGATCACGGAGATGCAGGTGCGGGCGATCTTCGAAGCGGCGTGCGACGCCGCGGCTCAGGGCATCGCCGCGGTGCCGGAGATCATGATTCCCCTGGTCGGCCACGTGAACGAGCTGCGCGACCAGGCGGCGCTGGTCCGGCGGATCGCCGAGGCGACGATGGAACGGCGCGGGGCGCGGGTCGAATACCTGATCGGCACCATGATCGAGGTGCCGCGCGCGGCGGTCACGGCCGCGCAGATCGCGGAGGCGGCCGAGTTCTTCTCCTTCGGCACCAACGATCTCACCCAGATGGCGTTCGGCTTCTCGCGCGACGACGCCGCGAAGTTCCTGACCGACTACGTCGCGCGCGGCGTCCTGCCTCAGGACCCATTCGTGAGCGTCGACCGCGAAGGCGTCGGGGCGCTGATGGAATGGGCGGTCCAGCATGGCCGCACCACCCGACCCGAGCTCAAGGTCGGGATCTGCGGCGAGCACGGTGGCGATCCGGCAAGCGTCGAGTTCTGCCACGCGGCGAACCTCGACTACGTCTCCTGCTCTCCGTTCCGGGTGCCGATCGCGCGCCTCGCGGCCGCGCAGGCGGTGTTGAGAGGGCGGGCCGCGGGCAGCGACCAGCGCTGATCGCCGTTCGCGCGGCATGACGCTCTCGCCGGCCACGCCGGCCACGCCGGCCACGCCTGCCACTCCGACCGCGCCCGCCGCACCGGCGGCGCAGATGACGGTCGCAGTCGTTCTCCCCGCGCTCGACGAGGAGCGCTCGCTGCCGTCAGTGCTCGCTGCGCTCGCGGCGCAGGAACCGGGTGCGGGATCGCGGCTCGATCGAATCGTGGTCGCCGACAACGGCTCGTCCGATCGCACCGCCGCAGTCGCGAGCGCCTGCGGCGCCATGGTCGTCCGCGAGCCACGCCGTGGCTACGGCGCGGCATGCCTCGCCGCCCTCGCGGTGCTGCGATCCGATCCGCCCGACATGGTCGCCTTTCTCGACGCGGATGGGAGCGACGATCCGGCCCAGCTCCCCGAAGTGCTGGCACCGATCCTGGCCGGCACCGCGGACCTGACCATCGGCTCGCGCGCGCTCGGGGCCGCCGAGCCCGGCGCCCTCACCGTGCCGCAAGTCTGGGGGAACCGGCTCGCGGTCACGCTCATGCACGGGTTGTTCGGCGTCCGCTTCACCGACCTCGGCCCGTTTCGCGCGATCCTCTGGCCGGCGCTCGAGCGCTTGGCGATGCGCGACCGCGGCTTCGGCTGGACGGTGGAGATGCAGGCGCGGGCGCTGCGTGCCGGCCTGCGCTGCGTCGAAGTTCCGGTCCGCTACCGGCGGCGCGCGGCCGGTCGATCGAAGGTGGCGGGCACCGTGCGCGGCGCGTTCGGCGCCGGAGCCAAGATCCTGGCGACGATCGCGCGCGTGCGGCTCGGCGGTTGAGCGAGCGGGTTTGTCACCGCGCTCTGCCTGAGGCTATTCTGCCGCCGCGTCGACTGCGAACTTCGGAGGCCGTGTGTTCGTCGAGGAATTCCTTCAGGACTTGCGGCGCGATCGCTTCGCCCCGCCCGCCTGGGTGACGTATGCGCGCCGGGTCGCCGGCCGCGCGCGCGAGAACCTGTACGCCAATCCGGGCGCGGTGCGCTCGGTGTGGAGCGTCGGGCTGATCTTCTTCGCCGGCGCGTTCGCGGCGGCGGTCGCGATGGCGCTGATCGTGAACCGGCATCTCGCCTACGATTTTTTCCTGCACACCGCGCTCTGGATTCTGCCCGCGCTCACGTTCGTCACGTTGCATCTCGGTCTGCTCCGCGACCGCGACGGCTACCGGCTGTCCGCGTTGAACCTGCCGCTCGCACTCACGCTGTTGCGGGTCGCCCTGGTGCCGGGCATCATCCTGCTGCTGGTCGAGCGCTACCTGACGATGGCGCTGATCGTTTACCTCCTCGCGGTGCTCAGCGACGTCGCCGACGGCTGGCTCGCGCGCCGCTGGGGGCAGATCACCCGGCTCGGCGTCGTCCTCGATCCGCTGGTCGACGTCGTGTTCAACCTGGCCGTGTACGGGGGATTGGCGAGTGCCGGCCTGCTGCCGGGTTGGGTGCTCATGGTCGCGGTGTTGCGTT
Organism: Candidatus Limnocylindria bacterium; assembly: GCA_035632955.1. Classification (GTDB taxonomy): domain Bacteria; phylum Eisenbacteria; class RBG-16-71-46; order RBG-16-71-46; family RBG-16-71-46; genus DASQFU01. Next base: position 5,592 of record DASQFU010000189.1, read on the forward strand.
ACGGAATCCTGCTCACCGGCGGCACCTACCTCTATCTGTTCGTCGGCCCGGTGCTGATCCAGCCGACCTGGTTCGGGCGCCTGACCGGCATCGTGACGTCGGCGTTGGTGACATTGCTGATCGTGCTCCACGTCGTCGGCGCGCCGTTCGCCGAGCGGTTGGTCGCGCTCACCGAGAGTGCGCTCGGCGTGCTGCTGTCGGCGACCGTGCTCCAGGTCGTTGCGCTCGGCTGGTACAACCTGCGGCTCATGACGGGCGCCGCCGCGCTGCCCGGCCGGGTGGTCGGCGACGTGCGGTGGGGCGCGCCATGATGCGGGGTCCTGCGCTCCGGGGCGTTGCGCGGGCGGAGCAGTGAGCGCGGAAGCGCTGCGTGGCGACCTGCGACAGTTCTTTCCGGCCGAGATCCTCCAGCTCCTTCAGCTCGCGCAAGCGACCGGCCGGCTCGAGCTCGAGCGCCGGGGCGAGCACGCGGAAGTGTTCGTGGAGCGCGGCCGCCCAGTGTTCGCGCGCACCACCGGTGGCTCGGTCCGTGCCGGGGAGATCCTGGTTCACCGTGGGGCGCTTTCGTCCGCCCGACTGGATGAAGCGCTCGCCGAGCAGCAGCGACGCGTCGGCCAGCGACTGGGCGCGCTACTGATCGAGCGCGGCACGGTCACGCCCGAGCAGGTGCGAAACGCAGTCCACGAAGTGCTGCGACGGATCGTCTACGGCCTGCTGCTGTGGCGCGAGGGGACCTTTCGCTTCCATCCCGGCGAGCAGGTGACTGGCGAGGATATCCAGCTCGATCTGGACCTCGACCGCCTGATCCTCGAGGGCCTGCGGATTGCGGATCAGGTCCGCGCCGGTTGACACGGATTCTCCGCGCGGCGCGGGCACTTCGTTCCCGGCATCGCTTGCCCGAAACCGAGCGGAGCCCTAGGCTGCATGGGCCCCTGACAACCTCGGGCCGCGTGATCGAGAACCCCGAGACCCTCCCGGAACACGTTTGCCCGTGACCCTGTCGTTCGCCTCGCTGCACCTCGCTCCGAATGCGCCCTGGGTCTGGCTTCTGTTGTTGAGCCTGGGTTTCGTCGTCCTCGCTCTGTGGGCCTACCGCTTCGCGGTGCCTCCGCTTCCGGCGCTGGCGCGACGCGCGCTGCCGGCGCTGCGGATCGTGAGCCTGCTGGTCCTCGCATGGTTGCTCGCGCAGCCGGTGCTCGAGCGCGCGCTCGGCGGCGGCGGACGCAGCCTAGTCGTGCTGCTCGATCGGTCGCTCAGCATGGAGTTGCCGAGCACGCCCGGAGCGCCCGCGACGCGCGCCCAGGACGCCGAGCGGGCTGTCCGCACGCTATCGCGCTCGTGGCGCGGGCGCGCGGCGGTGCGCGTCGTGCCATTCGCGGGGACGGCGAGCGACACCTCGCTCCAGCGTGGCGCGACCGCCCTGGGCACCGCACTCGCGCGGCTGCCACACACGCCCGAGGGGCGGGATGCCGATGGTGTCGTGATCGTCAGCGACGGAGTCGTCAACGCCGGCGACGATCCGGTGGCGGCGGCGCGCGCCCTGGGCATTCCGGTCCATGCGCTGATCGTCGGACGCTCCGGTGCCGGCGACCGAGGCGTTGCCGAGGTCGAAGCCTCGACCAGCGCCCGAGTCGGTGAAGCGACGCCGGTCCGCGTCCGGGTCACGAGCTCCGAGCCGCGCGGCACGCCGATCTCGGTGCGGCTATTGGACGGCGCTCGCGAGCTGGGACGCACCAGCGTGCCCGCGCCCGGCAGCGGCGCCGAAGCGGTGGCGGAGTTTCGCGTCACGCCGGCGCGTCCCGGCCTCGCCGTGTGGACGGCCGTGCTCGACTCGCTCGCGGGCGAGCTTACCGGCCGCAACAACGCGCGGCAGGTCGCGATCGAAGTGGTGCCCGGCCGGCTCGGCGTCCTGATCGTCAGCGGCGGGCTCAACTGGGATCTCGCGTTCGTGCGCCGCGCCTGGCGCGGCGATTCGAGCTTGAGTCTGCGCACGTTGGTTCGCGAGCGCGGCGGCTGGCGCGTCATGGAGTCGGGCCGGGTGGGGTCGGCGCCGAACGCGGCGGAGTTGCGCGGCAAGGCGGTGGTCGTGATCGACGCGCTGGCGCCCGGCGAGCTGCCGCGCGATTTCGAGTCCGCACTGTCCACGTTCGTTCGACAAGGCAACGCCGTGCTCATCCTGGCGGGTCCGCTGCCCGGGCTCACGCGCTGGTCGAGTGGCGGGCTCGGCCGGGAACTCGCGTTCACGCTGGATGCTCAGGCAATCGCGCGCGGCGGCCAGCCGGCGCCGGCGCCGGAGGCCCGCGAATTGCTGTCATGGGACGACGATGCCGCGCGCGGAGAGCGCGCGTGGCGGACCGCGGCGCCGCTCGCCAACGTCGCGCCGATCCGCCCCGGTCCGGGCGACCGGGTTGTGATCGGCTCGCTCGGTGGCGGACCGCCGTTGGTGCTGGCGCGCCGCATTGGCGGCGGCCAGGCGTTACTCGTGAACGGGACCGGGGTCTGGAGGTGGGCGCTGTCGGGGCACGACGAGTTGAGCGCCGAGCGCAGCCGCCGCCTGTGGCGGCGGTTGGTGCGGTGGCTGGCGGAGCCGGTGCAGGGCGAGCCGCTGCGGGTGCGGCCCGAGCGCTGGCTCACCGCTTCCGGTGAGGGGGTGCGGTTGTTCGCGAGCTTGCAGGACCGCGATTTCCGTCCGGTCGCCGGAGCACAGGTGGAGGGCGAAGTGGTGGATGCCTCGGGGCGAACGCGCCGCGTGTCGTTCACGCCGGGCGCCGCGGGGTCCTATGTCGCCGGGCTCGAAGGGCTCGCTCCGGGGCGTTATCGCGTGCGCGCGCGTGCGCAGCGTTCGAGGCGCGAGCTCGGTCGCGCGGAGAGCGAGCTCGCGATCGATCGCTGGAGTCTCGAGGAGGCGCGCGCCGAGCCCGATAGCGCCACGCTCGCCGCGATCGCAGCCGCCGGCAATGGCCGGATTGGCGACGCCGCGGACGCCGATCGTTGGGCGCAGCGTCTCGAAGGGCGTGCGCTGGCGCGCGAGCGCACGGAGTCGCTGCGACTCTGGGAGTCGCCCTGGTTGTTCGCCGTCGTCGTCGGCGCCCTGAGCCTGGAATGGGCCTGGCGCCGCCGCCGCGGCTTGCCGTAGCGCGAGGGTTCTCGAGCGCGATTCGTAACGCACCCTTGGCCCGCCCCCCATGAGGAACCTCCATGACGGGCGGCGCTGTGCTCCTGGTCGCTGCGTGGAGTGCCGTCCACACGGTGCTCGCCGTTGATCGCGCGCCTCACGAGACGGCTGCCGCGGTCGCGACGGCGTGCGCGGCGCCCGGCCGGCCGCTGATCGGCGAGCTGTTCTACGACGCGATCGGCGACGACACTGGTCTCGAGTTCGTCGAGCTCTACAACCCGACCGAAACGCCGGCGGCTCTGGCCGGCATGCGTCTCGAAGCCGGTGACGGCTCGGGCCCCGGCCGCTGGACCTCGCGCTGGACCGGCGGCGCCACCGACACGGTGCCCGCCCGCGGGCGGTTCGTGATCGGCGGCGCGCGCGTCGTGCCGGCGCCGCAGGCGATCGTGACGCTCGATCTGCAAAACGGTCCGGACGCCGTGCGTCTCGTGTGGCCCGACGGTCGGAGCGAAGTGCTCGGCTTCGGCGCGCACGAATTTCCCGAGTACGTGTGTGGCGATCCGGCGCCTGACGTTCCGTCCGGTTCGTCGCTCGCGCGGATGCCCGACCGCTCCGACCTGGGAAGCAACGCGCTCGACTTCCAGGCGGCGTCGCCATCGCCCGGGCGCGCCAACCGCCCCGATCGCGACGCAGCCCTGCCGTCCGGATCGCTCGTCATCGCTCCCGAGCAGCCCGCTCCCGGAACGCGCCCGCGATTGTCGGGAGCGATCGCCAACCGCGGCGCGTCGGCGTGGAGCGCAGGCGAGCTGGTGTTGATCGGGCGCGAGCGCGAAGCCGAGACCTGGAGGGAGCGGTTCGCGATCGCACTCGATCTCGCGCCCTCGCCGGGCGACACCCTGCCGTTCGCGATCGACTTCGACGCTGGCTCGGTGGGCAAGCGACTGCTCGAGGTCCGGCTTGCGCTGCCGGGCGATCAGGCTCCGGAGAACGACGTGGACTCGCTGCGCTACCGGGTCGGGCGCGGGCCGTTGATGGTCACCGAGATCCAGTTCCATCCGGTCGCCGGCGAAGGCGAATGGGTGGAGGTGAGGAATCAGAGCTCGACCCCGCTCGATCCGACGGCGTTCCGGCTCGCTGATCGTGGCACTGGAGTCGGGGTCCCGTCCGATGGCGCCGGCGAGATCGAGCCGGACAGCCTGGTCGTGTTCGCGGAAGATCCAGCGGCGCTGCGCCTCCGGTTCTCGGGACTCGACGCGAGACGGATCTGGCTCGTGCGACCGTGGGCGACTCTCAACAACAGTAACGACACGACCGGCGTCGCCGACGCCGTCGTCGTGCGCGAGAGTGACGGCACGCTCTCCGAGCGCGTCGCCTATTCGGCGGCAGGGGTTCCAGCCGGCGTGCCGCTCGAGCGCCGCGGCGAGGACTGGTGGCCGGCGACCGCACCGGAAGGGACTCCGCTCAGCCCCCCGCGAACGTTCGCGGCGCAAGCCGCGCGCTTCGACGTGAGTCCGCGCCGGATCGGCGCGGGACGCTTCGCGGTGCGCCTGTCATGGGCGCTGCCCTGGGAGCGGGCGCGCGTCGCGGTCGAGCTCTACGACTTGGCCGGCCGGCGGCTGCAATCGATCATGGCGGATGGTCTGGCGCCAGGCCGGAGCGAGCGGAACTGGAGCGCCGATGCAACGCCGCCCGGTCTCTACTTGCTCGTCCTGCGCGCGCGCCCCGAGCATGGCCCGGAGGCCATGACGGCCACCCAGCCGCTGCGGGTGGAAGGAGCGGCGCGATGACGTCCGCTCGCTCGGCCATGGTTCTTCGACTCGCCTGCGTCATGGCGGCGCTGGGCCCGATCGCGTGGCGCGCCGCGCACGCGCAGGAGTTCGCCGGGCCGCAACCGGCGTGGCCACCACTCTCGTCCGCGAGCCTGCTCGAGCACGGCTTGCCGCACGCGGCGGGAGGACTCGACGCGAGCGCGTTCACGACCCGCTGGTACGGGTTGCCCGAGCTCGTCACGAGAACGGTGGCTCTCGGCGCCGGGTGGCGAGCGCTGCGGCTCGGGCTCGGCGTCTCACAGACCGGCGAGCCCGACCTCGGCTGGACGGCGCTCGCGCTCGGCGCCGGCGCCGCGGGGCGGAGCGGCGGCGCCGGCGTGCGCGTGGTCGCCCGTCGCGATCGCGTGAGCGACTTCCGGTTCGATGCGCCGCCCGGCGCGGCCGGGGTCGAGGTCGGCGCCGGCGTCTGGCTCGAGGCCGGCGAGGGGGTGCGGCTCTGGGCCTCGGCGCCTCAGCTCGAGACCGTGGGAGCCGCGCCGCCGCTGCGGCGCTCGCTCGCGGTCGGCGGCGCGCTGGAGCTCGGCGAGCTGCGCGCATGGCTGATTCGCCGCGCGGTGCCTGGTGTCGAGCGCGGCCTGCGCGGAGAGCACGTGGCCGGGGCCGCGATCATGGGCGCTCCGCTCGGAGCGTGGCTCGAGGTCGAGGACCAGCCGTTGCGCGGCGGGTTCGGCGTCGTGGCGAGACTGGCCGCGTGGTCGGTGTCGGGCTCGGTGTCGAGTCATCCCGTGCTCGGCGAGACCTTTCGTGCCGGGATTGCGGCCGGCGGTGGCCGATGACTGGTCGCGACGTGAGGCCGAGGTGCTGGTTCGCCGTCGCGGCGCTCGTCGTGCTGATCGCCGCTCGGAGCGCGGCGCAATCGCTCGAGCCGCCGCCGGAGGTCCCGGATGGCGAGGACTACACGGCCGACCCGGCCGACTCGCTCGGCGAAGGTCAGGTGGAGCTCGGCGTCGCGGCGTCCGGACGCGAGGGCAGCGCACCGAGCCGGCGGCGGCGCGTGCGCTACGAAGGTGACGGAGTCAGCGCGTCCGTGCGCGACGGGAGCGGTGATCCGCTCGCCGGCGGCGTGATCGAAGGACGGGCCGCCGCGGGCGTGATCCGTTACGGCCGGCTCGCGCCACGCTGGGGACGCGGCCTGGTGCTGGGGTCGGCGGCCGAGCCGTGGCGAGCGATGCCGCTCGACCGGGGAGCGCGCGCGGCGTTCCGCGGCCGCTCGGGCGAGGGCGTGTCGTGGAGTCGCGGAGCGGAGCGCGGTCTCGAGGCGCTGTACGGGCGCTTCACGCGCCGCGATTTGTTCGGCGTGCGCGCCCGCGAGCGAGCGATCGCCCTCGGCGTGCTCGCGGATCGCCGCGGCGCGATTCAACCTTCGTTGGCACTCGCTGTGGGTCGCACCGAGGGCGAGCTGGCGTTCGATGAGCGAGGTCGCTGGCGCGCGGAAGGCACGCTCGAGCGGCCGCTCGGTGATTGGGTGTCCGCGACGCGCGTACGCGCGGGGGCGGAGGGGTTCAAGTCGCTGGGCGAGCCGATTCGCAGCGGGCCGGCGCGGGCACTGACGCTCGGGCTCGCAGGTAACACGCCGATCGGAAATCTCGACGCGCTGGCGGCGCTGTGGCGCTTCCAGCCGGGAGTCGCCGGCGCGCGACTGGGGCTCGAGCTCAAACGTGCGTTCGCGGGCGACCGCGTGCTCGTGATCGGCTTCGGCGAGCAACACGGCGCGCGACGGCCGGCGCCTGCGCGTCCGGGCGGCTTTCGACAGGGCGGCTGGGTGGAGTGGCGCGGCGTCTCGGGACCGCTCGGCGTCGGGTTACGCCACGAGACCTGGGGCCGGCGCGCCTGGGGCCGCGGTCTCACCCGCTCGGTCACGGGTGTCGGGCTCGAAGTGCGCGCCGGGGTCGCCTCGCTCCGGCTCGCTCACAGCGTCTATCGCAGCAGCAGCGGTGAGACGCTGTACCTGCCCGAAGTCCTTTCCGACCGGCTGGTGCTGCGGGCGCTCACCGGCGAAGGCGAGCGCACGCGACTCGAAGCCCGGCTGCCGGTCGCGGGCGGGCGAGTGCGCGCGGCACTCGATCTCACGCATGCGGCGGCGCGTTCCGGCCGGACGCAGTGGACGCTCGACTGGTCGCGCCGCGCGCGCTCGACCCGGGCGCGTGGCGGCGGTTGAGTGTCGCCGCGGTGCGCGAGACGCAACCGCAGTGGTCGCCGGCGAGCCGTGCGCGGCGTCTCGCAGCGAGGCAACGAGCGCGGCATGCGCTATGCAGGGTGTCTGTCTCACGCTCGCTTCATGCGGGCGCACGTTTTCGTCTACGCCGCCCCCGCCACGGAGCTTCACATGCGGATGGTGTCTGCTGCATTCCTGCTGCTCGCTCTCGTCCTTCCCATCTCGGCCACGCCCGCGAGCGCCGCACTCGAGCTGAACGAAATCCTCGCCGGTCCGGCCCGTGATTGGGACGGTAGCGGCGCGTTCTCATCACGCGACGACGAATGGGTCGAGGTCCGGAACTCGGGAGCGGCGCCGATCGACCTCACCGGGTTCCTGATCACCGATGGCGACTCACTGCCGCGCATCGCGCTCTCCGGGACGCTCGGGCCTGGAGCGCATCGCGTCGTTTACGGGCGCGAATCGTACGAGTGGGAGCAAGCCAACGGGTTTCCCGCTTTCGGGCTCTCGCTCGGAAACAGCGGCGACTCGGTATTGCTGTGGCAGATCGTCGGCCCCGAAACGCTGCTGGTCGACGCCTACACCTATCGCAGTCACGAGGCGGCGGCGGATCGCGCGTCCGGCCGTTCTCCCGACGGTGGTGCGTGGGCGGTGTTCGACGGCCTCAATCCCTACACCGGATCGACGCCGCCCGCCGGCAACGGCTGCGTGCCGACGCCGGGCGCGATCAATCTGTGCGACTCGACGCCGAACCTCGCGCGCACCTGGGGGCAGGTGAAAACCCGCTACCGCTGATCGTGGCAGGAGCGCGATCGGCGCTGTACGCCGGATCTGAACCTCGAACGCCCCGCGGCGCCGCGGGGCGTTTCGCGTGCGGTACGACATCGCATGTCGTTCGCGTTGACGGTCCCCGCGGCTCCCCTTATAGTGCGTCCCCGGCTTTGTGCGGAAGTGGCGGAACTGGCAGACGCACTAGATTCAGGGTCTAGCGCCCGCAAGGGTGTGGGGGTTCAAATCCCCCCTTCCGCACCACATCCGTTCTCTCCGCCGGCGCGGAACCCAACCCGGAGCGCCGCTTCGCGACCGCCGCCGTGCGCCAACGGGGACCTCCGCCCATGCACGCTGAGAAGCAATCCCCGGACCGCCTGATCGCGCAGAATCGACGTGCAGGGCACGACTACTTCATCCTCGAGACGGTCGAGGCGGGGCTGGTGCTGACCGGCACGGAGGTCAAGAGTCTGCGGCAGGGGAAGGCGAGTCTGGCCGAGGCCTACGCCATGGTCGACAACGGCGAAGCGTTCGTGCACCAGATGCACATTCCACCCTACGAGCAGGGCAACCGCTTCAACCCCGACCCGGTGCGCAAGCGCAAGCTGCTGCTGCACCGCCAGGAGATCA
>DASQFU010000190.1:0-28902 GCA_035632955.1 Candidatus Limnocylindria bacterium
CTGAGCGGCTTCAAGCGCCATCTTCCGGACGCCGATCCGGTCGAGACCTCGGAATGGCTCCAGGCGCTCGACGACGTCGTGCGCACCATGGGTCCCGAGCGCGCCGACTTTCTGCTACGCCGGGTGCTGAAACGGGCGCGCCAGCTGCGCATCGGGCTGCCCGGCCTGGTCCAGTCCCGCTATATCAACACGATCTCGCCCGAGCAGGAGCCACCGTTCCCGGGCGACGAGGCGATGGAGCTTCGCATCCGGCGGATCATCCGCTGGAACGCGGTGGTCATGGTGGTGCGCGCCAATCACCTGTCCGCCGGCATCGGCGGCCATTTGTCGACGTACGCCTCGAGCGCGAGCCTCTACGAAGTTGGTTTCAACCACTTCTTCCGCGGCAAAGACGACGGCTCGGCCGGCGACCAGATCTTCTTCCAGGGGCATGCCGCGCCCGGCATCTACTCGCGCGCGTTCCTCGAAGGACGTCTGACCGAGAAGCAGCTCGACCATTTCCGGCGCGAGGTCGTGCGGGGTCAAGGCTTGTCCTCCTATCCGCACCCGCGGTTGATGCCCGAGTTCTGGGAGTTCCCGACGGTGTCGATGGGTCTCGGGCCGATCAATGCGATCTATCAGGCGCGGTTCAACCGCTACCTGCACGCGCGCGGAATCACCGACACGTCGCAAAGCCGCGTGTGGGCGTTCCTGGGGGACGGCGAAATGGACGAGCCGGAAGCGATCGGCGCCCTGACGCTGGCCTCGCGCGAAGGGCTCGACAACCTCACGTTCGTCATCAATTGCAATCTCCAGCGCCTCGACGGTCCGGTACGCGGCAATGGCAAGATCATTCAGGAGCTGGAAGCCGTGTTCACCGGCGCCGGGTGGAACGTGATCAAGGTGGTGTGGTCGCGCCAATGGGATGAGCTGCTGGCGCAGGACTACGAGGGCGCCCTGGTCGAAGCCATGAACGAGACCGTGGACGGCGAGTGGCAGCGCTACGCGATCGAGAGCGGCGCGTTCATCCGCGAGCACTTCTTCGGGCGCGATCCGCGCGTGCTCAAGATGGTCGAGCATCTGAGCGACGACGACATCAAGGGACTCCGCCGGGGCGGCCACGACTATTGCAAGGTGTACGCCGCGTATCGCGCCGCGGTCGGTCACCGCGGCCAGCCGACCGTGATCCTCGCCAAGACCGTCAAGGGCTGGACTCTGGGCGTGGGCGCCGAGGCACGCAACATCACGCATCAGGTGAAGAAGCTCAAGCTCGAGGAGCTGAAGAAGTTCCGCGACCGCCTGGAGCTGCCGATCCCCGACCGCAAGCTCGAGGATCCGTTCTACTACCATCCGGGTCCGGACAGCGACGAGGTGCGGTATCTGCTCGAGCGACGCAGCGCGCTCGGCGGATGCGTCCCCAAGCGGGTCGTGCGCGCGCAGCCGGCGCCGCCGCCCGCCGACAAGGTATTCGCGGAGTTCGCGCAAGGCACCGGCGAGAAGCAGGCGGTCTCGACCACCATGGTGTTCGGCAAGATGCTGCGCAACCTGTTGCGTGACCCCCAATGGGGCAAACGCGTGGTGCCCATCATTCCCGACGAAGCGCGCACGTTCGGGATGGATGTCCTGTTCCGAGAGATCGGGATCTACGCGCCGTTCGGACAGAAGTACGAGCCCGTGGACTCCCAGCTGGTGCTCTCGTACACCGAGAAGCCCGACGGCCAGCTCCTGGAGGAGGGCATCACCGAGGCCGGCTCGATGGCGTCGTTCACCGCCGCCGGCACGAGCTACGCGACCCACGGCCAGGCCATGATTCCCTTCTACATCTTCTATTCGATGTTCGGCTTTCAGCGGATCGGCGATCTGGCCTGGGCGTTCGGAGACGCGCGCGGCCGGGGGTTCCTGCTCGGCGCCACCGCCGGGCGGACGACACTGAACGGAGAGGGATTGCAGCACGAGGACGGCCACAGCCACGTGCTCGCCTCCACCATTCCCTGCATCCGCGCCTACGATCCCGCGTTCGCCTACGAGGTCGCCACGATCATCCGCAGCGGTATCGAGAGCATGTTCGTGCGCGGTGAGGACGTCTTCTACTACCTGACTCTGTACAACCAGGACTACCCGATGCCGGCGCAGCCGAGTGGGGTCGAAGAGGGGATCCTGAGCGGAATGTATCTGTACCGTGGCGCCGTCCAGCAGGCGAAACGCCGCGCGCAGATCTTCGGCAGCGGCGTGATCCTGCTTCAGGCGCTGCGCGCCCAGGAAATCCTGGCCGAGAAGTTCGACGTCGCCGCCGACGTATGGAGCGTCACCAGCTACCCGCAGCTGCGCAACCAAGCGCTGACGGTCGAGCGGTGGAATCGCCTCCACCCTTCGGAGCCCCGGCGCGTTCCTTACGTCACGCGGATGCTCGAGTCCGCGCCCGGCCCGGTGGTTGCGGCCAGCGACTTCATGAAGTCGCTGCCGGACATGATCGGGCGTTGGGTCCCGCGTCCGTTCACGGCGCTCGGCACGGACGGCTTCGGGCGCAGCGACACGCGCGAAACCCTGCGCCGCTTCTTCGAGATCGACGCCGAGCACATCACGGTCGCAACCCTGTCGGCACTCGCGCAGCAAGGTCAGATCGAGCCGGGGATCGTGGATCGGGCGATCCAGGAGTTCGGGATCGGACCGGACTACCGCGAGCCGCGCGAACAATAGCGAAAAGGGCTTCGCTCAGCCCGGCGGCCGCGCGCCGGTTCTCGATCCCGCCCCCGCCGCCAATCTCTCCTCGAGTCGCGACCTGGCCGCGGGCCACTCGTCATCGAGCAGGCTGAAATAGACGGTGTCGCGAACGCGGCCGGCCTCGGTCACGAGATGCTTGCGCAGCGTTCCTTCTTCCTGCCCACCGATCCGGCGAATGGCGGCGCACGAGCGTTGGTTGAGCGCGTCGGTCTTGAGCTCCACGCGCCGGCACCCCCAATGCTCGAACGCGTGCGTGAGCATGAGGAGCTTGGCTTCGGTGTTGACGGCCGTGCGCTGCCATGGGGTTCCGATCCAGGTCCAGCCGATCTCCACCCGCCGCTGGCCTCGCTCGATGCTCCCGAAGCGGGTGCTCCCGACCGCGCGGTCGAGGGAGCGCACCACGGTTGCGAACGGCAGCGCGGTCCCCTGCTCCTGCTCGGCCAGCGCGGTCTGAAGGTAGCGCTTCAGATCCTCGGCCGAGCGGACCTGCGCCGAGGTCCAGCGCCAGAGCTCCGCGTCGAGGCCCACCTCGCACAGCGCCGCGAAGTGCCGTTCCAGAGACAGGGGCTCCAGGCGCACGTGCTCACCTTCCAAAACGACCGGCACGACGTCCATGCCGGCAGTCTCCCGGACTAGGGGGTCCCCTCCAAGTACCGGTTCGGAAGAATCCTGTCGGACGACGGGACTTGGAGGGAGCTGCATTTCCATCGACCCTCCGGAACTTCGCTGATAGAGCCCTCGAACCGAATCGGCAAGGGGTCGGTGTCGGCGGAGCTGACGCTTTTCTCTCCTGCTGATCGATGGTCCCCTGAATACGACAAGTGGGCCGCACCGCGAACGTACACGTATGTATCGGCCTTACGCGATGGGTCTCTTCATCACTCCTCATCTGGCACCAACGTTGCAGAGCGCACCGTGTTTCCAGTCGGTGAACGGCACCTGTCGCGGGGGTAACGGCCGCACTGGCTCTCTGCCAATCCGAGAGCACCGCCGAACAGTCGCCGCGGTTTAGCAGGGTGTTTCTTTGGTTTATCTGCATGACAACGCTCAGTGGGCGTCAACGCCTCCCGAGCGACAGATGATTCGACGCGGGGCGAGCCCGGCCACGAAAGGAGGCCAACGGCACACACCGCTAGTCTTCTCGACATCCTTGCACGACATCATTCATTGCCGGACTAGCAACCTCTCATTAGTCGATCCATAGGGCCGCAGATGGGCGCCTTTGGATACGTGAGGTATCACGTGTCGAAGTCCCACCTTTCCGTGTTCGACAACGACTGCAGGGTCGCCCCGCTTTCTTCTGCAGCGCGTCAATCCCCGTCGAACCACCCCCGTCGGCGCCAACTCGATCCACTCGAGCTCTCTCCTGGCGCCGGCCCCCGTGACGCAGCGTCCGGGCGCATCAACCGCATCGACCTCATGGGCGACCTGGGCCTTTCGCCCCGCACCCATCGGGCGATCTCGCCTTTGCAATATCAATCCCTATCCATCCATCCCAAACGGCTGGGCCATTCCCGGCAGAGAAAGGAGGGCACCGGACTCCATCGCTAGTCTTTCCGACTTCTTAGCTCGACTCCATCCCATTGCCGGACTAGCAACTATCCATTAGACAAATCCTTTGGCGCCGCACGGAAGGGCACCTCGGGATCGTGAGGTGTTCCGTGTCGACGTCCTCCCCTTCCGCGCTCGACGGAAACCCAAAGGTTCTATCCGCAACCCTCGCCGAACGGCCGCGTCCGTCGCGAAAACTCGGTAGGAACCGATTCGAGCAACTGCAACGCCTCGAGCGGCTCGAACCTTTTCTCCGCGCCAACGTTCATGACACGGCGTCGAATAGCTGGATCAGCCCGTGGTGCCTGTCACCTTTGAGACGCTTCCTCGACATCATAAGTGCAACGGTGCTGCTCCTGCTGTGCTCGCCGGTTCTCATCGTCGCCGCTCTGGCCATCATGGTGACCAGTCCCGGGCCAGTGTTCTATCGGCAGTGGAGAACGGGTTTCGCCGGGCAGCGTTTCAAGATGTACAAGCTACGCACGATGGTGCGGAACGCCGACCAGCTCAAAGACAAGGTCCGCGCTCTGAATCACCACAGCCAGAACGGGCCAGATTTCAAGTGTCGCAACGACCCCCGAGTGACGGCGGTCGGACGGATCCTGCGGAAGTCCAGCCTCGACGAGCTGCCGAACCTGATCAACGTCATCCGTGGCGAAATGAGCCTCGTCGGGCCGCGTCCGACCTCGTTCGATATCGACGCCTATCAGGATCAACACCTGGCCCGGCTTGCGGTCCCGCCCGGCATCACCGGTCTGTGGCAGATCTCGGGCCGCAGCGAGGTCGATTTCGACGACCGGGTCAAGCTGGACTGCCGTTACATCCAGGAACAGTCCTTCCTCACCGATATGAGGATTCTCCTGGTCACGCCGTTCTGTGTGCTGGGAGGACGGGGGGCGTACTAGAGCTTTCGGCGGGAGTCGAGCGTGCAGCGTTCGTCGATCGTCGAATAGAAATCGAGTTGTAGGGCGGAAGTTGCAGAATGAGGGGCGGCCCTGAATATCAGGTTCGCTTCTGCAGCTTCCGCCAAAGTTTTTCGGCGATCTGGGGGAATTCTGCCACCCCGGGCCCGAGGTCGTCCAGGGCCAGATTGTCCAGCCGGCATCGAGGATCGATCAGACCGACGAGACCGGCGAGACCCTGAAGCCGTCCAGGGACCTTGAGGAAGGGGTAGCGGCGCCGGCCGCTCAGGGCGGCTCCGAGCCACACCACGTCGAGATCCAGGTTGCGAGCGCGCACCCCGAGGCGATAGCGAAGCTCGGGAGCGGCGCCGTTGGTCTCCGGCCCGCGGAGATAGAGCTCGACCAGGAGCCGGGGGAAATCGACGCCGCTCATGACCGCGAGCGGCAGGGAACCCCACACGCGACCATTGACCTCCATCAGCTTCGGCCCCTTGAACTCGACCATGGCCAAGCCCGTCCAGCGCAGCGCGCCGAGCAGCCGGACCGAGTGATCGTAGAGGACCGGATCGAGCGGCACGCTCTCGCGTAACGAGCTGGCGCCGCCGGTGAGCGGGACCTCGTGCAAGCGCCGGTGCTGAAAGGCCGCCAGCGGACGCCCTTCGTGCATGAGCAGACCGATCCCGTAGCCGACGCCGGCGCAATACTCCTGGACGAGCACCGGACAGCGACCCTCGAACCGACCGAGACGCTCCTTCGCCTCCTCGGGTCCATTGGCATAGGTGACCTCGAACGCCTCGATCGCAGCGCGATCCCGGTAGACCTTCGAGGAGATCGGCTTCAGCACGATCGGCCAGTCGAACTCCGAGGCCACCTGGCGCGCCGCCTCGGCCGAATCCACGAGCCGGCTGCGAGGCGCCGGGATGCCGAGCCGAGCGCCGAGCTCCAGCGTCTTGCCCTTGTCGATCACGACGCGCAGCGCTTCGGGCTCGGGCATGGCCACTCGGCATACCGCCGCGAACCGGGCGCGCTCATCGGAGAGCGGGAGGATCGCGGAATCCGTGACCGGAATGACGAGATCGACGCGCGAGCGCGAAGCGGTCTCGAGAACCGCGCGCACGAACTCGGCCGGAGCTTCGGCCGGCGACGGATAGAGCAGCCGCTCGCTCGCGTAGCGCGAGCGAAAACCGAGGCTGCCAGGGTCCGAATCCCCGGCGATGACTCGCCAGCCCTGGCGTCCCAACGACCGGATGATGGAGAGGGCGCTTCCCCGGCCCGCGTCCGTGACGAGGATCGTCGGCCGGTCCGACTCCGCGGCAGCCACTAGTGTCTCGCTTTGGCGGTCTCGCCCCGATTCACGATCAGCCGCGCGACCTCGCCGACCACGACCTCTTCGGACTGCGTGGCATCGACGATCGCGATGTCGTCGAGAAGCTCACGGAGGCGCAGGTATTCCTGGCGGCGCCGCATGAGGAGTTCGGGAGTGCCCTCTTGTTTCCGGGCCCAAAGCACCTCGGCCGGCGCATCCAGGAGGATGACGTAGTCCGGCTTCGGGTAGAGGTGCTTGAGCATGAAACCGTGCACCTTGCGACTCATGGACCGCTCGCCATTGCCGGCGGCGATGTCGTGCGCGTAGTAGTCGGAATAGAAATGTCGATCGAAGACGACGATCTTCCCTTGCCGCAGATAGAACCACGCGAGCGCTTGGCGATACCATTCTTCGGCCAGCCGATTCGTCAATCCGAACACGGAGCGCAGGTCGCTCAACAATCTCCGGGCCGCCCCTTTGGGGCGCGGGCGCCGAGCGCCGGGATCCGGCGGCCCGCCCGCGGCGCGGCCGCCACGCGACCGCTTGAAGGCATGGAGCAGGCGCGTCGTCGGCAGCATGACGTTGCTCGCTTCGGCATTGATGCCCATATAGATGTACTTGATCGGCAGCGTCAGAGTGCGTTCGAGCTTCCGGCCTACGGTCGTCTTTCCCGCGCCGTCGGGACCGATCAACGCCACGGTGAATGCCGTCACTTGCCGTTCCTTCCCATCAATGAAGTCATCACACGCTCCAGTTTCTCGGTGCCTCGCGCCCACACGAAGTTGCGCTCGACGAATCGACGCGCCTCCCTGTCCGGGGCCGGGTCGTCTTGGGCCTGGTTCAAGAGCTGCACGATCTTCTCCGCGTACTCCTGCGGCGTGTTGGCGAGGGCCACGGGAGGAACTTCCCCGTCCTCGGTCCGCAGCCCATCGGCGGCCAGCGATGACGCCACGACCGGCACGCCCAACGCCATCGCCTCGAGCAGCTTGTTCTGGATTCCGGCTCCGAATCGGAGCGGGGCGACGAACACGGTGGCCTGCTCGAGATAAGGTCGCACATCCGGAACCATTCCGGTCACGCACGCGCCGTTCCGCTCACCCGCCTCGATCAGCTTCCGCGGCGCATCCCGGCCGACGATGAAGCACTTCGTTCCCGGGACCGAGCGGCGCACCAGCGGCAGAATCTCCTCCATCAAGTGGAACGCGGCATCCCCGTTGGGCGCGTAATCCATGGCTCCGGTTAGAACGATCGTGTTCCGGCCGCGTCGTGCCGATTGGCGCGTCCAGTAATCGAGATCGACGCCGTTGGGAATGATCGTGGAGCGGGACGTGTCCGCACCCACCAGCGCCTCGCGATCGCGACACGACGCGAACACGAGGTGACTCACCTGCTGCATGAGCCTGCGCTCCACGGCGCGGACCTGAAGGTACTCGAGCCCGAGCATGGGCAGCCGGCCGAGCCCGCAATGCCGCATTCGCCCGCGGATCCGGACCGAGGTCGCATCACAGATGTCGGCCACCACGGGAATGCCCCGGACGCCGGCGATCGCCGGATACGTCCGCTTGCCGCTGAACACGACGAGATCGTAGTGCTCTTCCTTCAGTGCCCGGATCACCGCGGCCCGCATCTCCTCGACCATTCGCTCCGGGCGCGCGCCCGGGATCGATGAACGCAGCGTTGCGACGGCCTTGCTCGCCTTCGAGCGCTTTCCGTTCGCCTGGGCGAAGGTCTGGATCCGGCTCGTGAACGGCGCCAAGGCGTCGCGATGCTCGCTCGTGAAGCTGCGCCCGATCATCGACAGCAGCGTGACCTCGTGGCGCTCGGAGAGACCGCGGATCATGTGGTAGTGGCGCAGGTAGCCGCTGGTCAGCGGAAACGGGAAGCCGTTGGTCAGATAGAGAATGCGCATTAGCGAATCGCTTCGAACCAGCGACGGGTCACGACCCAGATCGTCGACTTCATAGCAGTGGACTCATCACGTCGTAGAGCGTCGGGATCGACATGGGATAGGGATGATGAACGACATAGGACGGCTTGGCGGCCAGACCGCGATGCAGCAAGCCGTCCAGCTGCTCATCGATCGTTTCGATGTGCGGATTCTCCGTACCTGGAAAGGCGAATCGAAACATGAGGTAGTACGACATGAATCGTTCGAATTCATATCGCACGGAATGTACCATCCGCCGCACGATCTCGGCCCCTTCGATCGGCTCGGCGACGGTCTCCGGCTGTGCTCGGCTGCCGAGGAGGAACAACCGGTCGATCGGGCCCGCCAGGCTCCCGAAGGACCCGAACAGGCGCTCGGGATCGATGTCGACGTGGGCCTGCCGTTTGACGACCGACTGGGCGCGTTGCAGCACACGCGCGGACCCCGTCGTCGCTCGCCCGTTCGTCATGCCGCGACCGATGGCCAGGGCGGCCTGGATCGCCCGCAGGCGGGTCTTGTCCTTACCGCTGATTTTCTCCCGGAACTGTGGGAACTGCTGGAGATGCCAGTCCCAGAGCCGGATCGGCTGAGGGATGCCGTACATACGCGTCGCGCCTTGGACATAGATCCATTCGTCGCCGAGATACTCGGCACCTCGCGCCATGAACGCGAGCAGGGCTTCGGTCTTCCCGCCCTTCGACCATCCGGTCACCAGAACCCCGGTGCCCTGGTGGACGAAGGCGGAGGCGTGCAGCGGGGCGACGCCGTGCGCGAGGGCCGTGAGGTTCAGAATCGGAATCAGCAGAGGAACCGCGGGAAGCCCCGACTCGCACACGATCTCGCATTGGCCGCCGATCCGATCGAACGGGATCTTCACGCGGGCCTTCGCGGAATGCTTGCTGTGCAGGACGACGAATCCATCGTCGGTGAACCCCGCTTCGTCGAGCCCGAGATAGCGCAGCGGCGAGGTCAGCCCGAGGTCCTCGACGAACCGGATCACGATGTCCGGCTCCCGACCCAGCGGGCGCCGCAGGCGGCCGAGCTGGCGATCCACGGCGCGGGCGTCGCCCGGCCGCGCGTCGAGCAGCCGGACCCCGACGATTCCATGCAGGTCGTAGTCGACCGTTTCGAGGCGTTGTTCGGAAGTCAGTGTCATCGGGCGAGCATCGGCAGATTCACCATCGGGTTCGCCTACGCGACCTTTCTTCGGCCGGAAACGAGAAACCCCATTCCAGGGATGCGCATGGCTTCGGGGAACATCTCGTGCAGGTCGAGCTTGCTGCCGCTCCAGCGAAAGACGATGAGCGTGGCCACGACCGCCAGGGCGAGGCTCACATAAACGGGAGCCGACGTCGCGAGCTGAACCGCCATCAACCCCAGCGCGGTCAGCCCGATCACCAGATAGATCTGGAAGTACTGCCATTCGAACAGGCTGACACCGGTTCCTTGCCGCAGCCCGGCCTGCTTGAGCACGTTGAAGACGATCAGCGAGATCATCATCGCGATCCCGGCACCCATCGCTCCCATCCGGGGCACGAGCAGCAGGCTCGCCCCGAGGCTCACGACGACCGTGGCCAGGTTGATGAACACGAGATAGCGGACACGGCCGATCACTTTCAGAGTCAGACCGTTGAAGCCCAGGGCCGCATTGAAGTAGTAACCCAGCGACAGCATGGCCAGGATCGGGGCGGAGCTTTCATATCGCTGTCCATACAAGAGCACCGTGATCGGTTGGGCGAGCGCGAACGTCACCGCGAACACGGGGAAGGAGATGATCGCGATCCAGATCGTCGTCCGCCAGTAGAGATGGTTGATCCCGGCCTTGTCGCCGTTCGCGAACAGCCGGGAAGCCAGCGGAGTGAAGAGCGTCGCGAAGCTCGCCATGACGAGCTCGTTCAGCTTGGCCGTAGGTTGAACCGCCCGCAACTCAGCGACGCTGGTCGTGGTCCAGAAGTGTCCGAGTAAGACGACGTTCATCGTATTGATCGCGACGCCGACCAGCTCCGAAGTGAGCAGCGGCGTGCTGAAGCTGAAGACCTCCCGCCAGGGCATCACCAGCTCCTTGATCGACCAGTTCTCGAGCAAGCCGCGATCCCGCATCACGCGGAACAGCTGGTAACCGTAGATCGCCACGCCGACGAGGCTGGCCAGCAGGTATCCGACCGCGAGGAAGAACACGCTGCTGTGGGTCAGGATCAGGCCGATGACCACCGCCAGCTTGAGTGCTGGAGCCAGGACGTGCTTGCGCCAAAAGATCGCCCGCGGCTTGGAGAACACCGCGAACATCCCGACCAGCACCTCGTCGAGCGCCTGGACCGGCGCCAGGAAGATGAGCACCAGGAGCAGCGTGAGGGTTTGGCGATCGGGGACCCACCGGGCGATCAGGTCCTGGAAACCGAAGAGGATGAGAACCGCAGCAAGACCGAGAGACAGAATCACGAGCACGGTCATGCTGATCGTGCCGAACAGCCTCCGGTAATCCTTCTGTTCGTAAAACATCGCCAGGAAGCGCACCACCGCTCGGTCCAGGCCGAGCGTGATGACGCTCTGGATCATGGCGACCACCAACAGCCCGTACGCGAACGCTCCGTAGGTGCTCTGAGAGAGGTAGCGAACGATGAGGACTTGCGCCCCGAAGTTGCCGAGCTTCGAGACGAGACGGCCGATCAGGAGCAGCGACGAGCCGCGGACCAGACGTTTGGCGTCGTCCGACTTGGGATGCTCGTGAGATGACGTGGAAATATCGGCCTGCGGATCCATGGATGCCTGATCGGGGGTGCGAGGCTAGGAGAGACCGCTGCTGGCGAGGCATTGATAGTAAGCCGCGGCCGCTCACCGGGGCAAGGATCGATCAGCAATGCGAGCGCGTCGAGGGTTGCGTTTCGCAATGACCGACACGACGCGCGGTGAGACCCGAGTCGTCTCGACTCGACCGGGGAGGTCGAACGGTCGAACGCGCTACGGACCGAACGCCAACGACGTAATCGCTGCCGGTGGGATTTGATCGAGCGGCGGAAATGGATTGCTCGCCGCGTGCGTCCAATCGGTCCAGGCCATGATCTTGCCCGCGCCGGCGGGCGACTCGGTTGGGAACTGCGATCCGTTCGCGGCGTTCACGAGCCAGACGTTCCATTCGTCGTCTCCTCCCGCCCACCATCCCCCGAAGCGCTGATCCAGGTCGTGGAGGAACTGCACCGCGCGCTCGAGCGCCTGGTCCTGCCAGTTCCACGCGTCATAGCCCCCGCATCTAAGGATCTCGGCCTGCACCGTGGCACCTTGCAGCGCTTCCCAGGGATAGCCGGTCGCGCACGGCGGGAACTGGAAGCTGCATCCGCGCCGCATGTCGTCCGGCAGCGCGCCGTCGATGGATTCGCCGTCCTTGACCGCGCCCAGCGGATTGATCCCCACCGGGCGCGCCGGATCGGCCTGCCAGGACAGGTCCCCATACGAGAATCCCGCGTACGAAGAGCGGTCGCCGAGCCATCCCTTGAACACCTGCGCGGTGCGCGCCAGCTCCGAGTCGTCGCCGAGATAGGCGGCGACCGCGGCCCGGCTCGCTCCGGCCATCGTGCCCCAATTGTTCGGACGATCCTCGTGCGTCGATTGCAGGGTGTTGCCGTCGAGGACCTCGGTCAGCGTCCGGCGCAACCACTCCCTGAAGATCAGATCCTCCGCGGGCTCCAGGCCCACGAGGTCCGCCGCGATGACGTAGGCCGCCAGCTCTCGTCCGAGCGCCAGCGTGCGGCCCCCGAGCTCCGTGTTGATCGCGGCCACACAGTTCTGCCGGACCTCGGTGCGGTAGCTCTCGACACCCGTGCGAACGTGAACCAGCGCCTTGGCCAGCACGTACACGTTGTTCATCTGATTCTGATCGCTGACGTTCGGGGCGCCTGCAGGTTGGTCGGCCTGCGACTCGAGGCGGTTCCACGCCGCTCCCGACATCGGCAGCGCCTGGATTTCCTCGCGCGAGATCCAGATGCCTTGGGTGGCATCGCTCGAGCTCGCCGCCAGCGCGCTCGCGAGGAGCGCGATCGCGCCCATCATGCGGTAGGGATGGCGCGACGATTCCATGGCGAAGTCTCCGGTCCGTGGGATCTGCAGGCTGCGATGTGGCCGGTTGCCGGCAGGTGCCTTTGCCGCAACCGCGGCCGTCGTGCAAAGCCGATGCCGACAGCGCTCCGGCGCCGGGCTGGCCCAACGTGCTTCGCGATACATGGAGTTACGCCCGAGACGAGTCCGGTGGAGGGCCGGGCGAGATCGCGAGCCTTCGCGTTCTGCAACCCCGAATCGGCGTTTCGAGACAGCGCCTGCCGCGTGATCGCGCGCGACGGAAAGGCCGCGCAAGACGATCGCTACTGCAGCGTCGTGATCGCCGCCGGCGGAGTGGTGTCCGGAGGCGGCGTCGAGCTGCTCGCCGCGTGCGTCCAGTCGGTCCAGCCCATGATCTTGCCGGCGCCGGCCGGCGACTCGGTCGGGAACTGGCTTCCGGTCGCCCGGTTCACGAGCCAGACGTTCCACTCGTCGTCGCCGCCCGCCCACCAGCCACCGTAGCGCTGATCGAGCTGGTGGAGGAACTGCACGGCGCGCTTGAGCGCCTGGTCCTGCCAGTTCCAGGAGTCGTAACCCTGCCGGTTCAGGATCTCTGCCTGCACCGTCGCGCCCTGGAGCGCCTCCCACGGATATCCCGTCGGGCACGGCGGGAACTGGAACGCGCAGCCGCGTCGCATGTCGTCCGGAATCACGCCGTCGATCGATTCGCCGTTCTTGACCGCACCGCGCGGGTTGATCCCGACTGGCCGCGCCGGATCGGCTTGCCACGACAGCTCACCGTAGTCGAATCCGGCATAGGAGGAGCGGTCACCGAGATAGCCTTTGAAGACCTGCGCCGTTCTCGCCAGCTCCCCTGCGTCGCTCAGGTAGGCGGCGACGGCGGCACGGCTCGCTCCCGCCATCGTTCCCCAGTTGTTCGGCCGCCCTTCGTGCGTCGATTGCAGCGTCTTGCCTTCCAGCACTTCGGTCAGGGTCCGCCGCAGCCACGCACGAAACACGACGTCCTCCGCAGGCTCGAGACCAACGAGATCGGCGGCGATCACATAGCCCGCCAGCTTGCGGCCGAGCGCGAGCGTACGCCCTGCAAGCTCTGTGTTGATCGCGGCCATGCAGCTTTGGCGGACCTCGGTACGATAGCCCTCGATACCCGTGCGAGCGTGCACCAGGGCCTTCGCCATCACGTAGACATTGTCCCTCGTATTCTGATCGCTCAGGTTCGGGATGCCGATCGGCCGGTCGGCCTGCGCCTTGAGCGCGTTCCACGCGGCGCCCGACATCGGCAGCGCCTGAACCTCGGCGCGGGAGATCCAGACGCGCCCCGGACCTGCGAGCAGGTTCGTCGGACGCGCGATGCGCGCCGGAACCTGTCCTTCGGCTCCGATGGCGCTCCTGCTCAACCGCGTTCGAGTGGAAACGGTTTCCCGGGGCGCGGCCCCGCCGATCACTACGAGACACGCTGCGAGGCTTGCGAACCCAAGGGGCGTCCAGCCCAGGCGACAACGCTGCATTGGAGCTTCTCCCTTCCCTGCGAACCTGGGGGCGAGGTCGGATCAGATGGCGTTCGGCCCCGGGCAGGCGCCGATTGGGGCCCATGGTCCGGGCCAAGGCCCTTCAAGGCTACCAAAGAATGCCAACCCCTCGACCAGTGAAAAAGGTCCCGCAGTCCCCGCCCCGCCTTGCGACGAACGCGCACCGATGCCGGGCCACGGTCCCCGGCATCTCGAGCTCCGGCCCGTGCAAAATCGTGGCCCGGGAAGTGCATTACGAATCGGGAGAGGGCGACTCCAAGGCGAACCGTTAACCCTGTGGTCGACCGTAACGTGAAGAAATCTCGGGGACATCCAGGCGATTCGTGGCGCCGGAGAGCTTCGAGAGAATGGTCACAGCACCGGGTGATGGAACCCTAGGTCGGTTCGGTTTCAGATGAAAAGTCCGCACGGGCTGGGTGGGATTCTCCCCCCGCAGGTGCGATGTCAATCATCGATAGTAGGGATTAACACAACTCGTTTTGTTGTTATACCGAGTCCACTGGAGTAGACTTCCTCGCTGCGCGGAATCTGGGGCCGCTTGGCACCGGTTGCGAGCAGCATGATCGCTGGACCTGGCATGGAACGCCGGTTCCATCGCATGGAGTTACATGCGACTCCCCCCCTCCAGTCCTAGAGTTCGACGTTCGATGTCCAGAATTCGTGACCACCGGTTGCCCAGGTTGGGGCGCATCGGGCTGACGCTCGCGCTCCTGCTCTGTGCCTTGCCATGCGTCACGCAGGCCCAGGAACGCACCGGTTACATCGTCGGTGAACCGCAGGGCCTCGAGATGATGGTTCACATCATCGGCGAAGTGCAGAAGCCGGGTGAGTACCGGGTCGGCGACCGCACCGACATTCTCGAGCTGCTGTCCAAGGCGGGCGGGCCGACCCAGTTCTCGCGGTTGAGTTCGGTCACCGTGAGGCGATTGGTCTTCACGCGGCCGTCGGCGAGCTTGACCACCGAGCCACCGCGAGCCGAGATCCTCCAGGTGAATCTCGACAAGGCGCTCCGCAACCGGGACGAGATGCCGATCCGGCTTCAGCCGGGTGACGTCGTGGTCGTTCCCAAGAACGGCTGGCGCGCATGGAAAGACGCGACCGCCGTCATTCGCGATGTCTCGGTGGTGGCCAGCGCCTACTTTCTCTATCTCCGCGCGAGCAAATGACGCGCCGATAAAACGGATCTGACGACAGCCATGAACGACACCCTTCGGGAACGCGAAAGCAAACAGATCCATTCGACCCTCGGCCGAATCTTTCTGCGCCGCAAGACGATTCTCGCCTTGTGCCTGCTCGGCGCGCTCGGCCCGGTCATCTACTACAACCAGACGACCGTCCCGGTCTACGAATCCTCCACGAGCCTGGTGTTCGAAGAGTTCGGCAGCTCGGTCGTCAAGGACGTCTACAGCGCGCCCTCTTCCGAGATGCTTCTCTTCAATCGCATCGAGGAGATCAAGAGTCGAGCATTCGCGGAAGAGATCGCGGCCACACTGCCGGACCGGCTCAAGGCACGATTCCCGAAGCCGGCGCAGCCGGGCATGGACGTCACGCAGCACGTGGCGGACATCGTCAACAAGGGCATGACCGCGGCTCCGCTCCGCAACTCCAACATCGTGCGGATCCGCGTGCGCCTGAACGATCCCGAGCTGTGCGCCGCCGTCGCCAACCTGTCGCTGGACGTGCTCCGGAGCCGGAACTACCGAGTCCGCACCGAAGGCGCCGCCGATCTTCGCAAGTTCATCGAGGAGCAGCTCGCTCGCTTCCGCGACCAGCTCCAGTTGTCCGAGCGCAACCTTCAGTCGTTCAAGGAGCGGAACAGCATCACGTCGCTCGACAACGAATCGATGGAGGTCCTCAAGCGGATGACCGACGCCGAGGTCCTGCTCAACACGACGCGGGCCGATCGGGGGGCATCGCAACAGAAGCGTGCCGCTGTCGAAACGACGCTCACGGGTCAGCGCAGCGAGCTCGTTTCAGCGATGACCAATATCGCCAGTCCGTCCGCGCAGAGGCTCAAGGAACGCCTGGTCAGCCTGCAGGAGCAGTACGCCCAGCTCGACGTGCAGGGCTACCCGGCCGAGCATCCGCAGCGCATTCGACTTCAGCAGGAGCTCGAGCAGACCAGGACGGCGCTGGCCGAAGAGGCTCAGAAGGTCGCTCAGGGGAGCCATATCGGCGACCCGTTCGCGCAGATCGAGCGCCGTGTCGACCAGTCGATCTCCCTGGAAATCGACATCAAGAGCATGGAAGCGCGCGAGACCGCCCTGAAGAAGACGCTCGGTGAGTATCGGGGTTTCCTGGCACGGCTTCCGGCCCAGGAAGTTCAGCTCGCCCGGCTCGTCCTCGATCGCGACGTCAATGCGAAGATCTATACGTCCTTACTGGAGCGGCGCGAGGAAGTCCGCATCTCCGAAGCCAAGCACATCCCGAACACGCGAGTCATCGACCGCGCTCACACGCCCAAGAACCCGGCGAAGCCTCGCAAGACGATGAACCTCATGCTCGGCACGCTGGTCGGCTTGATCGCGGGCACGGGCCTCGGCTTCCTGCTCGAGAACCGAGCTGGAAAGCTCGGATCCATGCAGGACTTCGAGCGCGAAACCGGTTGGACGGTTCTGGCCCTGGTGCCGGAGCTGGAGCGCACGGCGCCCTGGCGCCGCTGGATGCGCCGGATCGCGGAGGAGCGCCTCGGCGCGAAGTCGAACCGCAGCGCGACGCTGGTCTCGCATCGTGATCCCGAATCGGCGGCGGGCGAAGCGTTCTTCATGCTGCGCACGCGGCTCGAGCTGCTGGGACTGGGAACCAAGTACCGGTCGATCCTGATCACGAGCAGCTGGCCGCGCGACGGCAAGTCGACCACGATCTCCAACCTCGCCGCCACGTTCGGTGCGGCCGGGCGCGCGGCGCTGGTCGTCGACGCCGAGCTGAGACGGCCGACGATGCACACGATCTTCGGCGCTCACAAGGCGCCGGGCTTGAGCGATCTGCTGCTGGCGCGGAACGGTGACGGCGGCAAGCACGAGGCGACACCGACCGCGGCCGAAGCGTCCGGCGACAACGGCATGTTCCAGTCCACACAGGTCGAAGGCATCACGCTCCTGGCGAGCGGCAAGCGCATCCGCGAACCGCAATGGGAAGCCGCGCGGGTCAAGATGCGCGAGCTGCTGGTCGAGCTCGAGGAACAGTACGACGTGATTCTCGTCGACTCCGCTTCACCGATTCTCGTGCACGACACCCTGGCGCTGTGCGGCATGGTGGACGCGGTCGTCGTCATCGTCGACGCGCAGTCGTACGACGAGGATCGCCTGATGGAGACCAAGCGCCTGCTCGAGTCTGCCGGCGCCAATATCGTCGGCGCCGTACTGAACCGGGTCGATCCCGGCGGCCGCTATTCCTACTACTACCATCACTACTACTGATCCCAGACCATGACTTCGGCGAAAACCACCATGGCGGTCCTCCCTATGCCCGAAACGGCGGCGATCGAGCCCAGACCCGTGCGAACCGAGCGTCTCGAGGACATTTTCGCGGCACTCGACCGTGACGGCGTGCGGCACTGCCTGCTGCGCGTCCCGGACGAGGACGGTGGAACCGCGCGCGTCCGGGAAGTCGACGTGCTCGTCGATCCCGGGGATCTACAGCGGTTCGAAGACCTCGTGTTCGGTTTCGGGTTCGCGCCACTCGCTTCCTGGGGGCGAGGCGGTCACCGCTTCCACGTCGCCTACGACCCGGCGAACGGCGAATGGCTCAAGCTCGACGTCGTCACCCACCTGCGTTTCGGCGGCCGCACGCGCCCGCTCTCCACTCCTGCCCTCGATCGCTGTCTCGAGCGCCGGCGTCGCCTCGATGGAGCCTTCGTTCCCGACGTGGTCGACGGTGTGCTAGGACT
This sequence comes from Candidatus Limnocylindria bacterium, assembly GCA_035632955.1. Taxonomy (GTDB): domain Bacteria; phylum Eisenbacteria; class RBG-16-71-46; order RBG-16-71-46; family RBG-16-71-46; genus DASQFU01. The sequence continues at coordinate 17,855 of DASQFU010000190.1, forward strand.
GCTGCTGCATTGCATTCTGGACAAGGGAACGTTCCGCGACGCGCGCCGGCGGGAGATCGAAGCGATGCGCGCGGAGATCGCGGACAGCGAATCGTTGACCGCGGCCGCGACGCATCGGTTCGAGGTCGCGCTCGGTCGGACGTTGTCCTGGTCCCACGCCAACGCGTGCATCGCGAGTGGAGCCTGGAACCGGCTGCTCGAACGGCGCCGTGAGATCGCCTGGACGCTGTTCCGTCGCCAGCCCCTCGCCACCGCGGCACGGTGGCTCGCCGGCGAGCTGATGCGATTCGTGCGTCCGATCCTGGTCGCGTTCCGTCGCCGGGGGTTCTCGGTGGCGCTTCTGGGACCGGATGGCGCCGGCAAAACCACCGTCGCCCGCGCCCTCGCCGAGGACTCGCAGATCAAGGCGCGGATCGTCTACATGGGCTCCAATCCCGACGCAGGCACGGTGGATCTCCCCGCAATGCGCTGGATCGGACACCTGGTCGATGAACGCAGGACGGGCCGTGACCAAACGGGCAAGTCGGGACTGAGCGGCGGCGTGAGCTACGCCAACCGGCTCGCGGCGCAGTGTTTTCGGTCGCTCGTCGCCCTGGGATTCGGCTTCCGGGGACGGTTCGTCGTCTTCGACCGCCATCCCTGTGAGCTTCTGATCGCGGAACCGGCTCATGGCCGCGGCTCGAAGCTGCGGCGCCGCCTGCTCCGTTTCGCGTGCGCGAAGCCCGATCTCGTTCTCTTACTTGACGCTACGCCCGAGCTTCTGCGCTCGAGAAAGAGCGAGCAGAGCTTCGAGCGCGCCGCGCGGCAGCGCGAGCGCTACCATTCGCTCCCGCTCGCCGGCCAGACCTGTTTCGTATTGGATACCTCGGCCGCCGAAGAGGCGACCGTTCGTGAGGCCAAATCGCTGATCTGGGGACTCTATAGACAATCCATAGCTTGACATAACGTAGAAAGGGCTTGTCTCCCCTACTACGAATCACGGTATAATCGCGACCGCGGCGGGATCAGTTACTCCCTCAGTGATCGGCCCCGCCGGACGTTCGCCCATGCCCGTGATGACGGAGTGACCCCGGGCAAGCCGATCTTCGATCCACGATTCCAAAAGGACTGCTCCACCACAAGAAGCATGACGCTTCTCCCGATGGCCGTTTTGCCACCGGGCACCTGCGCACGACACCCATTGCCGGAGCGAGGCCGTGACCTGTCATTTTGCTTCTCGTTTCATTGCCACTTCACGGTTCATCCTGACCTGCGGGCTCATCGCCTCGGTCCTATTGCCGCTGATCGCTCCGATCGCGCAGGCATCGACTCCGGTCGAGGTTGGTTATCGCGACTTCGACTTCGGCTCCACCGTCACCACCACGCCCACCGGCGAGAAGCCCGAGAGCAAGCTGTGGTGGGCCGATGGGTTCTGGTGGGGCGTGTTGTGGAGTCCGAGCTCGAACGCCTACACGATCCACAAACTCAATCTCACCACCCAGGATTGGGTCAGCACCGGCGTCATCGTCGACCAGCGCAGCTCCGCGAAGGTGGACGTGCTCTGGGACGGGACGCGGCTGTACGTCGCCTCGCACATCTTCACGCTGAATCCGGCCCCCTCCGGCGGCCCGGCAAACGCCGGACGCGTCTACCGGTTCTCCTATAACACTTCGACGGACACCTATTCACTCGACTCCGGATTCCCCGTCACTGTCAACGACTCCAAGAGTGAGGTGCTCGTCCTCGACAAGGACTCGACCGGCAAGCTGTGGATCACGTGGGCCGAAGGCAACAAGGTCAAAGTCAATCGGTCGACCACGAACGATCTCACTTGGGGCACGCCGTTCGACCTACCGGTCCAGGGAAACAACCTCAACTCGGACGACCTTTGCTCCCTCGTCAAGTTCGGCGGCAACAAGATCGGCATCATGTGGACCAACCAGACCGACCAGAAGGACTACTTCGCCGTTCATCTCGACGGCACCGCGGATACCTCCTGGCAACCTCGCGAGGAAGCCTACGCGGACGCGGGACTCGGAATGGTCGCCGACGATCACATCAACCTGAAGGCCTCGTGCGCCGCGGATGGCGCCGTCTACGCCGTCGTCAAGACGAACCTCGGCTTGCAGGAGCCGCTGATCGTGATCCTCAAGCGGACCTCGGCGGGTGTCTGGTCTCAGCACACGGTCGCGCTGGGCGAGGACAATCATTCACGCCCGCAGATGCTCATCGATACGGATGCGAATCGGATTTACGTCTTTGCCCCGGACATCACCCCGTCGACGCCTTTCGTCATCTACATGAAATCGGCCAGTCTCAGCAATCTCCAGTTTCCGGGCGGCCTCGGCACGCCGTTCATCAGTAGCTCGCAAGACATCCGGGTGAACAATCCGACGACGACTAAGCAGTGTGTCAACGGCGCGACCGGAATCGTCGTGCTCGCGAGCGATCAGGACACGCACTTCTACCTCCACAACTATCTCGACCTGAGCGGCACCGCGCCCACCATCTCGTCGTTCACGCCCGGCAGCGGCGTCCTCGGCACGCAGGTGACGATCACCGGACAGCGCTTCACCGGCGCCACCCAGGTCGCGTTCAACAACGTCCCGGCGACGTTCACGGTCGACAACAGCACCCAGATCCGCGCCAACGTGCCGGCGGGCGCGACCACCGGACCGATCCGCGTCACGACTCCTTCCGGTGTCGGCACCAGCACCACGAGCTTCAACGTGATCGTCCCCCCGACGGTCACGTTCTTTACCCCCACCACCGGCCCCGCAGGCGCCTCGGTCACCGTGTTCGGCACCGGGTTCACGACCACCAACGCGGTCCGGTTCAACGGCGTCCTGGCGTCCGGCTTCGCCGTCAGCAGCGACACGTCGCTGAGCGCCACGGTTCCGGCCTCGGCCACCTCGGGCCCTATCAGCGTCACCACGTCGACCGGCTCCGACACGAGCGCGGCGTCGTTCACGGTGATCGTGCCACCGACCATCACCAGCTTCACGCCCCCCAGCGGACCGGGCGGGAGCGAAGTGACAGTCACGGGCACCGGTTTCGCGACCGCGACCTTGGTCAAGTTCAACGGCAGCGCCGCGAGTTTCGTCATCGACGGTCCGACCCAGTTGCGGGCGACGGTGCCCGGCGCCTTCGCGACCGGCCCGATCAGCGTCACCAATCCGGCCGGTACCGCCACCACCGCGACGAACTTTGTCGTCACCGGTCCGGTGATTACCGGGTTCAGTCCGGCGAGCGGCATGCCCGGCACGCAGGTCACGATCGACGGCAGTGGATTCCTGAACACCACGGCCGTCGCGTTCAACGGCGCGCCGGCCGCCTTCATCATCGACAGCAACATTCGCGTGCGTGCGATCGTGCCGACCGGCGCCAGTACCGGGAGGATCAGTGTCACGAGCCCCGATGGATTCGCGCTAAGCGGAACGAACTTCATCGCCATCGTCCCGCCGACCATCACGTCGTTCACGCCCGACCGCGGCGCCATCGGAGCGAACATCACGATCCTCGGGCGTGAGTTCAACGCCGTGAGCGCCGTCACGTTCAATGGCACGGCCGCGACGACCTTCACGGCCCTCTCGGACACCGTGGTTCAAGCGACGGTTCCGTCGGGCGCCACCAGCGGCCGGATCGGCATTACCACGGCCGGCGGCAGCGCGCTCAGCCCGAGCAACTTCCTGATCCTCGGCCCGCCTCCGACCAACACGTTCTCGCCAGCGGCCGACGCGCACGTCCATTCGCAGAACACGTCCACGAACTACGGAACCGTCAATCACGTCCGCGTGAGAGGCGGCTCGGGCGGCACCTACAACACGTATCTCAAGTTCAACCTGGTCGGCGTCGGCACCTCGATCCGCGGCGCCAAGCTGAGGCTGTTCTGCACCGACGAGAGCCCGGACGGCGGTGCCGTCTACCTGGTCTCGAACAACTTCCAGACCGGCGGTGTGCCGTGGACGGAGAGCGGCCTGACCTGGGCGAATGCGCCGACGATCGGCGGCACGGCGCTCACGCCCAACCAGGCGGTCGCCGCGAACACGTGGGAGGAGTACGACATCACGTCGGCCATCACGGGCGACGGCACCTACAGCTTCGGTCTCAAGAACAACAACAACACCAACAGCGCCTTCTACAATTCCAAAGAAGCGACGACGAATCAGCCGCAGCTGATCATCGAGACCAACGTGTTCCCGGGGGTCGGCGCCTTCTCCCCGGCGATGGCCCAGGTCGGGGCGGTGGTGACGGTCAACGGCACCGGCTTCACCGGCGCCACGTCGGTCAAGTTCAACGGCCTCAACGGTAGCTTCAACGTCGTCAACGATTCGCTGCTGACGGCCACGGTGCCGGCCGGCGCCAGCTCGGGCCCGATCAGCGTCACCAACGCGGTCGGCACCGCGACCAGCGCTACCAATTTCACGGTGATCGTGGCGCCGCAGATCACGACGTTCGCGCCGGTCACCGGTCCCGTGGGCACCGAGGTCCAGGTTCACGGCGTCGGCTTCGCCACCACCAACACCTTCCGGTTCAACGGCACGCCGGGCTTCTTCACGATCGACAGCGACACGTTGTTGCGCGCGATCGTGCCGGGCGGCGCAACGTCGGGCCCGCTCACCGTCATCAACTCGCTCGGCTCGATCAACAGCGCGCAGAGCTTCATCGTCATCCGCCCGCCCACGGTCACGAGCTTCACGCCGCCCGGCGGCATCGCGGGAACGGAAGTCACGGTCCGCGGCACCAACTTCGGCACCGCCAGTGCCGTCAAGTTCAACGGCACGGCGGCCACGTTCACGGTCGACAGCGACACCCTGCTGCGCGCCAACGTTCCAGTCGGCGCGAGCTCGGGTCCGATCAGCGTCGTCAACCCCGGTGGGACGGGGACGAGCACGGCGAACTTCGCGGTCGTGACGGTGCCGGCGATCACCTCCTTCACGCCGACCAGCGGGCCGGTCGGGGTCGAGGTGACGGTGCGCGGCTTCAACTTCACCGCTTCGAGCGCGGTTCGGTTCAACGGCAGTCTCGCCACCTTCACGGTCGACAACGACACCCTGCTGCGCGCCAACGTTCCAGTCGGCGCGAGCTCGGGTCCGATCAGCATCACGAATCCCGCCGGCACCGCCAATAGCGCTTCGAGCTTTACGGTGATCCTGCCGCCGACGGTCACGACGTTCGTCCCGACCAGCGCGCCGGTCGGAATCCAGATCGCGGTTCACGGCACCCGTTTCACGACCGCCAGCTCGGTGAAGTTCAACGGCACGACGGCCACGTTCACGATCGACAGCGACACGCTGCTGCACGCCACCGTGCCGGTCGGCGCCACGTCGGGTCAGATCAGCGTCACGAATCCCGCCGGCACCGCCAACAGCCCGGCCAGCTTCGTGGTGATCGTGCCGCCGACGATCTCGGGCTTCACGCCGGCCAACGGACCCGTGGGCGCCGTGATCGAGGTGCAAGGCTCGAGCTTCAGCACCGCGACGGCGGTCCGGTTCAACGGCGTCGCCGCCAGCTTCACGATCGACAGCGACGCAATCCTGCACGCCACCGTGCCGCTCGCCGCGACCTCGGGGACGATCAGCGTCCAGAATCCGGCCGGCACCGCCACCAGCTCCGGCACCTTCACGGTGATCCCGCTGCCGGCCATCACCACGTTCACTCCGACCAGCGGACCGGTCGGAATCGAGGTGACGGTGCGCGGCATCAACTTCTCGACCACGAGCGCGGTGCGCTTCAACGGCACCGTCTCGACCTTCACGGTCGACAGCGACACCTTGCTGCGCGCGAACGTGCCGGCCGGCGCCACCACCGGGCCGATCAGCGTCACCAACATGGCCGGCACCGCCGCCAGCGCCGCGAGCTTCACCGTGATCCCGTCGCCGGCCGTGACCAGCTTCACGCCCGCCAGCGGCCCGGTCGGCACCGAGGTGACGGTGCGCGGCACCAGCTTCACCACCACGAGCGCGGTCCGCTTCAACGGCACGCTGGCCACGTTCACGGTCGACAGCGACACGCTGCTGCGCGCCAACGTTCCGGCCGGCGCCACCACCGGCCCGATCAGCGTCCAGAACCCGGCCGGGACCGGCACCAGTGCCTCCAGCTTCAATGTGATCCTGCCGCCCATCATCACGTTCTTCTCGCCGACGAGCGGCGGCGTGGGCGTCGAGGTCGCGGTACACGGCTCTAGCTTCACGACCGCGAGCGCGGTCCGGTTCAACGGCACCGCCGCGACGTTCACGGTCGACAGCGACACCTTGCTGCGCGCGAACGTGCCTGCCGGTGCCACTACCGGCCCGATCAGCGTCACGAATCCGGCGGCGACGGTCGCCAGCTCCGGGACGTTCACGGTCAACCCGGCGCCGACCATCACCACCTTCACTCCCGCGAGCGGACCCGTCGGCACCCAGGTCACGGTGCGGGGCACGAGCTTCACGGGCGTCACGGCGGTCCGCTTCAACGGCGTCACCGCGAGCTTCACGGTCGACAGCGACACGCTGCTCCGGGCCAACGTCCCGGTCAGCGCCACGTCGGGTCCGATCAACGTTCAGAATCCGGGCGGTTCCGCCACCAGCGCCACGAACTTCACGGTGCTCAGGCCGCCAACGGTCACCGCGTTCAGCCCGATGAGCGGTCCGGTCGGGATCGAAGTGACGATCAGCGGCAGCGGATTTAGCGGCACGAGCGCGGTCCGGTTCAACGGCACGCTCTCCAGCTTCATCATCGACAGTGACGCGCAGATCCGCGCCACCGTCCCGGCCGGCGCGACCACGGGCCCGATCAGCGTCACGAATCCGATCGGCACCTTCACCAGCGGTCCGAGCTTCACCGTGCTCCCGCCGCCGGCGATCACGTTCTTCACGCCGGTGACCGGGCCGGTGGGCGCGGAAGTCACCGTGCACGGCCTGCGCTTCACGGGCGCCAGCTCCGTCAAGTTCAACGGCGTCGCCGCCACGTTCACGGTCGACAGCGACACGCTACTGCGTGCCACGGTTCCGGTCGCCGCCAGCTCCGGGCCAATCAGCGTCACGTCCTCGACCGGCACCGGCACGAGCGCCGCGAGCTTCACGGTCATCAACCCGCCGACGATCGCGAGCTTCACGCCGACCAGTGGTGCGGTGGGAGCCGAAGTGACCGTGCGCGGCACCAGCTTCACGACCGCGAGCGCGGTGCGGTTCAACGGCACGGTCGCGACGTTCACGGTCGACAGCGACACGCTGCTGCGCGCCAACGTTCCCGCCGGCGCCAGCTCCGGACCGATCAGTGTCCAGAATCCGAGCGGCACGTTCACGAGTGCGGCCAGCTTCTCGGTGACCCCGCCGCCTACGATCGCGAGCTTCAGTCCGACGACCGGCCCGGTGGGAACCCAGGTGACCGTGCGCGGCACGAGCTTCAGCACCGCGAGCGCGGTCCGCTTCAACGGCACCACCGCGACCTTCACGGTCGATAGCGACACCTTGTTGCGCGCGAACGTCCCGGCCGGCGCCACGACCGGGCCGATCAGCGTCCAGAACCCGGCCGGCACCGCCAGCACGGTGGCCAACTTCATCGTGATTCCGGCGCCGACCGTCGCCTCGTTCACTCCGACCAGCGGTCCGGCCGGCGCCCAGATCACGGTGCGCGGCACCAGCTTCACCACGGCGAGCGCGGTTCGCTTCAACGGGGTCCTGGCGAGCTTCACGGTCGACAGCGACACCCTGCTGCGCGCCAACGTGCCGGTGGCCGCGACCTCCGGTCCGATCAGCGTCACGAATGTCGCGGGCACCGGCGCCAGCGCCGCGAACTTCTCCGTCGTCTTCCCGCCGTCGATCAGCTCGTTCACTCCGACGAGCGGTGCGATCGGCACGGAAGTGACGCTGAACGGATCCGGGTTCGCGACCGCGAGTGCAGTCCGCTTCAACGGCGTCGTGGCGACGTTCACGGCCGAGGGCGACACGGTGCTGCGCGCCAACGTCCCGGCCGGCGCCACCACCGGCCCGATCAGCGTCACGAATCCCGCCGGCACCTTCACGAGCGGGCCGAACTTCACCGTCATCCCGCCGCCGACGATCACGTTCTTCACTCCGACCAGCGGTCCGGTCGGAATCCAGGTGACGGTCCACGGCACCAGCTTCTCTAGCGCCAGCGCGGTGCGCTTCAACGGCACGGTCGCGACCTTCACGGTCGACAGCGACACCCTGCTGCGCGCCAACGTGCCGGCCGGCGCCACCTCGGGCCCGATCAGCGTCACCAATACCGGCGGCGTGGCGGCGAGCGCGACCAGCTTCACGGTGATCCTACCGCCGACCATCGTCTCCTTCGCCCCGACTTCGGGCGGCTTCGGGAGCGAGGTGACCGTGCGCGGCACCAGCTTCACCGTCGCCAGCGCGGTGCGCTTCAACGGCATGGTCGCGTCCTTCACGGTCGACAGCGACACCCTGCTGCGCGCCAACGTGCCCGTGTTCGCCACCTCCGGTCCGATCAGCGTCACGAATGTCGCCGGCACGGCGACCAGCGTGTCGAGCTTCACGGTCATCCCGCCGCCGACCATCACGTCATTCACTCCGACCAGCGGACCGGTCGGCGTCGAAGTGACGGTGCAGGGGAGCGGGTTCGCGGGAGCGACCTCCGTCAAGTTCAACGGCACGTCCGCGACGTTCACGATCGACAACGACGGCCAGCTGCGCGCCAACGTCCCGGCCGGCGCGACCACGGGTCCGATCAGCGTCACCAATGCGTCGGGCACCTTCACCAGCGGGCCGGACTTCACGGTCATCCCGCCGCCGGTCATCGCGTCGTTCACGCCGACCGCCGCGGCGGTGGGCGTCGAAGTGACGGTGCGCGGCACGAACTTCACCGGGGCGAGCTCGGTCAAGTTCAACGGCACCGCAGCGACTTTCACTGTCGACAGCGACACCTTGCTGCGCGCCAACGTACCGGGGCTCGCCAGCTCCGGCCCGATCAGCGTCACGACCGTCGCCGGCACGGGGACCAGCGCCTCGAGCTTCACGGTGATCCGGCCGCCGGTCATTTCGTCCTTCACCCCGGGATCCGGGCTCGTCGGCACGGAAGTCACGGTGCGCGGCACCAACTTCACGACCGCGAGCGCGGTGCGCTTCAACGGCACGCTCGCGACCTTCACGGTCGACAGCGACACGCTGCTGCGCGCCAACGTTCCGGCCGGCGCCACCACCGGGCCGATCAGCGTCACCAATCCGCTCGGAACCTTCGCGAGCGGCGCGAGCTTCACGGTGTTCGTGACACCCTCGATCGCCTCGTTCAGCCCGGTCAGCGGCCCGATCGGCATGCAGGTCACGGTTCGCGGCACCGGTCTCACGGGCGCCAGCGCGGTGCGCTTCAACGGCACCCTGGCCAGCTTCACGGTAGACAGCGACACACTGCTGCGCGCCAACGTGCCGGCGGGCGCCACCACCGGCCCGATCAGCGTCCAGAACCCGGCCGGCACCGGCACCAGCGCCGCGAGCTTCACCGTGGTCGTGGCGCCGACCATCACCAGCTTCAGCCCCGCGAGCGGGGCGGTGGGCGTCGAAGTCACGGTGCGCGGCACCAGCTTCACGACCGCGAGCGCGGTCCGGTTCAACGGTACGGTCGCGACCTTCACGGTCGACAGCGACACGTTGCTGCGCGCCAACGTTCCCGCCGGCGCCACCACCGGCCCGATCAGCGTCCAGAACCCGGGCGGCACGGCGACCAGCGCGGCGAGCTTCACGGTCAACCCGCCGCCGGCGATCACGTTCTTCACGCCCTCGAGCGGCCTCGTGGGCTCCGAAGTGACGGTTCACGGCGCCAGCTTCTCGAGCACCAGCGCGGTGCGGTTCAACGGCACGGTCGCGACCTTCACGGTCGACAGCGATACCTTGCTGCGCGCCAACGTGCCGGTCGGGGCCACTTCCGGCCCGATCAGTGTCCAGAACCCTGGAGGCACGGCGACCAGCGCGGCGAGCTTCACCGTGATCCTGCCGCCCTCGATCTCGTCGTTCTTCCCGACCAGCGGCCCGGTGGGGACCGAAGTGACGGTGAGCGGCTCCGGCTTCAGCGGCGCGACCGCAGTCCGGTTCAACGGCACGCTCGCCACCTTCACGATCGACAGTGACGCGCAGCTTCGCGCCAACGTTCCTGCAGGCGCCACCACCGGCCCGATCAGCGTCACCAATGCGGCCGGGTCGTTCGCGACCGGCGCCGACTTCACCGTGATCCCGACCACGGCGATCACGTTCTTCACGCCGGCCAGCGGGCCGGTGGGCGCGGAAGTGTCCGTCCACGGCGCGAGCTTCACGGGCGCGACCGCGGTGCGGTTCAACGGCACGGTCGCGACCTTCACGGTCGACAGCGACACCTTGCTGCGCGCCAACGTTCCGGCCGGCGCCACCTCCGGCCCGATCAGCGTCCAGAGCCCCGGCGGCTCCGCGACCAGCGCCACCAGCTTCACGCTGATCGTGGCGCCGACCATCGTCTCGTTCGCTCCGGCGAGCGGGCCGATCGGCACCGAAGTCACGGTCCGCGGCTCGAGCTTCACGACCGCCAGTGCGGTCCGGTTCAACGGCACGGTCGCCACCTTCACGGTCGACAGCGACACCTTGCTGCGCGCCAACGTGCCGGTGGGCGCCACCACCGGGCTGATCAGCGTTCAGAACCCGGCCGGCACGACGAATAGCGCCACCAGTTTCACCGTGGTCATGACGCCGACGATCGCCTTCTTCACTCCGGCGGACGGACCGGTCGGGACGCAGGTCACGGTTCACGGCACGAACTTCGCGGGCTCGAGCGCGGTCCGGTTCAACGGCACGGTCGCCACCTTCACGGTCGACAGCGACACGGTGCTGCGCGCCAACGTCCCGGCAGGCGCCACGACCGGCCCGATCAGCGTCCAGAACGCGGCCGGCACGGCGACCAGCGGCACCAACTTCACCGTGATTCACCCGGCGACGATCGCCTCGTTCGCTCCGGCCAGCGGTCCGATCGGCACCGAAGTCACGGTTCGGGGCACCAGCTTCACGACGGCGAGCGCGGTTCGGTTCAACGGCCCGCTGGCGACGTTCACGGTCGACAGCGACACCCTGCTGCGCGCGAAT
>DASQFU010000191.1:0-16474 GCA_035632955.1 Candidatus Limnocylindria bacterium
ACTCGACTCGATCGCCGATCAGGCGACGCCAGCGCCGGATCCACTGGCGGCAGAAACGGCATTCGCCGTCGTAGATCAGCATCGGTCGCGCCGGCAGTGGGTCGCGACGACTCAGGCGCGCTCCTCCCAGATCCGACATAGTTGAACGATCACCTCGACGGCTTTCTCCATGTCCTGCGCCGACACCCACTCGAGCCGGGAATGCACGTTGTGGCTCCCAGAGAACAGGTTCGGGCACGGCAGGCCCATGAAGCTCAGACGCGAGCCGTCGGTGCCGCCGCGAACCGATCCCTCGCGAAGCTCGATGCCCGCGCGGCGAATCGCCTCGCGCGCGTACTCGACCACTTGCGGATAGCCATCCAGGACTTCCTTCATGTTGCGGTACGACTCCTGGATCTCGACGGTGGCCGAGACGCCAGGCCATGCGGCCGCCGTGGTGCGGGCGAGCTTCTCCAGCATTGCTTCCTTCTCGGCAAGGCCGGCGGTGACGAAGTCGCGGATCAGGAAGCGCACCGAGGTTCTTTCGACCGAGGCGTCGATCACGTAGGGATGCACGAATCCGTCACGCCCGTCCGTGGTCTCCGGAGAGAGCCGATCCTTCGGCAGCCGGTGAATGAAGTCCGCCACCACCTTGATCGAGTTGTGCATCCGCCCCTTGGCGCAGCCGGGATGCGTGTTGAACCCCTGAAACGTGACGGTCATCGCGTCGGCCGAGAACGTTTCCGCGTCCATCCGGCCGCGTCCCTCGCTGTCGACGGTGTACGCGTAGCGGGCGCCAAAACGGCGGACGTCGAAGTTCTCGGCGCCGCGGCCGATCTCTTCGTCCGGCGTGAATGCGATCCGGATCGGCCCGTGCGCGATCTCGGAGTGAGCCATCAAGTACTCGACGGCCGCGACGATCTCGGCGACGCCCGCCTTGTCGTCGGCGCCGAGCAACGTCGTCCCCGAGGCGGTGATGATGTCGTGGCCCGAGCACGCCGCGAGCTCCGCATCGCCCGCTGCCCGCAGCACGGCGCTTGGATCGGCGGGCAGCACGATGTCCCGCCCCTGCCAGTCGCGGTGGACGATCGGCTTCACCCCGGCGCCGCTCGCTTCCGGGGAAGTGTCCACGTGGGCGACGAAGCCGATCACCGGGACGTCGGGCTTGGTGGTCGTCGCGGGAATCGTCGCCATCACGACCCCGTACTCGTCGCGGGTCGCATCCGCGAGACCAATTGCGCGCAACTCCTCGACCAGCCGGTCCAGCAGCACGAGCTGCTTTTCCGTGCTGGGAGACATCCGCGAGCTCTCGTCGGACTGCGTATCGTAGGTGACGTAGCGGAGGAAGCGTTCGACGACGCTGGTCTTGGTGATGGTGTCGGCCATGAGAACCTTCCTCCTACGGAGTTCGCAACGGCCGAGGTCGGAGACCGAGCCTGGCCAGCGCCCGTTCTCCTCCCGGTCCGTTCATTTCCCAGTACTTCAAGCGCTCGCTCGCGAGCAGCTCCGCCCGCTCGCCGTCGCTCGACTCCCAGCTCACGACCCGATGGGGCGCCGCTTTCTCGACCACAAACGTCCAGGTCGCTCCACCGTCGATCGCCACCGTTCGCCGTTCGACCTCGAAGGTTCCAGCGGGCACGGTAACGCGGCTGGTTCCGCCGAGGCGCGCGAGCGTCGCGCGCGTCACGACGGCCGGCCGGTGCGTGACCCGAGACGTAAGCAGCGAGCGCATCCACGGCACCTCGCGCCGCTCGCCGGGCGCGAGCACCGGCGCCGCGAGGCCCCTCGCCCACAGGAGCGCCGCGTCCCCGGCCAGCGCTCCGGCCGGCACGGTCACCTTACGTTCCTGATCCGCCTCGCCGTCGAAATAGCTGTGCGACGTCAGGCGCGCGGAGGACGCGTCGAACAGGAGCTGCGCGTAGACGTGCCCGCACCATTCCTGGGACGAGAACGACACCTTGGTCGTGCTTCCGGCCGGCCGGCCGTTGACCGGAGCCAGCGCGACGAAGGCGCTCGTCATCAGGTTGTAGTCGTAGATCCCGGTCGGAAAGTCTTTGACCAAGTTCAGCTTCATGACCGGGAACTCGTCAGTGACGGGATGGCGACCATTATCCGACTTCACGCGCAGCGTGTTCGAAAACGTCTCGGTGACGAACACCGCGACGGCGACGCCCTTGCGGGGCTGGCCGTAGCGGCGGAACGTGAGGTCGTATCCGGACAGCTCGCCGCGACCGTCCCCCCAGTGCTTCCAGAAAGCCTCGTCGAACATCGGGGCGGAGACGCCCGCTACCGCCACCGCCTGCGGACCGATGCCGTCGCGAACCAGGATCCGTGACACGATCAGGAACGCAGTCGCCGGCAGGGTTGCAACCATCGCCAGCCGCCATGATCGTGACATTCGCCGACCTCCGCCGTCCGCCCGGATCTAGTGCAGGCGCTTGCGCCGATTCTTCACGAAGTCCCGGAACACGTACGCGCCGATGTTCTCGGGATCCGTCTCGTAGATCCGTCCATGGTTGAGCGCGGTCAGCTTGCGCACGAATTCCAGCAGCGGGTAGTCGGTGGCGAGCATAAAGGTGGTGATCGTGATCCGCTTCCGCCGGCAGTAGGCGGCCTCCTCGAGCGTCTTGTTCACGATCTTGGGGTCGAGCCCGAACGGATTCTTGTACAGGCGCCCGTGCTCGCGGATCGCCGAAGGCTTGCCGTCGGTGATCATGAAGATCTGCTTGTTGACGCCTTTGCGCGTTCCCAGCACGCGCTGGGCGAGCTGCAGCCCGGCGCGGGTGTTGGTGTGGTAGGGGCCGGCCTGGATCTTCATCAGCTCGCGCAGCGGCACTTGCGTCGCGTCGTCTCCGAACAGCACCACGTCCAGGGTGTCCCTGGGATAGCGTGTCTGGATCAACTGCGTGAGGGCGAGCGCGATCTTCTTGGCAGGAGTGATGCGGTCCTCACCGTAGAGGATCATGCTGTGGCTGATGTCCACCATCAGCACGGTCGCGGCAGTCGAAAGGTGTTCCTGCTCGAACACCTCGAGATCCTCTTCGGTGATGCTGAGATCGTCGATGCCGTGGTTGCGCACCGCGTTGCTCATCGACGCCAGGGAATCGAGATCGCTGAGGTTGTCGCCGAAGCGGTAGGCGCGGGTTTCTGAGAGCCGCTCGCCGCCGCGGCCGGCAACCGGAGTGCGATGATCGCCGGGCCCGCCGGCCTGCAACGCCGAGAACATCTCGTTCAACGAATCCTGGCGGATGCGCTTCTCCCCCTTCGGCGTCACCTGGAAACCGCGGGGCGTGCGCTCCACCTCGCCCGACTTCTCGAGCATCTTCTTGAAGTCGGCGACCCCGAACTGTTCGTTGAAGAACCCGTACTGCTCGCCGAAATGCTCCATCCAGCGCAACGCCTCGTCGACGTCACCGCCGGTCTGGAGCAACAGGTTGCGGTAGATCTCCATGAGCTGCTTGATGAACTGGAGATCCTCGGGCCGCGGGCCCTTCCACTGGCTGTAGTCGAAATGCATCGTAGGCCTTTGAGTTCTCTTGCGACTTAGTCGTCGGCTCCGAGTCCCGACAGCATGCTCTTCAACATGTCCTTGTACGACGTGGTCGAGCCGTCGGTGCGCTCGCGGGAGAGGATCGAGTTCTGGTGCAGCCCCTCCAGCACCAGTTCCATCGCGACCGCCGCCTCTTCGGTGCTCTCCGGCTCGAGGTACTTGGCGGCGATGCGCTCGAGGCCCTTCACCGCCGTGAGGCGCTTCTCGAAGTCCGCGTGCGGCATGTCGTCCGAGATCTCGAGATGGTTCCCGGCCGCGAACCACTCGAGAACCGGCCGGTATTCGGACGAGGCGAGTGGCTCGCTATCGGGAGGCGGCGCTGCCTCTCGCCGGCGTTTGGGCTTGTAGGCGTCCGGGAAACGCTGCGCGAACAGTGCCTTCACGCCACGTCCGAGCAGCGCCCGGGCGACGTTCATCGCCCCCTCCTGCTCGCCCTCCAGCACCAGCTCGACCTTGCCGCTCACGCCCGAAACCGCGTTCGCGAGGTCGCAGATGCGCGTCACGACGCGCCGCTCCCCGGTGCGCAGGCCGCGCCGCTCGGCGTTGGACACCAGGTTCTCGATCAGGGCGATCGGCAGTCGCGCCGAGACGCCGGAGTTCTGATCCACGTATTCGCTCTTGCGCGCCTGGATCGCGACCTCTTCGATCAACTCGCGCATGAACTGCGGGATCATCACCTCGACGCCGTCGTCCCGCTGCGTCCAGGACTCCTGCTCGGTGATCGCCAGCCCGTCGTCGCGATGGAGCGGATAGTGGGTCATGATCTGCGAATTGATGCGGTCACGGAGCGGCGTGATGATATTGCCGCGGTTGGTGTAGTCCTCGGGATTGGCCGAGAACACCATCACGACGTCGAGCGGCATGCGCACCGGGAATCCGCGAATCTGGAAGTCTTTTTCCTCGAGGATGTTCAGCAACCCGACCTGAATGCGCGGCTGCAGATCGGGCAGCTCGTTGATCGCGAAGATTCCGCGATGCGTGCGCGGAATGATGCCGTAGTGGATGACGCGCTCGTCGGAATAATCGAGCCTGAGCGTCGCCGCCTTGATCGGATCGATGTCGCCGATCAGATCCGCGATCGTCACGTCGGGCGTGGCGAGTTTCTCCTGGTAGCGGGCTTCACGCGGGATCCACTCGATCGGCGTGTTGTCACCTTCCCGCTCCACCAGCCCGCGGGCGTGATGCGTGAGCGGGCGATAGGGATCGCTGTGCAGCGGGCAGCCCGCGATCGCCGGGATCCATTCGTCGAGGAACTGGACGAGCGCGCGCAGCAGGCGCGTCTTCGCCTGGCCGCGCAGGCCGAGCAGAATGAAGTCGTGGCGCGACAATACGGCGTTGACGATCTGCGGCTCGACCGTGTGCTGGTAGCCGACGATACCGGGGAACAGCGCGTCGCCGGAGCGCAACCGCGCGATCAGATTGGCGCGCATCTCGTCTTTGACGGAGCGCGAGCGGTAGCTGGTGGACTTGAGCTCTTTGAGCGTGCGAGGTCTCGACATCTGTCCTGGATCTCCCTGACCGAAGCCGGCCACGCGGCCATGTTACGAAATCGAGCGTCTGGCGGGTTTCCGCGGCGTCAGATGATGCCCGTTCGGAAGACGTGTGGTTTCAGATCGTCAGAAGTCTATGGGGCGGACTTGGGAAGCGCAACGCGGCCGCCCCCTTCGATGCGGTGGGCGCAGCGTTGGATGCCTGCCCTCCGACGGGCGCGGCCGCCGCGCTGTGGGTGCCGTGCACGACTTGTTATGCTGCGTTCGTGAGTCGTGCTCCACGCCCCCTCGGTGACGCCCCGTCCCTGATCCGCGAGCTGCAAACCCATCCGAGCCTACGATCTCTGCGCGCATCGCCGGATTGGCCGGCGCTCGAGCCGCGGCTGAGCTCGCTGCTCTCCACGGTGCGCCGCTATGAGCCGGAAGCCCCGCCCGCTCCTGCCTCTGATCGGACCCGGGTCATGGCCGTGCATTGGAACGTCGAGCACGGCAATTGGTACGAGCAGGTGGAGCGCGCCCTCATCGACCATCCGCAGCTCCGAGGTGCCGACGTTCTGCTCTTCAACGAGATCGACCTCGGCATGGCACGCGCGGCCAATCGCGACGTGACCGCCGATCTCGCCGCGGCGCTGGGGCTGCATGCGATCTGGGCGCCGCTGTTCCTCGAGACCACGACCGGGCGCGACGACGATCCGCGCATGGCGGGAACGCTCGCCAACCAGGAATCGCTGTTCGGCCTCGCGATCCTTTCGCGCTGGCCGATCGGCGACGTGCAGGTCCTCGATCTGCCGAGCCCAATGGAGATCCAGTTCGATCTCGAACGGATGTACGGGCGTCACATCGCTCTGCTGGCCGAGATCCGGCGGCCCGGCGGGCCGTTCGTCGCGGTCTCGGTCCACCTCGAAGTGCATCGGACGCGCGCGGACCGCGCCCGGCAGATGCAGGTGCTGATGGAAGCTCTGCGCTCGGAAACCCGCCCCGTGCTGCTGGCCGGAGACTTCAACTCGCATACGTTCGACCGCGGCCGGTGGTGGGATCCGCTGTTCGGCGCGGCGGTGCTGCTCGGGTCTCCGACCGCGATGGTTCGCCGCCGCCTCCTCTATCCCGACCGCGGCGCGGGGCGCGAGCGCCTGTTCGACGCATTGCGCGAAGCGAACTTCGAATGGAACCGGTTCGTGGACCGGGCGCCGACGCTGCAGCTTCGTTTCGATCGCCTGGACGAGGCGCGCGGGCTGGTGCAGGTGTTCGGGCCGTTGTGGCGCGCGATCCTGGGCTCAGCGGAGCGCCGCGCCAACCTGCGCCTCGACTGGTTCGCCGGCCGCGGCTGGCGCGAAGGCCGCGGCTGCACGATTCGCGACCTCAACGGGCCAGGAAAGGCGTCCGATCACGCGCCGATCGTCGGATTCTTTCAATCGTAGAGGCAGGCCCTCGGGTTTCTCGGCTCCCTTTGGATACGTCCCAGGGTCTTCCGGTCGCCCCCGCAGTCGCTTGATGCACCACGCGCGCGGCCACTAGAGTCGTCACGGTTCGCGTCGAATCGACGTAGGAAGTAAGAACTCGGAAGCCCTCCCGAGGAGATAGATTGCCATGCCCCTACCCGCCCGCAACACGTTGGCGATCGTCGGCGCCGGTCCGATCGGTCTCGAAGCGGCGCTCGCCGGTATGGACCGAGGCTTCGACGTCCACCTTTTCGAGCGGGGGGAGCCGGGAGCGCATCCGAACGCCTGGGGCCACGTGAAGATGTTCACGCCCTGGCGAATGAACCTGGGACCGGTTTCAGTCGAGCATCTCCGCCGCACGGATTGGGAATCGCCCGACCCGGAAGCATTTCCGACCGGCAAGCAGCTCGCGAGCGACTATCTCGAGCCGCTGGCACGCCTGCCCGAGCTCAAGGGTCGCCTGCACGCGCAGGCGCTGGTCGTCCACGTTTCCCGGCAGGGCGCGCTGAAGGGCGACCACGTCTCCTCACCCGAGCGCCGCGAATACCCCTTTCGTCTCCTGGTTCGTGACGCCGGAGGTCGCGAGAACTTCCTGCATGCGTTCTCGGTCATCGACGCCTCGGGCGTTTACGGCCAGCCGAATTGGGCGGGAGACGGCGGCATCCCGGCGCGCAACGAGCTCTACCTCGCCCCGCAGCTCTCCTATCACATCGACGACGTGTGCGGTTTGCGGCGCGAGCGTTACGCAGGCCGGCGGACGATGGTGATCGGCGCCGGCGCCAGCGCCGCCACGAGCGCGCTCGCACTGGCCCAACTCGCCGGCGAAGTGCCGGGAACTCACGTCGTGTGGACGACCCGCAAACCGGCCGACCAACTGTGCCGCGAGATCCCCAATGACCCACTTGCCGAACGCCGCTCTCTCATGGCGAGCGCTCGTGATCTGGTGCGCGGCAGACATGCCGCCGTGACGCACGTCGGTGGGGCCAGGGTCGAGGGGCTCGAGTTCAACTCCGCCACCCACCGCTATCGCGTGACGCTGACGGTTGGGGAGCAGCCGCGGGTCGAGGAAGTCGACCACATCCTCGTGAACGCCGGCTACGGTCCGGACATCAGCCTGTACCGGGAGCTCCAGGTCCACGAGTGCTACGCCTCGCGGGCGCCGATGAAGCTGGCGGCAGCGTTGCTGGGCTCCGGAGCTTCCGACTGCCTCACGACGCCGGCATTCGGCGCGGACGTTCTGACCAACCCGGAGCCGGACTTCTACGTGCTCGGCAACAAGTCCTACGGGCGGAGCTCGAATTTCCTGCTCGAGCCCGGCTACCGGCAGGTGGCTGATGTGATCGAGCGCCTCGCGAAAGAACAGCAGGTCGCGGTGGGTTAGGAAGAAGGAAGTGCATCCTTCCGACACGGCGCTGGTTCTCATTGATGTGCAGGTGAACATGTTCGGCCCAGACAATCCCGTCCCCACGGCCGACGTGATGCTCGAGCGCTTGACCAACCTCCTGGCGCGGGCTCGCTCCGCTCACCTGTCGATCATCTTTGTCCGCAACTGCGGAGGCGCAGGCGACCCTGACGAGCGTGGGGCGCCGGGTTGGCATCTGCCCCCGGCGTTGCAGCCGGCCGACAGCGATGTCGTCGTCGACAAAACCACGTGTGACACGTTCGCGAGCACCCACTCGGCAAGGAACTGAATGCGCGCGGCATTACGCGGATCGTCATCGCGGGGTTCCAGTCCGAGTTCTGCGTTCGGGAGACGACGCTCGGAGCGCTCACACGCGGCTTCGACGTGACGTTGTTCTCGAACGGGCACGGCACGTACGATGGCGGCGGTCGGACGTCACGCGAGATCAGTGCCGCAGTGAATGCCGAGCTCGAAGGCCGCGCGAGGCTCGCGAGCGCCACCGAGCTCGGTTTCGGTCTCGGGGTCGGCTGAATCTCTCGAACCCTCGGGCGCCGGTTGGCACCAACTGGCAGGTCTCGGCCGCACGATTCGACTCACGGGTTTCCAGCGCCGTGTGCCAGCCAACCTCCGCATCGCGGTTCCGCCGGGCCGCACCCGGGGAGACTCCGATGAAGCGCTTGAAGCCTCGGCTGAACGCGGCCTCCGACCGGTAGCCGAGGCGGCTCGCCAGATCGGTGGTCCTGGCCTCATCGGGGGATTCCTCACGCGGATCAGCGCCGCCGGGGTCATCGCGGTCATGATGGGCGCGGTGTACTTCGGCCATTGGAAGGCCGGGTTTTTCATGAACTGGTCCGGCCAGCAGGGGGGCGAGGTTTCGAGTACCACATCCTTGCGACGGCGCTTACCTTAGCCCTCGTGGCTCTCGGTGGTGGCTGGGCCAGCCTGGACGAGGCGCTGGCCCGACGATTGGCCGACCCGGAACCAGCTTGCCGGTGAAGAGTCGGGAACCCGTCGTTTGGACGAGGCGCAAGCCGGCCGACCCCTGTACCGTGAGATTCTGGACGATCCGCGCTCCGACCTGACCCCCGCACACCTTTCGACTCCGCCCCCGAGGCGCGATACAGTTGGTTGCCAGAATCCACAACTGGATCGGAGCCGCATGATCGGTCAAACCTTGTCGCACTATCACGTTCTCGAGCACATCGGGGAGGGCGGGATGGGCTCGGTCTATCGGGCCCGCGACGAGCGTCTGGAACGCGAGGTGGCGCTCAAGTTCTTGCTCGAGTCCGCGCCGGCCGACGACCTGGCGCTCGCACTGTTCCGCCGGGAAGCCCAGGCGCTCTCGCGCCTCAATCACCCCTACATCGCCACGATCTACGAGTTCGACCAGCACGAGGGTCGTGACTTTCTCGTGATGGAGTACGTGCCCGGCTCTCCACTCTCCCGGTGCCTCGAGGACGGCCCGCTCGCGGAGGACGAGGTGGTGCGGATCGGCACGATGGTGGCCGAGGCGCTGGACGAAGCGCACGCTCAGGGCGTGCTGCACCGCGACCTCAAGCCGGCCAACATCGTGCTCACTCCGCGCGGTCACGTTAAGCTGCTGGACTTCGGTCTGGCGAAGCTCTTGCAACCGGCGGGCTCGGCGGCGACCACCCGCAGCATCACCGCTCGAGGTATCGCGGTGGGAACACTCCCCTACATGTCCCCGGAGCAGCTGCTCGGAACCGCCAGCGACGCTCGCACCGACGTCTACGCGCTGGGAGCGGTCCTCTACGAGCTGGCCGCGGGCCAGCCGCCGTTTCGCGAACCGCTCGCGACCGCCATGGTCGCCGAGATCCTGAACCGTCCGGCCACCTCGCTCCGCGAGGAGCGTCCACAGGTCTCGCGACCGTTCGATGCGATCGTCCTTCGCTGCCTCGCGAAGGATCCTGAGCGACGCTATCCCTCCGCTTACCAAGTGCTCGCCGACCTGCGGAAGCTGTCGGCCCCCGAAGCGAAGGGTGGCCCTCGATGGGCGCGCGCGGGGTCGCACGGCGATCAGACCGTCTCGCTTGCCGTGCTGCCCCTCGACAACTACTCCGGCGATCCCGAGCAGAGTTTCTTCGCCGACGGCATGACCGAGGCCCTGATCGCCGATCTGGCTCAGATCCGCGCACTGCGAGTGATCTCGCGCACGTCGGTCATGCGCTACAAGAGCACTCGGAAGTCTCTGCCCGAGATCGCCAAGGAGCTCGACGTCGACGTCGTGGTCGAAGGCTCGGTGCTGCGCTCGCGGGAGCGCGTGCGGGTCACCGCGCAGTTGATCGACGCCGCCAGCGATCGACATCTCTGGGCCAAGAGCTACGAGCGCGACCTGAGCGAGATCGTCTCGCTCCAGGGCGAGCTATCGCGGGCGATCGCGGGCGAGATCCACCTGGCGCTGACGCCACAAGAGGAAGCCTCGCTGTCGCGGGCACGCCCCGTGGATCCCGCGGCCCACGAGGCGTATCTGCGCGGACGCCACTATTGGAACCGCCGAAACGAAGAGTCGCTACGCCGGGCCGTGACCTGCTTTCACGAGGCCATCGCCGCCGATCCGGACTACGCGCTCGCCCACGCAGGGCTCGCCGACGCATGCCTGCAGCTCGGGAATCTGGCCGTGCTCACGCCGACCGAGGCGCGTGAACAGGCTCGCCCGGCGGTCCAGCGAGCACTCGCCCTCGACGACCGTCTGGCCGAGGCTCATACGACGCTCGGGATGATCGCCAAAAACCTCGAGTGGGACTGGTCCGCTTCCGAGCGGGCCTTGCGGCGGGCGCTCGAACTCAAACCCGGTTACTCGACCGCTCATCACGCGTACGCGATTTTCCTGTCGTGCACCGGCCGGCATGACGAAGCGATCGCGGAGATCCGGGCGGCGCGACAGCTCGATCCGCTCTCGCTGATCATCAATACCGCGGTCGGGGGTTGCCTGTACGAGGCGCGCCGTTACGATGACGCGATCCACGAGCTGCGGCGCACTCTCGAGCTTGAGGCGGGGTTCGTTCCGGCCAAGGCGTTCCTGGCGCTCGCGCTCGCGCATCTCGGACGCCACGACGAAGCGCTCACCGAGGTGCTTGAAGCGGCCTCCCTGATGCACGAGCATCCCATGACGCACTGCTATCTCGGCCCCGTCCACGCGCTCGCCGGCCGCCGGGCCGAAGCGCTGCGGTCGATCGAGATGCTGGTCGCGATGGCGAAGGAACGGCACGTCTCGCCTTACGACGTGGCCCTGATCTACGCGTGTCTGGGCGAACGCGACGCCACGCTCGAATGGCTGGAAGCCGCCTACAGCGAACGGGCTCCGGACCTGGTATGGCTAAAAGTGGATCCGCGGCTCGACCCGGTGCGCGATGAGCCGCGCTTCGGCGACCTCATGCGACGGGTGGGGCTCGCGTCATGAGGGGAATCGACCGCCGCGCGTTCCTGCGCATGCTCGCGGGCGCCGCACCCGCTGGCCTCGGCCTCTTGCTGGGCCCGAGAGCGCTCCGGGCTGCCGGTCCGGCCGAGATGATCGAGCGCAATGAATGGCCCGAGCATTGGGAGACGACGCTCGACGCCCTGGGCCGTTCGTGGCTCACGCGCAACGACCGCTTCTTCGTGCGCAGCCATTTGCCGGTGCCGGACGTCGATCCCGCGAGCTACCGGCTCGAGATCACGGGGCTGGTAGGCGCGCCGCTCTCCCTCACGCTCGACGAGCTGAAGGAGCTGCCGCGGATCGAAATGCCCTGCACCTTCGAGTGCGCCGGCAATGGCCGCGGGCTTCTGTCGCCGCCGAATACCGCGGGCACGCAGTGGGCGCGCGGCGCGGTTGGAAACGCCCGCTGGGGCGGCGCGCCGCTGGCGACCCTCCTGCGGCGCGCGGGTGTGCTCCCCGAGGGGCGTCACGTGTGGTTCGAGGCCGCGGACCGTGCGCCACATCCTGACGTCCCGGCCTTCCTGCGGAGCATCCCGATCGAGAAAGCCATGCAGGACGCGCTCCTCGCTTATGACATGAACGGCGAGGCGCTGCCCAAGCTGCACGGCGCCCCGTTGCGCGCGATCGTGC
The DNA here is from genome assembly GCA_035632955.1 of Candidatus Limnocylindria bacterium. Taxonomy (GTDB): domain Bacteria; phylum Eisenbacteria; class RBG-16-71-46; order RBG-16-71-46; family RBG-16-71-46; genus DASQFU01. Next base: position 11,927 of record DASQFU010000191.1, read on the forward strand.
CGGGCTGGTACGGAATGGCGTCGACCAAGTGGGTCACGCGCGTGCGTGTCGAGAACCAGCCTTCGGACAACCACTTCATGGCCCGCGGCTACCGCTACAACCGGCCGGGCGAGGACCCGACGTTGGCGGCGCCGATCGAGGAGATGCGGATCAAATCGGTCGTCACCTGGCCGCGCGACGGGGCGAAGCTGCCGCTCGCCAAGTTCCGCGCGCAAGGCTTCGCGTGGGCCGGATCCCCAGGCGTGAAGCGCGTCGACGTCTCGAGCGACGGCGGCACGAGCTGGCGGCCGGCTGGATTCATGGGCGAGACGGTGCCTCATGCCTGGCGGTCATGGACGACCGAGATCGACGTGAAGTCGCCCCGGCGTCTCACACTGATGGCGCGCGCCACGGACGGCAACGGCAGGCAACAGCCAGTGGAAGCGAGCGTCAACGCCGGCGGCTACGCCAACAACTCCATTCATCGGATCACGATCCATGTCCGCGGTTAGTCGACGGGTGGCGATGATCGCGCTCGCAGCCGCGGTCGTTTTAGGGCTGATAGGCGCGACCGGCGACGGGCAGCGCGCCACACGCGTTCGTCCTTATCCGAACCGCCTGCCCGACGGCGACGGGCGCGCGATCGCCGAGCGTTCCTGCCTCATGTGCCACTCGGCGACACTCGTCACGCAACAGGCAAAGGATTCCACCGCCTGGGCCAGGACGGTGGCGCAGATGGTGAAGTGGGGCACGCCGCTGCCCGCCGCCGAGCAGGACACGCTGCTCCGCTACCTCGCGAGCCATCTCGGGCCGCGCGCCGCTCGCGTCAAGAGGTAATTCGAGTGAGGTTCGTGCCTGTTTTCCGTAGCCGTGAAGGGCTTTGCAGCCGCTCGAAGTCTGTCGCGACAGTATGAGTTTGCCGCCAAGCGTTCGAGTGGCGGGCCAGGGTCACTGCGGCAGCCGGGACCGGGCGAGAATCTCCTCGACCTCCTCGAGCTTACGGTGCGCCGGAACGTCCCCTGGGTGCGCGGCGAGTAGCGCCAAGAGCTCGGATCTGGCCTCGTCGTAGCGACCTTCCTTGAATCTCAGCATGGCGATGGCGTAGTGCCGCTTGCCCTCGACTGATTCTCGAAACACCGTGGCACTGGTGTCGACCTGAAGCGACTCCGCGCGGGCAAGCAAATGCAGGCTCTCGTTTTCACGTCCGTCGTTTAGAGCCACTGTGGCTCGTATCATTGCGCGCATGGCTTCGGGCTCTACCAAGGCGACCGGATCGCTACGGTTCCCCTGATACTCCACTACGGTCGCCACTGGAAGAGAGGGTGTTGCGAACCACTGGCTAATGGGCAACCACTTCAACGTTGTGTCGCGGTACCACACGTGAAGTGCGGGCCGGAGCCCGAAGGCGCGCTCGGTCATGGCCGGAAAGTTCTCTTGGACAACTACCGCGCCGTGTGGCAGTCGGGGCAAATGCACCTGGAGCTCATGTCTCACCTCCGCTACGAAGAGCTGTAAGCGGGACAGTCGTGGCACGTCGATCGAGGCACCGCGGATCGGCGGCTCCAATGTGACCTCTCGAACCGGTCGTGGGGCGACCGCGAGGAGTGCGAGCCTCACTAGAAGGAATGCCGGAATGGCGTGCCGATGAAGAGCCCTGAGCGTGACCATGGTCGCGGCGAAGACCCCGAGTCCGACCAAAGCGCACCGATACGGATCCCAGGACGGGTAAAGAAGAATGAGCGTCAGGGCTAGCGGCGCGGACCATGCGAGTCCCCAGAACCACCATGCTCGCATCTCCGACCGGTGATTTCGGAGTGTAGCGAGGACGCGAGGCCACGGAATCGACACAATCAGCACAGCCGCAATGACAAGATCAACCAGCTCTCGAGTGGGCGGCAGACTCCAAACAGCCTTGAAAAGCCACCACGGGATCATCGCAATCCCTGGTATCCATGCGAGCGAAGGCCAATGACCACCACCCGGCCCTGGAATGGTCAACGAGGCTCGCTCATATACCCGCAGATAGACCGCGGCCCACGCCGCCAAGAGCAGGGCAACCGAAAGGAGCCACGTTCGACGTTGTCGCTCGCGATCAAGACGAACTAGGGGGCAAGCCAAGATAGCGATGAGTGGGATCGCAGCCACTTCCTTACAGAGGAGCGCTGCCAGCCCCGAAGCGAGGAAGCTCCAGAGCCTCGCCGCGACGGCCTCGTGAAGGGCGAGAGACACGAAAAGCAGGGCTCCGAGGTCCTGGAAGCAGCTCGGCCACATGATCAGAAGCCGGCTCGACTCCATCATCCACGGCGCGGTGGAGATGGCGAACGCAATGTCTGGATTCAGTCCTCGGCGAAAAGTGCGATAGAGGAGCAGAGAAGAGAGGCAAAGGCAGCCCATTTGAACGAGCGCCACCACCATCGGCTGCGTGAGCATCCACGGAGCGAGCAACGCGTAGTAGGCCTGCCGCGCGAGCGGCCGCCAGTAGAGAATCGACCCGCATCCGTCGAACCAAGACCAGTGGGTCAGGAGGATCTGGTGGAGGTAATCGTAGTCGTCGGCGACTGGCTCGCCCGGTCGGCCGCCTAGAAGCAGTAGCAGTAAAGCGAGCGGGCCTACCGTTGCCGCGATGAGCCACGGGTCCCACCAGCCACCACGAATGCCGTGAGTGCTGCCCTTGCTCATCATCACCCCTCAGAGTGCATCGGGACTGTGCGGGCTCTGATTCATCGGCGCTGGCGGTTCAGGGGCTGCCCACCCCTTACATCTCATGACTTGCTCATTGTTGTCTGAGCAGGACCAGCCTACGTTAACCGGCAAGGGCCGGCTGGAACGCCCTTACTGAGCGACGTGCTACGCTGGGCCGCGATGCGTTGGACGTCCGAACATCTCGACGAGCTTCGCGCCCTGCTCGGCGATTCCGGCGTGCTCGCGAGCCATGCCGCGCGCTTCACCTACGAAGCGGACGCGCTGGTGCTCGAGAAGTTCAAGCCCGACGTCGTCGTGCTGCCCCGCTCGACCGACGAGGTGGCGGCGGTCGTGCGCTGGGCACGAGCGCACGGCGTCCCGGTAACGGCTCGCGGCGCCGGCACGGGGCTCGCGGGCGGCGCGACGCCGGAGCGCGGCGGGATCGTTCTCTCGGTCAACCGGATGGACCGGATCCTGCGCGTCGATCCCGATCGCATGCTGGCCTGGGTCGAGCCCGGTCTCGTCAATCTGTGGCTCTCGCAGCAGCTCGCCCCGCACGGCCTCTATTACGCGCCCGATCCCGCTTCGCAGCAGGTCAGCACGATCGGCGGCAACGTGGCGACCAATGCCGGCGGACCCCATTGTCTGAAGTACGGGGTCACGCTCAACCATGTGCTCGGCGTGGTGGCCGTGTTCCACGATGGCAGCGTGGTGACGCTCGGCGGCGAGTCGCCCGATGCGCCCGACTTCGATCTCGCTTCCGTCGTGGTCGGTAGCGAGGGCACGCTCGCGCTCGTGACCGAGATCTGCGTCCGCCTGCTCCCCAAGCCCGAGTCGGTGCGCACGATGCTGTTCGATTTCCCAACGGTCGAACAATCGTGCCGCGCGGTCTCGGCGGTGATCGCGGACGGCATCGTTCCCGCCGCGATGGAGATCATGGATCGCCACACGGTCGGGCTCGTGGAGGAGTGGCTGCATCTCGGACTGCCGCTCGACGCCGGCGCCGTGCTCTTGATCGAAGTCGATGGTCCCGATGTGACGCTCGGGCGCCACGTCGATCGGATCGCGAAGCATGCGCTCGCCCACGGCGCCCGTTCCAAGCGTCTCGCGCGTGACGAACAGGAGCGCCTGGCAATCTGGAAGGGCCGTAAGTCCGCGTTCGGCGCCTATGGACGGACCGCGAGCGGCTTCTACATCATGGACGGCGTCGTGCCGCGCACGCGATTGGCGGAAGCACTGTCCACGGTCTACCGGCTGTGCGCCGAGCGCCAGCTCCAGGTGGGTAACGTGTTCCACGCCGGCGACGGCAATCTACACCCCCACGTCCTGTTCGACGCCGACGACCCGAAAGCGCAGGCCGCTGCGCTCGACGTCTCGCACGAGATCCTGCGCATGTGCATTCGCATGGGCGGAACCATCTCGGGGGAGCACGGCGTGGGAATCGAGAAGCGTCCGATGATGCGCGAGCTGTTCGCGCCGGACGATCTCGCGATCATGGCGCGACTGCGCCGGGCGTTCGATCCGGACGAGCTGCTCAATCCCGGCAAAATCCTGCCCGGGGACGGCGAGCCGCACGGAGCCCCGGCGCAGATGGGCGGTATGTCGATCCGCGACGTCCCCGAAGCGCCCTGGATATGAGCGCGATGCTGCTCGAGGAGCGCCGCGTGGATCCGGCGGCCTACGCGATCGGCGCGCGGGCGCCGCGGCGCGCCGTGCGGCCAGCGTCACCGGACGAAGTGGCCGAAACGCTGCGGGCCGCAAGCCGCGACGGGCTCTCCGTCGTGCCGTGGGGCGGCGGGGTCGGACTCGTGTTCGAACCGGCGCCGGAGCGTTACGACCTGGCGCTGGACCTGACGGCGCTCGACCGCATCGTCGAGTACGAGCCGG
>DASQFU010000192.1:0-10656 GCA_035632955.1 Candidatus Limnocylindria bacterium
AAGCCACTCCTTCTGGAAGCCCGCGGGCGGTCAGGCCGCTCGTGCGCCCCGGTTTCGAAACCGAGTTAGCCTAGACTAATTGTCGTCTTTGGCAAGGCTAACTTTAGCTCGGCTCCGCACCTGGGCGCCTGCTGGGCGGGATCCCGGACGGCCAGACGTGCCCTGAAACCGATCGACCCGCACCGTTTGGCGCGGCTTGGTGCTTCGGCTAATCTCCGCGCCCTCAACGTCGAGGACCCTTATCCATGCCCCAAATGACCATGGTGCAGGCGATCCAGGACGCCCTCCGGGTCGCGCTGCGTGACGATCCGCGGGTCGTCGTTTTAGGCGAGGACGTCGGCAAGAACGGCGGCGTGTTCCGGGTCACCGAGGGCCTGCAGGCGGAGTTCGGCGCCGAGCGCGTCGCCGACACGCCGCTGGCGGAGAACGGGATCATCGGTGGAGCGATCGGCATGGCGCTCTACGGGCTGCGGCCGATCGCCGAGATCCAGTTCGTCGACTTCATCTATCCCGCCTTCGACCAGATCGTCTCGGAGCTGGCGAAGATGCGCTGGCGCTCGGCCGGCCAATACCCATGCCCGGTGATCGTTCGCGCTCCCTACGGCGGCGGCATCAAGGGTGGGCTCTACCATTCGCAGAGCCCGGAAGCCTACTTCTGCCACACGGCCGGACTCACGGTCGTGATCCCCTCGACGCCCGCAGACGCGAAGGGCCTGCTGCTCGCCGCACTCGAGGGCGAAGACCCGGTGATCTTCCTCGAGCCCAAGCGCCTCTACCGCACCACCAAGGCCGAGGTGCCGGAGGGACGGATGACCGTGCCGCTCTCGAGCGCGCGCATCGCGCGGGAAGGCGAGCAGTGCACGGTGCTGGCGTACGGGGCCATGGTGCCGGTGTCTCTGGAGGCGGCCGAGACGGTCGCCGGCCGCGGCTGGTCGGTCGAGGTCGTCGACCTGCGCACCCTGGTGCCGCTCGATGCCGACCAGGTGCTCGCGAGCGTGAAGAAGACCGGCCGGGTCGTGATCGTTCACGAGGCGCCGCGCACCTGCGGCTTCGGCGCCGAGCTGGCGGCGCTGATCGCCGAGCAGGCGCTGACGTCGCTCCAGGCGCCGGTGCTGCGCGTCACCGGTTACGACACGCCGTTCCCCTACGCGCTCGAGCACACCTACCTGCCCGACGCGCCGCGCGTCGTGCGGGCGCTCGAACACGTGATGGCGTACTGAGGGCGTCATGCTCGTGATCGTATGGGAGTTCGAGGTGAAGCCCGAACGGGTCGAGGACTTCGAGTCGCTCTATCGGGAAGACGGCGCCTGGGCTGAGCTGTTCCGCGCGAGCCCGGGCTTCGTCAGCACGACCCCGATGCGCGATCTCCGCAATCCCCGGCGCTTCATGGTCGCCGACCGCTGGACCAGCGAACAGACCTTCGAGGAGTTCAAACACACGCACGAGCAGCCGTATCGAGCGCTCGACGAGCGCTGCCAGCGGCTGACCGAACGGGAAGTCGAGATCGGTCGCTTCGACTTCCCGCACTAGCGAGGAACGCGATGCCCTTCGAGGTGAAACTACCGGACATCGGCGAGGGTGTGGCCGAGGGTGAGATCGTGCGCTGGCTGGTCCAGGTGGGCGACGCCGTGAAAGAGGACCAGCCGCTGGTCGAGGTCATGACCGACAAGGCGAGCGTCGAGATTCCTTCGCCACGCACCGGAACGATCGTCGCCTTGCTCGCCGAGGAAGGCCAGGTGGTTCCGGTCGGCACGACTTTGATCACGATCGAGGTCGCGGGCGAGGCCAGCCCGGCCGCCGTATCGGCGCCGTCCTCCCCCGCGCGTGCCGAGCCGGCTCCGCGCGCCACGGCGCCCGTAACCGGCGCCGCGGTTGCGACGACTCCTGGCGTTCGCATTCAGGCGACCCCGGCGGTGCGGGAGCTCGCGAAGCGGCTGCGTGTGGGGCTCGAGGCGCTCACGGGCACGGGCCCCGGCGGGGCGATCACGGCCGACGACGTGCAGCGCGCCGCCCAGACGCCCGCCCCCGGCCACAAGCCCGAACGCCCGGCTCCCCCATCGGTCGACGCCGGTGGCGAGCAGCGCATTCCGCTCCGCGGCCTGCGGCGGAAGATCGCCGAGCACATGCGTCACTCGCTCGACACCGCGGCGCACTTCACGTTCGTCGCCGAGTGCGATCTGACCGCGGTCGTCGAGCATCGCGAGCGCGCCAAGGCGAAGGCGAACGACAAAGGCATCGCGCTCACCTACCTCGCCTACGTCGTCCGCGCGCTGATCGAGCCCTTGCGCCAGTTCCCGCTGCTGAACGCGAGCCTCGACGACGCGCGCGGCGAGATCGTGCTCAAGCGCGGGCTCCATCTCGGCATCGCGACCGCGACCGACCAGGGGCTGACGGTGCCGGTGATCCACGACGCCGACCGGAAGAGCTTGTTCGAGCTCGCGAGCGAGATTCAGAGGCTGGCGGCGGCGGCGCGCGCGGGCAAGCTCACGCTCGAGGAGCTCCAGGGCGGAACCTTCACGATCACGAGCACCGGCGCGCGCGGCGGCCTGCTGGCGACGCCGATCCTTCATCATCCTCAGGTCGCGATCCTCGGCGTGCACGAGGTCAAGAAGAAGCCCGCCGTGGTCGAGGGTCGGATCGTCCCCCGCGATCTCACGAACCTCTCGCTCTCGCTCGACCACCGGGTCGTGGACGGTGCCGTGGGCGCCGACTTCCTCTATGCGGTGGTCGCGCGGCTCGAAGCGCCGGCGTCATGGCTCGGCGATGCGGAGGTCGGATGAGTACGCTGCTGCAGAGCCTCGATCTCGAAGGGCGTGCGGTCGGGCCGCTGCCCGACGTGCCGCGGGACGATCTGCGCGCGCTGTTCCGCCACCTGCTCAAGATGCGTACGCTCGACCAGCGCATGCTCTCGCTCCAGCGCCAGGGGCGGATCGGTTTCTACGGCACGGCGACCGGCCAGGAGGCGTCCGTCACCGGATCGGCCTACGCGCTGCGCCCGACCGATTGGGTGTTCCCGGCGCTGCGCGAGATGGGCGTCGCGCTGTGGCGCGGCACGTCGATCCGGGACATCGTCTGCCAGTTGATCGGCAACAGCGGCGACGTGCTGATCGGCCGGCAGATGCCCTGCCATTTCAGTGACCGCAAGGTGCTGACGGTCGCGTGGTCGTCGGTGATCGGCACGCAGCTTCCGCACGCGATGGGCGCCGCGTGGGCGGCCAAGATCCTCAGGCACGACACGGTGTGCATGGGCTACCTCGGCGATGGGGCGACGTCGAGCGGCGATTTCCACGCCGCCGCGAACTTCGCGGGCGTCCACCGGCTGCCGGTGGTGTTCTTCTGCCAGAACAACCAGTGGGCGATCTCGGTGCCGCTCTCGCTCCAGACCGCCTCCGAAAGCATCGCGATCAAGGCGGTCGCGTACGGATTCCCCGGCGTGCGAGTGGACGGTAACGACATCCTGGCCGTGATCGCGGCCACGCGCGACGCGATCGCCCGCGCCCGCCGCGGCGAGGGCCCGACTCTGGTCGAGGCGGTCACCTTCCGCATGGGCGGGCATTCATCGAGCGACGATCCCAGCCGCTACCGGGATCCCGCGCTCGTGAGCGAGTGGGAGCGCCGCGATCCGGTCGTCCGCTTCCGCAGCTACCTGCGCGGCGCCGGCGCCGTCGCGGAAGCCGACGAGACGCGCTGGATCGAGGAGCTGAACGACGAGATCAGCCGGGCCATCCAGGAAGCCGAGGCGTTGCCGCCGCCCCCGATCGAGAGCATGTTCCACGACGTCTACGCGCACATGCCGCGCCACATCGAAGAGCAGATGCGCTACGCGCGCGCCATGGGCGAGGGCCAGAAGTTCGAAGGCGCCTTCCCGCTTTGACCCGAGCGCCTGGCTCACGATCGCGCTATGCGGCCGAGCGCCGGGTGTGCCGAATCTGGCGAGCAATCTCATCCGCCGAAACGCCAGTCGCAAAGAGAGCGCGGAAGAGCAGGTCCAGCGTCACGCCGAACGCTCCGGCTTCCAGTTTGGCAATGCGCGATTGACTCGAGCCCAGTTTCCTAGCCAGCTCGAGTTGCGTGATTCGCTTCTTCACACGATGACGCCTGAGACTCTCGCTGAGAACAAGCTTCATCTCGACGACTCTGGCCTCATCTTCAGAGAGTCCGAGGAATGCGTCAGCCGTTCCAACTTTCCAGCCTGCTGATCTGAGTCGCTTCTTTTTCGCCGTATTCACTGATCTGCCTCCTGCAGATTCGAGAGTTCGAGCTGTCTATAGCAGCGCCTTGAACGCTCGGAGTCGGCGCCGGCAATTGGCCACAACCACTGCGGGCGTCTTGTTCGACTTCTTCGCAAAGACATCGAGCACGACGATCGCGTCCGAGTCGATGAAGTGCACGATTCGCCAAGTCACGTTCCCAAACGACGGGTTTCTCCGACGCGTCCATGCGCAAAGAAGTTATGCTGAATCGGACATACCGTCAAGACTGAACGGGGTCTCTTCTCGCCTCGCAGTTGGGATGGCCTCAACGAGGAAAGTTCCGCTCAAGGCTGACAGACGAAAAACGAGCCCGGCCGTGGAGCCGGACTCGTCTTCGCTGGGCAGGCTCCGGAGGAAGGGCCCGACCCAGGATCGTTAGCGCCTCTCGTCAGGGACCTTCAGCACCTGGCCGATCCTGAGCTGATCGTTGACCAGGTTGTTCTCCATCATGATCGCCGGGACGCTGACTTTGAACCGGCGCCCGATGCCGGCGAGCGTGTCGCCCTTCTGCACCCGGATCGTCTTCGGCCGCGCCTCGGACGCAGACTCTTCGTTCGCAGGCGCGGGCTCGGACTTCGCGACCGCAGGCGCTTCGCTCTTGGCCGGAGCCGGTTCGACCTTGGCGGGCGGCGGCGTGAGGTTCACGGCCATTTGCTCGGTGACCTTGGCAGGAGCGACCTTCGGCGCCGCCGGCTTGATCGGCGGGAAGGTCGGCGTCTTGACCTTCGTGACCGGAATCGTCTTCGGCCCGTCACCGGCGACGGCGGTCGCCATCGGCGCGGTTGCTGCCTTCGCGGCGTCGCCGGCCTGAGCCTTGGGCACGACCGTCTTGGCGCTGGATCCGGACTTCGCGGTCTTGGACGCGGTGGATGGCTTGGCCGCAACCCGCTTCGGCTCACGCACCGGCTTCGCGACCGCGGGCCCAGCACTCGCGAGCGGCCCGAGACTGCCGGTCAGGCTGCTGAACCCTCCCGGCAGCAGGCGCAGGCCGAGACGATGCTGACTCTCGCCGTTGCCCGACAGCAGATAGCCGTAGTCCATCCACAGGCCGTGCTTGCCCGCGCCCACGCCGAACGTCGGACCGGTGAGCGGATCCTTGTAGCTACCGAGCTCCTGCCGGTACCCGGCGCGCAACGCGATCATGTCCTTCCACAACCACTCGGCGCCAAAACGCATGTCGTAGAAGTACGCGGTCGGGAAGTTGGCATCCACGGCCAGCCGGACTCCGGTCGCCGGGATCATCGCGCCCACGCCGATGCCGTAGTTGGTCGGGAACTGAAACGGGATGCCGTCGAACTTCATCTGACCGAGCAGGTTCTGCGCGGCCGCACCGACTCCGAAGATGCCGTTCCGGTACATGACGCCGACGTCGAACGTGAAGCCGGAGCCGGTCACGTCCCCGAGCTTCTCGTTGACCGACTTGGCGCCGGCGCCGATCGTCAGTTGCTCGCCGAACTGATGCGCGAGGTGCGCACCGAACGCGATGCTCGAGACACCGAAGCTGCCAGTCGGATTGTTGGAGGCATCCCGGCCTTCGAACGAGCCGTCGCCCTGGTAGAGCCCCGACAGCGACCAGCGCGTCTGGGATTCGCCGAACCGGCCGCCGAGCGCCGCCCATTCCTGAGCACTCTCGTTGGAGAGTCCCGCGTGCGAGAGCGCGAACTCGGTGCGATTCACCCAGCCGAGCGACGCCGCGTTCCACGACAAGCCCCCGAGCTCGTCGCTGATGCCCAGCGCCGCACCGCCCATCGCCAGCGTGCGGGGGCCCGAGCCGACCGTCAGGAAGTTGGCGGCCGTGGTGCCGGCGTTGTCGATACTCGCGTGTGCGAAGCCGGCGGCGACCAGTGCCATCGCAACCGCGGCGCCGACGACAAGCTTCAGAATCCTCATCACGTTCTCCCGGCGGTTCATGGCACGCGCACCAGCTTGACGCTGAAACGGGTCTTGCCCGTGATCAACCACGCCGTGTAGACGCCGGGCGCCACGTCACGACCCGCCTCGTTCCGTCCGTCCCAGTTCAAGGTGAAGGGGCCGGAGGCGGGAACGCCGAGATCGCGCCTCCAGATGCGGCGTCCGCCCGAATCGTTGATTTCGACCAATGCCTCACCGGCGCCGCTCGGGACCATCATGGGGATGCGCACCATCGATCCGAGCCGGCTCGGGTTGGGATAGCCGGGCTCGATGCGCCAGTCGCCCGCTTGCGCGGCCGACTCGTCCAGGCTCACGGCCACGGCACTGCTGCGCGCGCTCTCGTTGCCGCTGACGTCGGTCGCGGTCACCTGATACCAGGCGTCCGTGGTGCCGGTCGGCAGCGTCGTGTCGACGTACTCGGTGGTGACGATCGGCGCGCCGGTCAGGGGGACGAACGGGCCGCCGTCGGTGAGCGCGCGATAGACGGTGTAGCCGGCGAGATCCGCTTCGGCGTTCGCCGACCAGTGAACGCGCACGTCGAGCGTGGCCTCACGCGCTGCCGTGAGACCGGACGGCGCCGCCGGCGGAGCGGTGTCGTATACCCAGTCCCACCGGATCAGGTTGGAGAGGCCGGACCAGTTGCCGTTGTCGTCCTGTGTCTTAATCGCGAACCAGTAGGTCGTGCCGCGCGTCAGCGAGCTCACGACCACGTTCTGGCGCGTTCCCGCAGGCAATGGCGCCGGCAGGCCGGGCACGGACGAAGCCTGGTCCCAGTTGGTGTCGTCGATCGGCTGCAGCGAAACGCGTAGCTGGTAGAGCGTCGCCGTGCCGACCGTTCCGTCGTCACCCGGCGCGGTCCACACCAGAGCCACGGAGTCGGGGCTCTGCGCGTGAGCCAGGACCGGAGCGAGCGCGAGCAGAGCCGCGAGCCCGGCCATCAGCAGCAGCCACTGCAGCGCCGGGCCTCGACGTCGTGATCTGCGAACGTCCTTGCGCATGAAAGTCGAGTTCCTTCTCAGTCGGCGTGATGCGCGAGCGCGCGTGCGGGGCGGACATCCATGGCCACCGCATTCCCGTGCCAGCCGAACCACACGAACCCGACCACCAGGTCACGAATCGCGGCTGGCGGCATCTGGTCGGGGGTCGTGGCGGACGGCACGTTCGAGAGCGCCGAGACGAGTCCCGCGTCGTCGGCGACCTTCATCGCGAAGTAGTACGTGGTCTGGCGCGAGAGCCCGGTGACCGTGTAGCTCTGCGAGGTGCCGGGCGAGCCGGGTACCGGCTCGCCGGTCACCTGCGTCGCCTGCGACCAGTTGACGTCGGTGATCGGCGACGTCGAATAGCGAATGTCGTACGAGCTCGCGGTTCCGGTGAGGCTGTCATCGCCGGTCGCGTTCCAGTTCATGCGCACGCTGGTCTCGCCGAGCACCGTCACCGTGACGATCGGCGACTCGGGCCGCGTGGTGTCGGGCGCGGACAGCGTCGTGCGCGAGACGATGTTCGAGATCAGCGCCCAGTTCGGAACTTCGTCGGCGGTCTTGATCGCGAAGTGGTAGGTGGTGCTGGGCGTGAGTCCGGTGACGGTCACGGACTGCCGCGTGCCGGACGGTGCCGGCGCCGGGGTGCCGCTCCACCGCGTCGAAGTGTTGAAGTTCGAGGCGGTAATCGGCGAAGTGGAATAACGCAAATCGAACTGTGCGGCGGTACCGGTCAAGCTGTCATCTCCAGGAGTCGTCCAGGAGAGCTGAACGCTGTTCCAAGTCACGGTCTGCGCGTGAGCGACCGGGACTGCGACGAGCGACGCCATCAGGGCCAGCAACAAGAACCCAGGGGAATGACGCATGGTTCCTCCTCCCGCCGCGCTCAAGCGCTCCCCAGGGAGCGACGACGCAGCTTCCGCGTGATGTTGCTGTGCGATTGAGCGGCGCCGGTCTTGAGGGGAGGAGCCGGGCCTTCACTGCGGATCGGAGATCGCTAAAGCGACGAACATCTCCGATACCCGCGCGCCGTTCGAGCACGAAGCGTGCCCTCCAGCGCATCGGATGAAGGCGGTCGGCGGAACCACTGCGGAACAGGCCGAAATCCCCTGCGGGGCCTGTCGTTCCGGCTTCTATTCAATTGTCTTGCGGGGATTGTGGGCGGAGAAGCCCGTTGGAAACTGCACGTTGGTCCGGTCTGACTGCAACGCGAGGGCGACCTTCCCTGGCTGTGCAGTGGTTTGCCCGAGCGTTGGTGACCTGCACGTCTTCCTGAGCGCAACGTGAGGCTGCGGCCCTCTTGGCCACGAAGCGACCGGGAATCTGCCAGATTCCGAGTCCCCATCCCAGGTCTTTTTCGCTCGCACGCGGGCCTCGCGGGCCTCCGGGTGCCGTACCCCCGCGCGGCGCGGTGGTTCCGAAACGTCGCGGCGCTTCACGGAGGATTTGCGGATCGCCGCGAGCGTTGACAGACCGCTCCCGCGACCCCTATCATCGTTGCTGCATCTTTGAGCAGCTTCATCGGTTCCGCCATCGTGCGAGGCGTCGTCCGCGCCTCAGGACGTTCCTGCCCCAACGGTTTCCGGCCAAGCCCGGGTCCGTCCCCTTCGAACGAGCACGGACCGCGTCACCCAGTGGACGAGGAGGAGATGGACGTCGCGGCCGACCTCCGGCCCGGCTTCATGTTTCGATTGCACCGTCCATGACCACCCTACCCCTCGAACGCGACGCGATCCTCCGGCGTGCCGCGGAGCTCGGCGCCTCCGATCTCCTGATGACCGCGGGCCATCCGGTCATGGTGACGATCGCCGGCGTGCTGCAGCCGCTGGCTGGATCGACCGTGCTCTCCGGAACCGACTCGCGCCGGCTGGCCGAGAGCTTCCTGACGCCGGCGCTGCACGAGAAGTTCCTCCGCGACCTCGAGCTCGACACGCGCTTTCATCTCTCCGAGGTCGCGAACTATCGCGTCAACCTGTTCATTCAGCGCGGCTACTGGGGCTCGGCGGTGCGGCTCGTGCCGCTCGTGATTCCCCTGCCGAGCGAACTCGGGCTGGCGCCACACGTCGTGTCCCGCGTGCTCGGGCTCACGCGCGGGCTGGTGCTGGTCACCGGTCCGACCGGCGCCGGCAAGTCGACGACCATCGCCTCGCTGCTCGAGCAGGTCAATCAGGGCGGCACGCGCCGCCACATCGTCACGGTCGAAGACCCGATCGAGTTCATGTTCGAGAGCAAGCACGCGGTCATCGACCAGCGCGAGGTCGGCACCGACACCAAGAGCTACGCGCGCGGCCTCAAGGGCGCCCTGCGGCAGCTCCCGCACATCATCTTCGTCGGTGAAATGCGCGATCTGACCAGCATGGCGATCGCGCTCACCGCCGCCGAGACCGGCAATCTCGTGATCTCGACCATGGCCACGCAATCCGCGGCCCAGACCGTGACCCGGATCATCGACTCGTTTCCGCCGCACCAGCAGTCGCAGATCCGCTCCCAACTCTCGCTCACGTTGCGGGCGGTGGTCTCGCAGGTGCTGTTGCCGCGGGCGGACGGTCGCGGCCGCGTCGCGGCGCGCGAGATCATGTTCGTGAACCAGGCGATTCAGAACCTGATCCGCGAGGACAAGGAGCACCAGATCCCGAACGTGATCTCGACCAGCTTGCGCGAGGACATGGTGTCGCTCGACGAGTCGCTGGGCGAGCTGCTCGAGCGCGGCTCGATCACGTTCGAGACCGCCTACCCGTTCTTCGAGGACGTGGAGAAGCGCTCCATCCTGCAGAAGCGTTACTACCGTATCGCGCCGATTCCCGAAGCGGGCGCGAGGAGCCGTTAGCCGTGGCCCTCTCCTATCGCCTCTCCACGCGCCGGCTCGGCGAGTTGCTGCTCGAACGCGGCTCGGTGACGGTCGAGCAGCTCGACGAGGCGCTGCACTCGCGCAGCGATCCGCGCGAGCGGCTCGGCCAGACGCTGGTGCGGCTCGGGCTGCTCAACGAGGGCGACGTGGTTCAGCTCCTGGCCCAGCAGTTCTCGCTGCCGATAGCGAACGCCGAAGCCCTCTCGCAGGCGGATCCGCAGGCGGTCCGGCTGGTGCCCGAGCATCTGGCGCGCCAGGCGTGCGTGCTCGCGCTGCGGCGCTCCGGGGACCTGATGGAGGTCGCGGTCGGCGACCCGCTCGACGTCGTCTCGCTCGACCACGTGCGCGCGATCACCGGCTGCACGATCAAGGTCTGGATCGCGCGACCGAGCGAGGTGCGCGAGGCCGTCGACGAGTTCTATCAGGAGATCCGCTCGTCCGAGAAGGTCGGCGAGATTCTCGACAAGCTCGACCTCAAGAGCGGCGAGGATACCGACCAGGAAGTCGATCTGGCGCTGCTGCGCCAGCAGGTGGAGGACGCGCCGGTGGTCCGGCTCGTCAACCTGATGCTGGCCGAGGCGATCGACGACCGCGCGAGCGACGTGCACGTCGAACCCTCGCGCGACCGGATCGCGGTGCGCTTCCGCATCGACGGCATGCTGCACGA
>DASQFU010000193.1:0-33988 GCA_035632955.1 Candidatus Limnocylindria bacterium
CCCCGACCTGACGCTATTCCACGCCAGCAGCAGCGATCTCGCGCTGCAGCTTTCCTACGCCCGCCATCACGGCACCCATCTGGCGTTCGGCGGCAACGTCAAGTTCGTCCGGCAGAGCGTGCCCGACACGATTCCCGGAGAGCACGTCACCTCCTTCGGCGCCGGCCTCGACGTCGGCGCGCTCTACATGCCGACCGACGCCGTGACGATCGGCGTCGTCGTGCACGACCTCACGACCACGTACCTGTCGTGGAGCAACGGCACGCGCGAGCTGGTGGTGCCGACCATGGACACCGGGGCGGCCTTCAACTTCTATCCCGCCGAGCGTCACTCTCTGACGTGGGCGCTGGATCTGGCATGGGGTTTCGAGCGCCGCAGCTTCGACAGTCAGATCAAGCTCGGCGGCCAGACGTGGGATGTCCGGACCGGGCTCGAATACTGGTATCGCAGCACCTTCGCGCTGCGCTCCGGCCTGAACGGCAAGGATGTCGCGTTCGGCGCCGGTCTCCGCTACAAGCACATCGGCGTCGACTACGCGGCCTCGCTGCACCGCTTCCTGGCCTCGGACGACAAGGATTTCCCGGACGACCAGAACCTCGACACCACGCATCTCGTGTCGGGCTCGTTCTCGTGGTAGAAATCGCTTTGCAAGGTCGCCCTACCTAGTTCGTTCGCTTCCTCACACGCGTACTCCAAATCACGTCGGAGAGCCGAACGTGCGAGACGTCATGGCGCTGGTGCTGTCCGGCGGCGGCGGCGAGCGGCTCGGCGTGCTGTCGATGGAGCGCGCCGTCAGCGCGGTTCCGTTCGGCGGCAAGTATCGGATCATCGACTTCGTTCTCAGCAACTGCTCCCATTCCGGCATCGAGCGTATCGGCGTCATCACGCAGCACGCGCCGACCTCGCTGCACGATCACATCGGCTCGGGCCGCGCCTGGGACTTGGATCGCCGGGGCGGCGCTGTGCGCGTGCTGCAGCCCTATCTCACGCGCGACAGCGCCGGTTGGTACCGCGGCACCGCCGATGCGCTGACGCAGAACTTGGATGTGATCGAGCAAGCCCGTGTCGCGCGCGTGCTGGTCCTCTCCGGTGATCACGTCTACACGATGGATTATCGCTCGCTGCTGCTCGCCCACGAGCAGCGCAGCGCGGCCGTGACCCTGGCGATCGCGCCGGTGGCCCCCGAGCAGTCGCGGCGCTTCGGCATGGTGCAGCTCGATCGCGATTATCGCGTGCGCGGCCTCGAGGAGAAGCCGGACCGCAGCGAGTCCCGCTTCGCCTCGATGGGCATCTACGTGTTCGAGACCGAGGTGCTGAGTGAGGCGTTGCGCGGCCATCCGGTCGATCTGGTGCTGGACGTCCTGCGGCCCCTGATCGCCGGTGGCGAGCGCGTCTTCGGCTACGAGTTCGACGGTTACTGGGAGGACGTCGGCACCGTCGGCACCTACTACCGCGCGAACCTCGACCTGCTCGATCCGGAGCCCGGCCTGCAGCTGGACGATCCGCACTGGCCGATCCTCACGCGCGACGAAGAACGCCCGCCGGTGCTGTTCCTGCCGGGCGCCGACGTGGAGGCCAGCCTGGTCGCCAACGGCTGCCGCGTGGCGGGGAAGGTCCGGAACTCGCTGCTGTTCCCGGGGGTGACGCTCCTGCCCGGCGCCGAGGTCGTGGACTCGGTGGTGATGACCGACGTCGTGATCGAGCGCGGCGCGCGCGTCGAGTGCGCGATCCTCGACAAGCACGCGCGGGTCGGAGAGGGCGCGCGGATCGGCGGAGGCGAGACGTTGGCCGATCCGGAGCTGGAATGGCTCGCGGGGCTGACGCTGGTCGGCAAGGACTCCGTGGTCCCGAACGGCGCGCGCGTCGGCGCTCAGGTGGTGCTCGGCGTCGGCTCCGAGGCGCGCGACTATCGCGATCTCGCGCTCCCGCCGGGAGCGCGAACGCCCGACCGGTTGCCGCATGAAGGCCTGGCGTGAGCCGCTACGCGTTTGTGCTCGCGGGCGGCGTGGGCTCGCGCTTGTGCCTGCTCTCCGAACGTCGTGCCAAGCCCGCGGTGCCGTTCGGCGGTAAGTACCGGATCATCGATTTCTCGCTCTCCAACTGCGTCAACTCCGGTATCTACGACGTCGGTGTGCTGACCCAATACCGGCCGATCTCGCTACACCAGCACATCGGCATCGGCCGGCCGTGGGATCTCGACCGCACGCGCGGCGGCATCCAGCTCCTGCAGCCCTCGCTCGGCTCGATCGAATCCGAGTGGTACCAGGGCACCGCCGACGCGATCTATCGCAACCTCATCCACCTGCGCCGCCGGCGGACCGATCACGTCATGGTCCTGTCCGGGGACCACGTTTACAAGATGGACTACGGCGTGATGTATGCGTTCCACGAGGCCAACCGGGCCGCGGTGACGGTCGCCGTGACCGAGGTGCCGGAGGAAGCCGTCAGCTCGTTCGGCATTCTCGAGACCGATCGCGCCGGCCGGGTCGTGGGTTTTCAGGAGAAGCCGCGCTCCGCGCGCTCGCGGCTCGCCTCGATGGGCGTGTACCTGTTCGACCGCCCGGCGCTGCTGCGCTGGCTGGTCGAAGACGCCGCGATCCCCGACTCGCACCATGACTTCGGCAAGGATTTGCTGCCCCGCCTGGTGGCGCGCGGCGAAGCCGTCTACGGCTATCGCTTTCCCAACTACTGGCAGGACGTCGGCACGGTCGATTCCTATTATCAGTCGAACCTCGACTTCCTCTCCGACCGGCCGCCGCTCGATCTCAACGATCCCTCCTGGGTCATTCACACGCAGAGCGCCGACCGGCCGCCGGTGCGCATCGACGCGGGCGGCCGCGCGGAGCGCAGCCTGATCGCGAACGGATGCCGGATCATGGGCCACGTGGTCCGCTCGGTGCTTTCCCCGGGCGTGACGGTGGCGCGCGGGGCAGTCGTCCGGGAGAGCATCGTCATGAACGACACGACCATCGAGCGGGGCACGCACGTGGATCGCGCGATCATCGACAAGCAGGTCGTGGTGGGAGAGGGCGCACGATTGGGACACGGCAGCGTGCAGACGCCCAATCGCGCATGCCCCGAGCACCTCTCGAGCGGTCTCGTCGTGGTCGGCAAGGGGGCGCGGCTGCCGGCGGGGATCACGGTCGGGCGCAACGCCCGGATCGGGGCGTTCGTGAGCGAGCGCGACTTCACGGGCGACGTGCCGGCGGGCGGCGTCGTGCACGGGCCCGAGCCCGAGCACTAACGAAAACCGCGCGGCAGCTCGCCGCGCGGCTGACGTCGGTGCGGTAATCGGTCGCTACGCCGGAATCTTGAGCCTCTGGCCGGCGCGAATCCGGGAAGAGCCGAGGCCGTTCGCGCGCTTGAGCTGCTGGACCGTGACCCGGTTACGGCTCGCGATCTCGCTCAGCGTCTCGCCGCGCTTGACGATCACCACCGCCCGCACCTTGCCCGCGCTCTTGCCGCGGACCTGCGACGCCTTGCGCTTACCGGGAGGGGGCTTGAGCGCCGCGATGCGCGCGCTGTCGGCCGCGGCTTCGGCCACGGTCGGACGATCACCGGTGCGGATCTTGAGGCGGGTCCCACGACGAACCGTCGAGGTCGTGAGTCGGTTCCAGCGCTGGATGTCGGCGACCGAAACGTCGTAGCGGTCGGCGATCGCCCGCAGCGTCTCGCCCTTGCGCACGGTGACGGTGATGCGGCCTTCGGCGTTCGAATCGGCGCCGAGCGACTTCGGCGCCGAGCGCGGGCGCGGCGGAACGTAGGCGGTCGAGGCGCGCGGGTCGCTGGGCTCGAGCTCGGCGGGCGCCATCGACTTCATCGTCGGGCGCACGGTCAGCACCATGCCGCGCTTGAGCGGCCGCTTGCGGCTGATCCCGTTCGAGGCCGCGAGCTGCGTCGCGCCGACGTGGTACTGATTCGCGATTCCCTGCAGCGTCTCGCCGCGCCGGACATGGTGCTTGACCGTCAGGTCGACGGCCGGAAGCTCGGCGCCGTTCTGGAGCTTGCCGAGCAACACTTCGCCTTTGCCCTTTGGCACCCGGATCGTCGTCACGCCGTCCCGGCCCGGAGCGGCGTGCCGCAGCACCGCCGGATTCAGGTAACGGATCTCCTCGTAGGTGCAGTCGGCGAGCTTCGCGATCGCGCGCAGATCGACGGCACCCTTCAGCGCCAGCTCGTCGAAGCGCATCGGATCGTCGAGCTCGACGGCATCGAAGCCGTACTTCTGCGGCTCGCGCGAGATCGCGAGCACTGCCATGAACTGCGGCACGTACTCTTCGGTCTGGCGCGGCAGGCGCAGATCCCAATAGTTGGTCGTGCCCTGGCGCTTGATGGCGCGCAGCACGGTGCCTTCGCCGGCGTTGTACGAGGCGAGCGCCAGCGGCCAGTCACCGAAGATGGCGTAGAGGTGCTTGAGGTAGCGCGCGGCGGCGACCGTCGACTTCTCCGGGTCCTTGCGCTCGTCCACCCACTGATTCACGGTCAGACCGAACAGACGCCCGGTCGAGCGCAGGAACTGCCACGGGCCGACGGCGGCCGCGGTCGAGCGCGCGTGCACGTTGAAGCCGCTCTCGACGAACACCAGATGAACCAGGTCGGGGGGAATCCCTTCCTTCTGCAGGCCGAGCCGGAACAGGTCCATGTACTGGCCGGAGCGCTTGAGCCAGCGCTCGAAGACCGAGCGGCCGTTGCCGGTGAAGAACTCGATCCACCGGTAGACGTCGGCGTTGAACTGGGGCTCGATCTCTTCGACGGCGGGAGCGTTCAGAACCTGACGCTCCTCGGCCGATGTGCTCGGTGACGGCGGATGGTCGAGCTGCCGCCGGACCGCGTCCCGAAGTCCAATCAGCTTGGCCTGCACTTCGACCAGGTCGCGGCGCCTCGCGGCATCGACGTCGCCCGCGAGCGCCGAGCCGATCTGATTCAGCGCCGCCTCGGAGGTCTGCGCCGCTCCCGGCAGCTCGCCGGCTTGCCGCTGCACCCACGCGGCTTGATAGGCCGCGCGCAGGGCAGTCAACAGCTCGTCGACCTCGACTCGGGTCGAGTCGGAGGACGAGGCGGCGACTTCTTGGGTTTGGGCCGGGACTTCAGGTCCGACCCATGCAGGCTGAGGGGAGGCGACCAGCAAGGCCGCCAGGGTGATGGCTCCAACCGGCATTAACGTTCTCCTGTCGGTGAGTCGCCCCTGGGGCGTAAGAATCCGTGCGAGGCTAACGGTCTCGGCATGCACGATGCAATGACTAACTTCCGCGTCGTGCATGCCGCCTTCGGCCATCGGTGCGGGTTTCGCGCCGGATCGACCGAAGCGCTGCAGAATACGGCAAGACGCATGCCACCAAATCGCTCCAGCGTTGACACTTGTGGGGCCGTTCGATAGCGTGCCGAACGGGCACTCCATTGAGATGCACGAAGCAGCGCTCGCTTCCAGGGAGGTCAAGGGCCCATGGATCAGCCCGGCCGCAATCGAGATCGGTGGGAAGTTTCAACCCGCTTGGCCGGTGAAGTCCTGACCGCCGAGGCGGGCGCGGACGATCTCCGTCTGATCCTGGCCGGCATCCCGCAGGGCTTCACACCCGCCGAAATCGAGGGCTGGCTCAGCGACGTTGCGAGCGTGGCGCGCGAGACCTCACACGCCGACGCCGTCGCGAAGCCGATCCCGAGCATCCTCCATCACGCGCTGGCTGGACTCGTGTTCTCGCAGGCCGAGCTGTGGTCCCGGGCTTCCGGACCGCTGCCGTGCTCGGCCGCCTTCGCCCGTTTCGAAAACGAGATCGGCTTTGGCTGGGTCGGTGAGTCGAGCGTCGAGGTCTGGCTCGACGGTAAACCCATCGATCTCGAATGGGTGCGAGTTCGCGACGACCTCGGGCGCGAGGCGCGCGCGTGGAGCATCGAGTCCGATCGTACGGTGCGCGTTCGTCTGCTCTGGACCGCGAACGCCGGTGATCCGGCGAGCGCTTGGGTCGAGCTCGATGCGCGATGGGAGGGAGCGCCGGCGGTGACGTTGGTTCAGGACCACCTGATCGAGCTGGCTTTGACCGCGACCGTCGAAGCGGCACCGATCACCGAGGTCGCTGCGCACGTCGAGGCCGCTCCGATCGTGGAGCCGGCCGAGTCTGTTCCCGCGGCCGCGGCCGCCGCTGCCGAGTGGTCCGTTGCCGCGGAGACGGAGGAAGCTCTCGCCGCAGGCGCGCAGCCCGCCATCGCCGGCGAGGCCCCCTCGTCGGGGGTCGCACGCTGGCTGCAGAGCAACGTGCCCTGGCTTCGTCGCCCGACCCGGCGCGCCGAAGCGGACGTGCTGCCCGAGCCGGTGGAGCTCGTCGAGCCGATGCTGGCGAGCGCGGAAACCAGCGACGTGCATGGCGCAGTGGTCGCGACGCCGGGAGCCGAGCCGGCGCCGTCACAAACGGCGACGCTCGCACCAGCGCCGACTCGCCGTCCGCTGACGAGCGAATCGGGCTCGCTCACCGAACTCGATCTCGGGCCGCCAGAGTCCCACGCGCCTCCTGCGCTCACCATGGAGTTGATCCCTCCGACGCCCGAACCGCCGTCGCTGACCGCGCGCACCGCGCCGGCGTTCGAGGTTCCCGATCCGCGCGACATCTCGCTGCCGGGCGGTAATCCAGCGCGGCCGTCGCCGCCGAGAATCGTGCCTCGACACCCGGTCGCGAGCGCTCCCGCTGCACCGCCGCGCTTGCCGATTACGATGCCCACAGCACCGGCGCCGGTTGTTGCACCCGCGCCAATCACCGTACCGGCGCCGGCAGTTGCATCGGCGCCAACTGCTGTGCCGGCGCCGGCTGTCGTACCAGCGCCTCCCGCCGCGCCTGCGCCGCCGGCTGCATCTGCGCCGCCCTTTGTCGCATCGGCGCCGCTCGTCGCACCGGCGCCACCTTCCCATCCGCAGGCGATCGAGCCACCCCCGATCGCCGCGATCGAAACGAGTATCCCGCCGGTGCCGCTGCATCCGGCGCAGGAGATCGGCAAAGTCGAAGTGCGCGGCGTCGCGCGCGCTCCGGCGCCTTTGCCGCCACGGACACCAACACCGGCGCAAGCTCACGCTCCCGCCGAGACCGCCCCGCGTGCGGTCGCGCCCGCCGCAGAACCGACGAGCGTCGAGCACGCGCCGGCCGCGATGGCGCCGCCGCGCGCAGCACACTCGGTCGCGGCCCATCCGCTCCCTGCCGCGCCACAGCCAGAATCCGAGCCGAGCCCGCGGCCGCTCGCGCGCGAGACGCCGACGTCCGCTGCGCTCCACGCCAGGCGTGCTTCGTGGCCGGCGCCCGAGACCTTGGAGCCGGAGCACGTGCCGTTCTGGAAGAACCCCTGGGCATGGGGCGGCGCTGTAGCGCTGCTCGTGATCGCGATCGGGCTCGTCATCATGGGACAGCGCCCCGGGGCAGATCAGGGCCCGCGCGCGGGCGCGCTCGGTGGGTTCGGATTTGGGGGGCCGCGCTTTCAGGCGGAGATCGAGAGCCGGCCTGCGGGCGCGCACATCGCGGTCGACGGCAAGCCGCTCGAAGAGCGCACGCCCGCGACCGTGGCGCTCGCCGAAGGCGAGCACCAGATCACACTGACGATGCCGGAGCTTGGCGAAGCGACCTACACGGTCAAGGGCCAGAGGGGCCAGACGGTGCCGCTCGTCGCCTCGCTGCTCGGGTCGCTGGAAGTCGTGTCGCCCGATCCGGGCGCCGTCATCTCGGTCGCGGTCGACGGCGAGACGCGCGGCTTCGCGCCGCTGGTCGTCGAGGATCTGACGCCCGGGGCGCACGAATTGCGCTTCTCGGGACCGGGCATGGCGTCGTGGGGCCAGACGATCGAGATTCGCGTCGGCGAAACGCGACAGATTCTCACCCGCCCACTCGAGTCTCCGGCGACAGGTCTGATCCAGGTGCGCGCGACGGTCACCGACGAACGCGGAACCCAGCCGGTGTCCGGCGGACAAGTATGGGTGGATGGCCAGGCACGCGGCGCGGCGCCGCTCTCGCTGGAGCTGCCGCGAGGCCCGCACAGTATCCGCATGGTCCATCGCGCGCAGGAGGCGCCGATCCAGATGATCGACCTGCCCGGCGGCAATCAACGGTTCGCAAGCTTCGAGTTCGGTCCGATGCTCGAGATCGAACACCCGCGGCTCGTGATCAGCGCCACGACTCGCATCCTCCGCGATCAGCCGTCCGTGGTCTCGGCGTCGCTGGAGAATGCCGATCCCACCGAGACGCGCGAGATGTGGCTGCACGTGCGGACGCCCGAGGGCCCGTGGCGCCGCTATCAGATGACGCTGCTCAACGCCCAAGGCACGGCGGTTGGTGTCGCGACGTTCCCGGCGACGCTGCTCGACGCCCAGGGGCGTTCGCGCTACTACGTGAGCGCGCTCACGTCGCAGGGCGACGAGCACTTCACCGAGCTGACGCAGGTGCAGACGCGTTGAACGCTTGCCCGGAACCTCCGGGACGATGGTGACGACGACGTAGGCGCTCGCCGCTCGGCCGATCCCGCCAACTGGCTGCATTTTCGCTGCCCATCGCCGGCACGCGCTTCGCGTGGCGAGGTCGCGATGGGTGGCCGATGCGCGGTGATGGCGGCGCTGGTGACGTGGGCGGGACTGCTGGTCGCCGCGTCGATGTCCGCGAGTGGCACGGCGCCGGCGTGCCTCGCGGCGTCCGTTCTGCTGTGGCTCGCGTGGCGTGCTCCTCCACGCACCGCGACCCTCGCCGTGCTCCTGGCTCTGGCGCTGGCGGCGGGGGCGCGGGGCGCGATGTGTCGAGAGCGGATCGAGCGAGCGCAAGCCACGGCCGGCGCGCCGGAGGTTCCGGAGTGGATCCGAGCGCGCGTCCTCGGACATCCGTGGCGGGAGTCGGGGACGCCGGTCGCGCTGATCGATGTCGAGGCGCCGCGCTGGCCGCGGGGCACGCGAGCGCGAGTGCGCCTGCCGCCCGACTGCGCGGCCGAATGGGGGGACCGCCTCGACGCGCTCGCGATGCTCGAGCCGCCGGCCGGGCTGCGCAATCCCGGCGGCTTCGCGGCGCGCGATGCGGCGCGGGCATCGGGAGTCTCGGCGACCGGGCGCGTGCTCGCCGTCCGGCGGCTCGACCGGTCGCGCGGCTGGCAGAACGCCACGCTGGTGCGCTGGCGGCGGGCGATGGAAGCGGCGCTGCATCGTGGCGTCGAGCCCGAGACGCGCGAGCTGGTCCTGCCGCTCGTGCTCGGCGACCGCAGCGGGCTGAGCGCCGATCTGGGTGCGGACCTGCGCGCCTCAGGCCTCACGCATCTGCTCGCGCTCTCGGGCCTGCACGTGACGTGGCTCGCGGCCGCGGCGCGTGGCGTGGTCGCCGCGCTTGGCTTTGGACCGCGAGGGCGGGCGGTGGCCGGCGTCGCGGCGGCGCTCCTTTATATGGGTCTCGCCGGCCCGTTGCCATCCCTGGTGCGCGCCGCCGTGACCGAGTGTCTGATCGGAGCGGCCCGGTTGCTCGGCCGCGCAATGGATCCGGTCCAGGCGCTGGCGGTAACGGCGCTCGCGCTCCTGGCCGTGGCGCCCGGCTGGGCGGAGGACCTGGGCTTTCAGCTCTCGTGCGTCGCGACGCTCGGTCTCGTCACCGTGGGAGCGTGGTTGACACGACTCGCGTCACCGCCAGGACGCCGGCGTGCGCTGCAGTCCGCGCTGCGAGCGTTGCTCGGTGTCCTGATACCGACGCTGTCGGCGCAACTTCTCGCCTTGCCGTTACTGCTCGGACGCTTTCATGCCGTCGCGTGGACCGCACTCGCCGCGAACCTCGCCGGCGTGCCGGTGTGCGGGCTGCTGCTCGCCGCCGCGTGGCTCGGAGCATTGCTCGAGCTCGCCTGGCCGGGAGCGGGGGCACCGTGCTTCTCGGCGTGTGACGCGCTCGCGGCAGTGCTGCGACTGACCGCGGGAGGAGCAGCCGCGATTCCAAACGCGATGCTCACGACCGGTGCTGCCCCCGCGGTTCCCTGGCTCGCGGGAGCGGGTGCGGCGCTGCTCGCGGCCACGCTCGGCGCGCGACGCGAGCGGGAGCAGCCGGCAGTCTCGCGCGGACGGTTTCTCGCCCTCGGGCTCGGGGGCCTCGCCGTCGCGCTCGCCCTGGTCCTCGCGCTCACGACGCGTCCGCTCGCGCCGCCCGCCGGGCGCTGGTGGCTGGTGGTACTCGACGTCGGTCAGGGCGATGCGCTCGCACTCGGCTTCGAGCGCGAATGGTGGCTGGTGGACGCGGGGCCGAGGTCCGAGCGTTTCGACGCGGGCCAATCGATCGTCGTTCCGTTCCTGCTCTGGGCAGGCGTTCGGCGCGTCGGCAGCGTCGTGCTCACGCACGCGCATGGAGACCACACCGGCGGCGCCCGCGCCGTGCTGCGCGCGCTGCCGGTCATGCGCCGCCTGGCGCCGGTTCCGCTCCCGGGCGTTCCGGGGCCGTCGCGAGATTTCGCTGCGCGGCCCCTTGCGCGGGGCGACACGCTCGGCCGCCGGCCGTTCGTCAAGGTCCTCTGGCCGCCCGAGGGCGCGCGGCTACGAAACGACAACGCCGCCTCGCTGGTGCTGGAAGTCGGGACCGGTGCGGGACGCGCGCTGCTCGCGGCCGACGTCGACAGCACGGTCGAGGAATCGCTCGCGGTCCAGGTGAACGTCGGGGCGCTCAAGGTCGGGCATCACGGTTCGGCGACCTCGAGCGGAGCGGGTTTCCTCGCACGCATCAAGAGCTCGGTCGCGGTGGTGTCCGCGGGTCGTCGCAATCCGTTCGGACATCCGGACCCGGGAGCGATGGCGCGCCTGGAAACGGCCGGCAGCCGGGTGCTCCGCACCGACCGCGAAGGCGCGGTCTGGCTCGAGTTGTCGGAGCAGGGCGTGCACCGCGTGGATTGGCGTCGCGGACCGCCGGCGCCACTCGAGATCCTCGCGCCGCTGCGCCGCGGACCGTGGCCGTGAGGTCCCGAGTCCGTCGCTCGCCGGGCATCGCGACCCGCCGCGTCGCGACGAAGCGCCGCGCTCGCTTGCCGCGCGCCGAATCCGGCTGTTAGATTGCCGCGTGGACGTCCCCGCCATGCGCAATGCCGCGATTCTCGCCTCCGGACAAGGCACCAACTTCGAAGCGCTCGCGCACGCGTCGCGCCGCGGTGAGTTGGGGGTGCGCGTCGTCGCGCTCCTGAGCGACCGTGCCGCCGTGCCCGCGCTCGAGCGCGCGCGCAGGCTCGACGTCGAAGCCCTGGTCCTGCCCTGCGGGCGCTACCGATCACGCCTCGAGGACGAGACCGTCTGGGTTCGCGCGCTCCGGGACCGCCGCGTGGACGTCGTGCTGCTCGCCGGGTTCATGCGCCGCCTGCATGCGCCCTTCCTGTCCGCGTTCCCGGATCGCATCCTGAACATCCATCCCTCGCTGCTGCCCGCGTTCCCCGGCCTGGATGCGATCCGCCAGGCGTGGGAACACGGCGTGCAGGTCACCGGGTGCACCGTTCATCTCGTGGACGAGAGCCTCGACGGCGGCCCGATCGTGGCGCAGTCGGCGGTCGAAGTGCGCGACGAGGACACGCTCGAGACGTTGGAGGCGCGCGTCCATGACGCGGAGCATCGGCTCTATCCCTGGGCTGTGCGCCGGTTCGTCGCAGCGCCGTGGCGGCGCATCGGTCGGCGGCTGGTGTTCGCGCCCAGTCGTGTGGGAGGCGTGCGTGGCTGAGCCTGCAGCAGAACGGAACGCGGTGACGCTCGACTCCGTGCACGACGGCAAGCGTCCCTTGAACGCGGTGATCTTCGACGCCGGCGGCACGCTCGTGCGTCTCGATTTCGAATGGATGTCGGCGGCGTTGCGCCAGTTCGGCTTCGCGATCGATCCCGGCCGGCTGCGGCGCGCCGAGATCGAAGGGCGGCGGCGCTACGACCACAGCGGCCAGACGCCTGCCCACGGTCCGGCGCCGCTGGGCGTCGCCGGAGACGTGCGCGCGTATTTCTCGGGGATGCTGGCCGGCGCCGGCTGCCCGCCGCACCTGATCGGTCCCGCGGTCGTGCGCTTCCTCGCGCACGAGCGAGCGAGCGGTCTGTGGGCGCGGCCGATGGAAGGCGCGCGGGAGGCGATCGATCACATCGGCGCGATGGGTTTGCGCCGCGCGGTGGTCTCGAACTCGGATGGTCGTGCCGAATCGCATCTACAGAACAGCGGGGTGTGGGAAGGGATCGAGTTCGTCGTCGACTCGCACCTGGTCGGCGTCGAGAAGCCAAACCCACGCATTTTCGCGATCGCGCTCGAGCGGTTGGGCATCGAGGCCGAGCGCGCGCTCTACGTCGGCGACATCCGGTCCGTGGACGAGCGCGGAGCGCGCGCGGCGGGCCTGCATTTCGTCCTGATCGATCCGTATGGCGACTATGCGGCGCCGGGCAGCCCGGCGATTCGCCGGATCGAAGCCTTGGCCGATTGGGTCGGTGCCCGGTTCCACGTGGCGGCCGCGCGCACCGGCGCGAGCGAATCCGGAGGGAGGGAGACTCGATGCGACTGACCGATGCGATCGCCGAGGTCGAGCTGCCGGGGCTCGAGCCGTGGCGGCGCGGAAAAGTGCGCTCCGTGTACGCGGCCGGAGCGGATCATCTGGTGATCGTGGCGAGCGACCGTCTGTCGGCGTACGACAGCGTGCTGCCGACGCCGATTCCCGGCAAGGGCGCGGTGCTGACGAGCCTGTCCGTGTTTTGGTTCCAGACGCTCGCGAGCGCCCGGCCGCATCACTTCGTCAACAACCAGCCGCGCGAGTATCCGGAGCCCTTCCGCGCGCACGCGGAACGCCTGGACGGACGCAGCATGCTGGTGCGGCGCGCCGAGCGCATCGACGTCGAATGCGTCGTGCGCGGCTATCTCACCGGCTCGGGCTGGAAGGAGTACCAGAGCCGCGGCGAAGTGTGCGGCATCGCGCTTCCGCCCGGGCTGCGCGACGGGTCGCGCCTCGATCCTCCGATCTTCACGCCGGCGACCAAGGAGGATCACGGGCACGACGTCAACATCTCGTTCGCGCGCATGATCGAGATCGTTGGGCGTGACGTCGCCGAGGGGTTGCGCGAGCGCAGCGTGGCGATCTATGAAGAGGCGCGCGCATGGGCGTGGGCGCGAGGATTGGTGCTGGCCGACACGAAGTTCGAGTTCGGCCGGGTGGACGGTCGCCTGACCCTGATCGACGAGGTGCTTTCGCCCGATTCGTCGCGCTACTGGGACCGTGCGGAGCACGAAGCGGGTCGCCTGCTGTCGTTCGACAAGCAGTTCGTGCGCGATTGGCTCGATCGCTCGGGCTGGAGCCACGAGCCGCCGGCGCCGGCGCTCCCGGAGGACGTCGTGCGCCGCACCGGCGAGCGCTACCAGGAAGCGATGCGCCGGCTGACCGGGCCACCGGCGTGATCGCGGCGGGAGCCGAGCGGCGATGACCTGGCCCGCGACCGCTTTGCTCTCACTCTCCGACAAGGGCGGCGCCGCGGACTTCGCTCGCGCGCTCGCCGCCGGCGGCACGCGCATCCTGGCCTCGGGAGGGACGGCGGCCCACTTGAAGCAGGCCGGCGTCACGGTCACGCCGGTCGAGAAATGGACCGGCTTCTCGGATCTGCTCGGTGGCCGGGTGAAGACGCTGCATCCGCACGTGCACGCGCCGATCCTGGCACGGCGGGCGGTGGCGGCCGATATGACGGCGCTGGCCGAGCGCGAGCTCGAGCCGATCGATCTCGTCGCGGTGACGCTCTATCCGTTCGAGACCAAGGCGGCGGCGCTGGACGACGACGCGGCGGTCGAGGAGATCGACATCGGCGGCGTGGCGCTGCTGCGTGCGGCCGCGAAGAACCATGCGGACGTGATCGTGGTCCACGATCCCTCTCAGTACCGCGAGGTGCTCGAGGCGCTCGAGTCGGGAGCGGTGACGCGCGAGCGCCGGCGCGCATGGGCGCTCCGGACGTTCGCGCGAACCGCGCGCTACGATGCGGCGATCGCGAACGAGCTCGGTCGGCGTTCGGCCGGCGGCGGCGAAGCCGGCGTCTCCCGCGATCACGAGCACGGAGCGTCCGCGCTGCCGGCGCTCCACGTGGTCGCGCTCGAGCGCGTGCGCGCGCTCCGCTATGGCGAGAATCCGCACCAGGAGGCAGGCCTCTACACGCGCGCGGGGGCGGCTTCGAGCCTCACCTCCAGCCATGAAGGCAAGGAGTTGTCGTACAACAATCTGCTCGACCTGGAGGCGGCCGTGTCGTTGGTGTGGCGCTGGCCGGATCCGGCGTGCGTGATCGTCAAACACGCCCAGCCGTGCGGCGTCGCCTGCGCCGAGACCCTGGTCATGGCCTACGAGCGCGCGCTCAAGTGCGACGAGCAGTCCGCCTACGGCGGAATCGTCGCATTCAACCGCCCGCTCGATCACGCGACGGCGCTGCGGCTCGCGAGTCAGTTCGTCGAATGCATCTCGGCCCCGGTGTACACGTCCGAGGCCGAGGAGCTGTTGAAGGGAAAGAAGAACCTTCGGACCGTGTCGCTGGTCGCCGAAGACGTCGCTTCCTCCGACCCGTGGAGTGTTCGCATGCTCGGTCCCTGGGCGCTGCTCCAGCGCGAAGCGGCGCAGGGTGAGCCGGCCTGGCGACCGGTCACGCGGCGCGCGCCGAGCGAAGATGTGCTCGAGGCGCTGAGGTTCGCTTGGGAGGTCGCGGCCGCGGCGCGCTCCAACGCGATCGCGATCGCCCGCGGCACGTCGCTGATCGGACTCGGCTCGGGGCAGGCCAGCCGTGTGGACGCGGTCGACGTCGCGCTCATGAAGGCGCGGCGCGCCGGCCACGATCTCCAGGGCGCAGTTCTCGCGAGCGACGGTTTCTTCCCGTTCGCGGACAACGTCGAGCACGCGGCAGACGCCGGCATCGTCGCCATCGTCCAGCCCGGCGGCTCGAAGCGCGACGCCGAGGTGGTCGCCGCGTGCGACGCCCGCGGCATCGCGATGCTGTTCACGGATCGCCGAACGTTCCGGCACTGAGTTCCACCCGATCGCAGGAACCCATGCCTCGCGAGCTGGTCCTGATTCTCGATTTCGGATCGCAATACACACAACTGATCGCGCGCCGGGTGCGCGAGGCCGGCGTGTTCTCGGAGATCGTTCCCGGCACCACGCCGCTCTCGGAGATCGAGCGCCGCAAGCCGAGCGCGCTCATCCTCTCGGGCTCTCCGGCGAGCGGCTACCGGGCGGCCGCGCCGACGCCCGACCCCGGCATCTACCGGCTCAGGAAGCCGCTGCTCGGCATCTGCTACGGCTTTCAGGTGACCGCCCAGCTCATGGGCGGCGCCGTCGCCAAGGCGCACGCCGCCGAGTACGGCACGGCCACGTTCATCGTCGACAAACCGTCGCCGCTGTTCGCCGGGGTGCCGAAACGATTTCGCGCCTGGATGAGCCACGGCGACGAAGTCCAGCGGCTCACCGAGGATTGGGTGCGGGTGGCGCACACCTCCAATTGCGCGTTCGCGGCCGCCCGCCACGCCACGCTTCCCTATCACCTGATCCAGTTCCATCCCGAGGTCGTCCATTCGCCCTATGGGCGAAAGGTGCTCCACAACTTCCTGTTCAAGATCGCGGGGCTGCGCGGCGGCTGGACGATGAAGAACTTCGTGCGCCAGGCGGTGGCGGACATTCGCGCCCGCGTCGGGGACGGCCACATCTTATGCGGGCTCTCGGGCGGCGTGGACAGCACGGTGGTGGCGACCCTCTGCCACCGGGCGGTCGGCCGGCGGCTCGTGTGCGTACTGGTCGATCACGGGTTGCTGCGCCAGGACGAAGCGCTGGAGGTTGCCCGCGAGCTGGGCGAGAAGCGCAAGCTCCAGCTCACGGTGGTCGACGCGCGCGAGCGGTTCCTGTCGCGACTGGACGGCGTCGTCGATCCCGAGCAGAAGCGCAAAGTGATCGGCGCCGAGTTCATCGCCGTGTTCGAGGAGGAGGCCCGCAAGCACGGGCCGGTCGAGTTCCTGGCCCAGGGCACTCTCTACCCGGACGTGATCGAAAGCGCTTCGGCCGGCTGGGGCGCGCAGGTCATCAAGACGCACCACAACGTGGGCGGTTTGCCCGAGCGCATGAACCTTCGGCTCGTCGAGCCGCTCCGGCTGCTGTTCAAGGACGAGGTGCGAGCGCTCGGCCGCGAGCTCGGGCTGCCGGACCACCTGGTCGACCGGCATCCGTTCCCGGGGCCGGGCCTCGCGGTGCGGACGCTCGGCGCGGTCAACGCCGAAGATCTCGAGATCCTGCGCAAGGCGGACGCGATCTTCATCGCCGAGCTGCGGCGAGCCAACTGGTACGGCCGCACCTGGCAGGCGTTCGTGGTGCTGTTGCCGATCTCGAGCGTCGGCGTCAAGGGAGACGAGCGCTCCTACGAGCGCGTGATCGCTCTGCGCGCAGTCGACAGCGAGGACGGGATGACCGCCGACTGGACGCGGCTGCCGGGGTCGCTGCTCGCGCGCGTCGCGAACCGGATCGCGAACGAAGTGCGCGGCGTGAACCGCGTCGTGTTCGACGTCACGAGCAAGCCGCCCGCGACGATCGAGTGGGAGTGAGCGTCGGGTGACCCGAGGCTCTCGGCGAACCGTGCCCGAACCGCTCGAGCCGCTCCTGACCCGGAGCTGGCTCAACGAAGCGCAGCGCAAGGCGATTCACATCGGCGCGATCCTCCTGCCGCTGGCCCTGCTCTACGAATGGCTGCCGTGGCCGCGGGGACGCGCGGAATGGCGCTGGCTCCTGATCGGGCTGACGGTGATCGCGATCGCGATCGATCTGGTCCGCATTCACGATCGGCGGGTGCGCAGCTTCTTCCGGCGTTTCTTCGGCGAGCTGATCCGCGAGCACGAGCGGTTCAATCTGCTCGGGTCGACCTACCTGCTGCTGGCGGCGCTGCTGGCCGTGGAGATGTTCCCGCGTCCGATCGCGGCCGCAGCGCTCGGCTTCACGATTCTCGGCGATGCGTTCGCCGCATTGGTCGGCAAGGCGTGGGGGCGCACCCGGTTCTTCGCCAAGACGCTCGAGGGGGCGGCCGCCTGCCTAATGGCGTGCCTGGCGTGGGCGGCCGTTCTCGCCGTCGGCGGGCATCTGCCGTGGACCGTGCTGCTGGCCGGCGCTCTGGTGGCAAGTTTGGTCGAGATGCTGCCGATACCTCTGGACGACAACCTGGGGATGACCTTGTTCGCTGGTTTCACCATGAAGATGCTGGGGACCTCGTGAGCCCGCGCCCGCTGGAGCACGAGCCGTCGCCGTTCGAGCGCCCGCTCGACCTGGCCCGCGAAGGCCGTCACGCCGACGCGGTGTCCGGCATGCTCGGGGTGCTCGACAAGAGTGCGCTGCACGACCAGCATCGCGCCGCGGCGGCCATGGCGCTGGGACACATCGCCCGGATGGCCGAGACGGCCGGCGACCTCGAGAGCGCCGAGAGCGCACTGGATCAGGCGATCCGCATCGCGCCGACGTACGCCGATCTGCGTTTCCAGCTCGCGTGCCTGTTGATCCGGATGCAGCAGCGCCCGGCCGCGCGCCGCGAGCTCGATGCTGCCCTGAGCATCAATCCTCGCTATGTGGCGGCGCGGGTCGAGCGCGCGCTGCTGGACGCGCAGGAAGGCTTGCTTGGTGAGGCGCTGGCGACGTTCCGCGCTCTCGGCGAAGAGCACCGAATCGGGGAACCGCGCGCATTCCAGCAGGGCCTGAAGAGCCTCGAGCGGGCGGATTGGGAAGAGGCGGGGGCGTTGCTCAAGCAGGCGCTCAAGCTCGGCGATTTCCGCGTCGAGGACGCGATCCACAACTTCCACGCCGTGATGGCGCAGGGTCATCCGGAGCGCGCGATCCAGCTGCTGCGCGACGCGGTCGCGCGACACGAGGGCTATACCGATCTTCATTTGCTCTTGGGACAGGCCGAGCTGGAGGAGGGACACGTCGACGACGCCGTCGCGTCGCTGGCGCGCGCGCTCGAGCTCCATCCGGATTATCACGCGGCCCGCGTACAATTCGCGCGCGCCCTCGAAGTGCTCGGAGATCTGACGCAGGCGCTGGAGCAGGTGGCGCTCGTGCTTCAGGTGGACCCCGAGCACCCCCAGGCGTTGCAACTCCATGAGCGCTGGACTCGTCGCCGGACGCGACGCCGGCGCACGTCATTCGAAACGCGCAAAGCCTCTTGACCGGCGCAGCAGGAGGAGCCAATCTATCGATGGAGTCCGGGCGGACTCGACGTTCAATAAATCATGGAGGACCACCCATGGCGCGTGGCACCGTCAAGTGGTTCAACGATCAAAAGGGTTACGGGTTCATCGCCGCGGATGGTCATCAGGACGTATTCGTGCACCACTCCGCGATCGAAGGAAATGGGTTTCGAACGCTCCATGAAGGGGAGATGGTCGAATTCGAGGTCAAATCCAGCGAGCGAGGCGCCGAAGCTTCGCATGTGACCAAGATCTGACGTCCTCGCCCGGACAACACGCGGCCCGACGCTCTGCGTCGGGCCGTCGTGCGTTATACGGAGCCGTCCGGAGTCGACGCGACTACTCGGAAGAGTGGTTGACGGTCGAATGCGGAAGGTCAAGACTCTGACGTGCCGGCTCCGACCGGGAGCCTCGCAACGCTCGCTCCCCGGGCCACGGCGACAGGCCCAGGGTAGGCCAAGGCTGCGGTTCTCTCGGGAACCGTTTCGCAGGAATGACGCTCATGAGACTGCCCGGTCCGGTTTCACTCGCCCTCGGTGGGTTGTGCCTCGTCTTCGCAGCGCCTTCGGTATCCAGCGCCGCGCTTCCCTACGTCACGCGCATCTCCACGATTCCCGAACCGCCGTGCCCGCAACAATCGGTCACGCTCGTCATCGAAGGAGAGTTCCCGGACGCGTGCGGGCGGGTCGTGGACGCACAGGGCCCACCCGTGGTCTTGACCCTCAAGCCATTCGCGCAGAGTGACACCGCCTGCGCCGCCGTCATCACACCCTGGCGGCGTGAGTTCGACCTCGGGCACTTTGCGGCCGGGACGCACAGCATCACCATCGAAGTTCGAGTCGTGCCACGCGATCCATCGCAGCCCGTGGAAGTCCATCGCGACAGGTTCACGTTTGAGGTGCGACCGGATTGCAACCTCCCGCCCGGGCCGCTGCCTCATGTGGACACCATCGCGATCGGGCCGCTCCCGCATTGCTCGGTGGTCGATCGTCTGGTGTGTCCCGATGAGAGCATCGCGGTGTGCGTGCAGGGCCGATTCCCGTCCGACTGCTACCGGCTCCTGCGCGTCGAGCTGCTGCCATCGCCGATCCTGGGCCCAAGGCCACAGCCGCCGATCGTGCGCCTGATCGTCGACGACGGCGCGTGTCTCGATCGCCCATGCTTGATCGGGCCGATCCCGTGGCGCGGGACGGCGACCCTGCCGCCGCTACCACCCGGGCAATACCCGTTGATGGTCGAGCTCGCGGAGGTGACGTGCAACGGTCCGATCGATTCCAGCCGCGTGCATCGGACGACCGCACGGTTCTCGGTCTCCGATAGCTGCCACCTCCCACCCCAACCGTGCCTGACCGGGACGTTCCTGCACACCGCGCCCGTGCCGCGTTGTGACGCATTCGTCTCGCCGGTCCATCCCGCCATCGTTACGTTCGCCGTGACCTCGCACGCGCCGCTCGCGGCCCTCGAGGGCGTGCTGGCGCTGTGGCCGCCGCGACTCGTGATCACGCAGATCGTTGCGGTCGGATCCGCGGCCGGCATGCGGCTGACGTGGAACCCCACACCTGAGGGTGGGGCTCGATTCGTCCTGTTCGCGCCGAGCGGCGCGCCGATTCCGGCCGGTACGCTTTCGCCGATTCTGCATGTCACGGTCGAGCAACCAGGCAATACCCCGGTGCCGCGCGTCACTTACGTGCTCGCGACCGAACTGCTCGGCTCGGACGCCCAAGGCAACGGGATATCCGAATGCCGTCCAGGTCCGGTAGCCTTCGATCCACCACTCGAGTGGGCGCGCATCTGCGCGGAGTCACGGTGCGATCTCAACGCCGATGGGCGGATCGACGTCCGCGATCTGGTGCTGCTCGTCCGGTGCGTGAATCACAAGGGCGCCTGTCCGGAACCGGGCAGCGGCGTCGGGGATTGCAACGACGACTCGACCCACACGCTCGAAGACGTCCTGTGTTGCGCCGCACGGCTGCTGCGAGAGCGCGAATGTCCGGAGTGCCCGTCCGACTCGGGCCGCGCGGAACCGAACGTGCGAGTTGCCTTCGGCACGCCTGCCTTCGAGGGCGGGGACGTGCGCTTGCCGGTGCGGCTGAGCGGAGTCGAACGCGTGGGCGGCGCCAAACTCGCGATCGCCTATCCGGCCGATCGCTTCGATGCGACCGTCGAGCTCGCCGGCGTCGGTCCGGAGTGGCTGGCGCTTC
Source organism: Candidatus Limnocylindria bacterium (assembly GCA_035632955.1). Lineage (GTDB taxonomy): Bacteria > Eisenbacteria > RBG-16-71-46 > RBG-16-71-46 > RBG-16-71-46 > DASQFU01. Next base: position 20,360 of record DASQFU010000193.1, read on the forward strand.
ACGAGATGCGCGATGGTCGCGCGGTCGTGGCGCTGATTCACGACGGAAGCGGCGATCCCGCGCGCGGTGGGTCTGAAGCGCTGACGCTGAGCTTGCGCCTCACACCCAAGGCGGGACGTGAAGCGCAAGGCCTGGTCGAGGTCGAAGCGCTCGAGGTCAGTGGGCGCGATGGCGTGCGGTTGATTCTCGAGGGCGACCTGCCCCAGGTGGCGTTCGGCGGAGCGCCGCGTCTCCAGCTCGGCGAGAGCCGGCCGAACCCGTTCTCCGCCGAAACGCGCTTCACCGTTCAGCTCGATCGCCCGGGTGAGGTCGAGGTGGCGATCTACGATGTCGGCGGCCGCCGCATGGCCACGCTGCATTCGGGATGGATGGCGGCGGGCGCGCACGAGCTGGCGTGGAATGGCAGGACCGCCGAGGGGAGCGAGGCTCCGGGCGGACTGTATTTCTATCGCGTCGTGTCGCACGGCGAGGTGGTGGCGCGTAAGATGGTGCTCATGCGACAGCGCTGAGCGCGCCTGGGGTCTGGTCGAGTTGCGCGTCGCGTGCGTGAGCCGCGCGGGGTTTGCGAGCCGCGCGGCTTCGCCGCGAGAAGACGAGCGAGTCCAGCGAGGGCCGCCGCCTGGCGCCGAATCCGGCGCTCGCGCATCCAAGAGACGCCGCAGCCCGGTCGAATGGTGGCCGCACGTTCCTTGACATCCCCTCTATAGTGGGTCACGTGCTTGAAAGTCTATTGAAGTCGGTGTTCGGCTCGAAACACGATCGCGAGGTCAAGCGGGTGATCCCGATCGTCGCCGAGACGAACCAGGTGACCACGGGCTACCCGTCGCTCTCCGATGACGAGCTGAAGGGGAAGACCGCCGAGTTCAAAGCCCGGCTCGCCGCCGCGCTCGAGGGCGTCAGCGATGCGGCCGAGCGCAAGCGCATCGAGCGCGAGACGCTGGACGAGCTCCTGCCCGAGGCGTTCGCCGCGGTCAAGGAGGCGTGTCGCCGCCTGTGCGGCAAGACCTGGCCGGTGGTCGGGATTCCGATCACCTGGGACATGATCCCCTACGACGTGCAGCTCATCGGCGGAATCATGCTGCACGAGGGCAAGATCGCCGAGATGGCGACGGGCGAGGGCAAGACCCTGGTCGCCACCATGCCGCTCTACTTGAACGCGCTCACGGGGCGCGGCGCGCACCTGGTCACGGTCAACGACTACCTCGCGCGACGCGACAGCGAGTGGATGGGAGAGATCTACAAGATCCTCGGGCTGACCGTCGGCTGTATCCAGAACCAGATGGACCCGCCGACTCGCCGTCTCCAGTACGAGTGCGACATCACCTACGGCACCAACAACGAGTTCGGCTTCGATTACCTGCGCGACAACATGGCGGTGCGGCCCGAGCACCGGGTGCAGCGCGGGTTCGTGTACGCGATCGTCGACGAAGTGGACTCGGTCCTGGTCGACGAAGCGCGGACCCCGCTCATCATCTCCGGCCCGGTCGAGCACAGCGACCAGGGATTCGACGAGCTCAAGCCGCTGGTCGAGCGCCTCGTGCGCGCGCAGCACCAATGGGTCGCGCAGGCTCTGAACGACGCCGAGCCGCTGCTCAAGGACAAGGATCAGGAACGCGACGGCGGGATTCAACTGCTGCGCGTCCAGCGCGGGGCGCCGAAGCACAAGCGCTTCATGAAGCTGCTGGCTGACCAGCCGGGCCTGAAGAAGCTGATCACGTCGATCGAGCTCGAGTATCTGCGCGACAAGCGCATGCACGAGATCGACGACGAGCTGTTCTATTCGATCGACGAGCGCGCCCGCAACGTCGACCTGCTCGAGAAGGGCCGCGAGCTGATGTCGCCGAACGATCCGGAGCGGTTCGTGGTCCCCGACCTCGCGGGCCAGCTCTCGGAGCTCGAGGGACAGGAGGATCTCGACCCGGCCGAGCGCGTCAAGCAGCGCGACGAGATCTACCGTGCGTACGCCCAGAAGAACGAGAAGATCCACAGCATCCAGGCGCTGCTCAAGGCGTACTCGCTGTACGACAAGGACGTCGAGTACGTGGTGCAGGACGGCAAGGTCTTGATCGTCGACGAGTTCACCGGCCGCTTGATGCCCGGCCGGCGCTACAGCGACGGGCTGCATCAGGCGATCGAAGCCAAGGAGAGCGTGCGCGTCGAAGGGGAGACCCAGACGCTCGCCACGATCACGCTTCAGAACTTCTTCCGCATGTACCAGAAGCTCGCGGGCATGACCGGCACCGCCGAGACCGAGGCGCGCGAGTTCTGGGAAATCTACAAGCTTGACGTCTCGGTGGTGCCGACCCACCGAAAGATCTGCCGCTCCGACTACGACGACGTCGTCTACCGCACCAAACGTGAGAAGTACAACGCCGTGGTCACCGAAATCGAGGAATGCCACAAGCGCGGCCAGCCGACGCTGGTCGGCACCGTGAGTGTCGAGGTGAGCGAGCTGCTCTCGCGTATGCTCAAGCGGCGTGGCGTCAAGCACAGCGTGCTCAACGCCAAGTACCACCAGCAGGAGGCCGAGATCGTCTCGCAGGCGGGGCAGCACGGCGCCGTCACGATCGCGACCAACATGGCTGGCCGCGGCACCGACATCAAGCTCGGCGCCGGCATCCCGGACCTCGGTGGCCTGCACATCCTCGGCACGGAACGGCACGAATCGCGCCGGATCGACCGCCAGCTCCGGGGTCGCTCGGGGCGGCAGGGGGATCCGGGAGACTCGCGGTTCTATCTCTCGCTCGAAGACGACCTGATGCGTTTGTTCGGGAGCGAGCGTATTTCGGGGCTGATGCAGCGCATGGGCGTCGAGGAAGGCGAGGTCATCGAGCACCCGCTGGTCACGCGCGCCATCGGCCGCGCCCAGAAACGCGTCGAAGCGTACAACTTCGACATCCGCAAGCATCTGCTGGAATACGACAACGTCATGAACCAGCAGCGGACGGTGATCTACGACCTGCGCAATCAGGCCCTCACCAGCACCGACATGAGCGAGACGGTGCTGGACGCGATCGAAGGCGCCGTGCGCACGCGCATCACCAAGGTGATCGGCGGCGCCGACACGCACCGGGACGAATGGAATCTCAAGGGCCTGGCCGACGAGCTGGCGCTGCTGCTGATGACGCTGGTTCCGCCCACCGAGCTCGAGGGCTCCGACTATGCGGATCTCGAGGAGCGGGCGGTGGAGCGGGCGGTCCAGGCGTACCGCGCCCGCGAGGCGGAGTTCACCGCGCCGGTCCTGCGCGAGCTCGAGCGCCACCTCTATCTGTTCACGCTCGACGAGCACTGGCGCGACCATCTCTACGAGCTGGATCACCTCAAGGGCGGCATCGGGCTGCGCGCGTACGGCCAGCGCGATCCGCTGATCGAATACAAGAAGGAGGCGTTCAAGCTGTTCGAGACCCTGCTCGGCGAGGTAGAGGAGGAGTTCGTGCAGCGCCTGTTCCGGGTGCAGCTCGCGCCCGAGGCGATGCGCACCCTGGAGCAGCGCCCGCGACGTCAGATCGTGACGCGCCACGAAGAAGCGGCGGCCTTCGCCGCGGCGCCGCGGGAGGAAGCCGAAGGCGGTCCCGAGCCGGCTGCGGCTCCGCGCGCGGCCCGCGCCGGCGGCGGCCAGGAGGCTCCGGTGCGGGTCGGCCCGCGGGTCGGCCGCAACGATCCCTGTCCCTGCGGCAGCGGAAAGAAGTATAAGAAGTGCCACATGCCGATCGACGAGGGGGTGGAGACCAGCGCATGAGCGAGCCACGCGACGATGGTTCGGTGCAGCGGCTGCTGAGGCGGCTGGCCGACCACTTGGAGGAATATCTGGAAGGCGACGAGCGGGCGCTCGAGGCTCTGGCCGAAGCGCTGGAGGACGGCGGCTTCTCCGGGGAGGACCTGCAGTCGGCGATCCTGGCCGTGCGCAGTCTGGCCGGCGATCCGCGCTTCGGCGCCGTCGTGACGGTGGACGACCCGCCGGGCGCCAGCGCTCATCGTGTGCTGAGCGCCGAGGAGCGGGAGTCGGTGAGCCCCGAGGCATGGGGCTACCTGCTCGACTTGAAAGAGCGCGGCTCGCTGGACGCGGATCAGTTCGAGCGGGTGCTGGATCGACTGACCATGAGCGGCGTGCGACCGGTCGGCATCGATCTGGCGCGGGAGGTCGCCGCCCAGATCGCGCTGCGCGCGGGCGACCCCTGGAGCACGTACGAGTTGCCCCATGGTGAGCGCGACCTCGCGAACTAAGTCGCGCCGCAAGCCCCGCGCCACGGACGGCGGCTCGGAAGCCACCGCCGCGCCCGCGCAGCGCGCCCGCGCCCGATCGACGCCGAGCCGCGCGCCGAGACGCCCCGAGTCGCCGGTGGCCGCCGCGACGGCGCGCAAACGCCGTCCCGCCGCGCCCAGCGGCGACAGCGCTGCCGCGACGCCGCGCCCGCGCGCCCCGAGCAAGTCCAAAACGACCGCACCACGCGCCACCCGAGCGCGCGCGGCCAAGCCGCAGGAAGACGGCGCGGCGGGAGCGAAGGGCAAGTCGCTCGTGATCGTCGAGTCGCCGGCCAAGTCGCGCACGCTGACAAAGTTCCTGGGGCGCGGCTTCTCGGTGCTCGCCTCCAACGGCCACATCATGGATCTGCCCAAGGGAAAACTGGGCGTGGATCTCGATAACGACTTCGAGCCGGTCTACGAGCCGATCGCCTCCAAGCACAAGGCGATGTCGCGGATCAAGGAAGCCGCGAAGCACGCCGAGCGCATCTTCCTCGCGCCCGACCCGGACCGCGAGGGCGAAGCGATCGCCTGGCATCTCCAGTCCAGCCTGCAGTCGCTCCGGCGTCCGTTTCTTCGGCTCACATTCAACGAGATCACCCAGCGGGCGGTGCAGCACGCCCTCGAGCACCCGCGCGCGCTCGACATGAACCTGGTGAACGCCCAACAGGCGCGCCGGGTCCTGGATCGGCTGGTCGGCTACAAGGTGAGCCCGTTCGTGTGGAAGAAGGTGCGCTACGGACTCTCGGCGGGCCGGGTTCAGAGCGTGGCGTTGCGACTCGTGTGCGAGCGCGAGGACGCAATCCGCGCGTTCGTTCCGGTTGAGTACTGGACGCTCGAAGCCGACTTCTTCACGCCTGCGGACGAGCGCTTCACGACGCGCCTCGTGCGGGTCGGCGACGACGATCTCGAGCAGGGACAGATGCGCGGCGCGGATGCCGGAGCGCTCGCGCGGTCGCTGGCGGCGGAGCTGGCGGGTGCGCCGGCGCGCGTCGCGAGCGTCGAGTCGACGCCGAAGCAGGTTCACCCGAGACCGCCGTTCATCACCAGCACCTTGCAGCAGGCGGCCGTGAACCGGCTCGGCTTCACGAGTCAGCGCACCATGAAAGTCGCTCAGCAGCTCTACGAAGGCGTGGCGCTCGGCTCCCGGGGGAGCGTCGGCCTGATCACCTACATGCGCACCGATTCGCCACGCATGGCGGGCGAGGCGATCGCCGCGATCCGCACCTGGCTCGAAGCCCACCTTGGAGCCGACTACGTTCCGGATTCGCCGCGACAGTTCAAGAGCCGGAAGTCGGCGCAGGATGCTCACGAGGCGATCCGGCCGACCTCGGTCGAGCACACGCCGGACTCGATGCGCGGGTTCTTGAACGACGAGCAGTTCAAGCTCTACGACCTGATCTGGAAGCGGGCGGTGTCGGCACAGGCGTCGTCGGCCGAGTACCAGGCGACGACGATCGAAGTCGAATCCGGGCGGCTCGGGCTGCGGGCGACGGGGCGCGTGCTCAAGTTCGCGGGCTTCCAGAAGCTCTACGGGCTCGACGAGGAGGACGACGAGCGCGACTCGCGGCTGCCGGAGGTGAGCGAGGGACTTGCGCTGCGGGTCGCCGCGGAAACCGACGGAGCGGAACCCTCGGCTCCGGTCCGGCCCGAGCAGCACTTCACGCAACCGCCACCGCGCTACACCGAGGCGTCGCTGGTGAAGGCGCTCGAGGAAGAGAACATCGGCCGGCCGAGCACGTACGCGACGATCGTCGGCACGATTACCTCCCGCACCTATGTGGAGCGCGACGGCCGCTCGCTCAAGCCCACGGATCTCGGCATGACGGTCAACAAGCTCCTGGTCGAGGCGTTCCCGGACGTGTTCAACGTCAGCTTCACCGCGGCGATGGAAGAGGAGCTGGACGAGATCGAGGAAGGAAAGCAGGAGTGGCATCACGTCATTCACGATTTCTGGGGGCCGTTCCAGAAGGATCTCGCGCAAGCCGAGAAATCCACGAAGAAGGTCGAAGAGCCGACCGAGATCCCGTGTCCGAACGACGGCGCGATGCTGGTCAAGAAGTTCGGGCGGCGCGGGCCGTTTCTCGCGTGTCCCAACTATCCGACGTGCAAGTACACGCGTCCGGTCGACGACGCCGAGCTGCCGACGCCGATCGAAGGCCAGTGCCCGGACTGCAGCGCGTCGCTCGTGGTCCGCAACGGGCCGTACGGGCGCTTCATCTCGTGCTCCCGCCGCCCCGACTGCAAGTTCACGAAGCCGGTGACGCTGGGCATCCCCTGCCCCGAATGCGGCCAGGGCGAGATCGTCGAGCGGCGCAGCAAGCGCGGCAAGATCTTCTACGGCTGCACCCGTTACCCGGACTGCACGTTCGCGGCCTGGGACAAACCGCGCCTGACGCCGTGCCCGAACTGCGGCGCGCCGTTCCTGGTCGAGAAGGAGACCAAGAAGCACGGGCTCGTGCTCCGCTGCGTGCGCTGCAAGTCGCAGTTCGAGCCGGAGACCGTCGGTGCGTGACGCGCTCGAGCGCTTCCTGAGCGAGCTGTCGACCCAGCGTCGCGCCTCGCCGCACACGATCCAGGCCTATCGGCGCGACATCCGCCGGCTGCTCGACCTCGCGGCCGGCGCCGATCGGCCGGCGCCACCCTCGTTGTGGACGCGCGAACTGCTGGAGCGGGGCCTGCGCGAGCTGTACCGGACCGGGCACGCAGCCGCGAGTGCCGCGCGCGCGCTTGCCGCGTGGCGCAGCTTCTCGCGCTACTGCCGGCGCCGGGACGTGATCAGCGGCGATCCGGCGCGCGCCGTGGCGTCGCCGCGCTTGCCGCGCCGGCTGCCGCGGACCCTGCCCGAGCGCGAGCTGTCACAGGCGCTCGACCGCCTGGCGGGGGACGACGCCGCGAGCCGCCGCGACCGCGCGCTGCTCGAGCTCACGTACTCGGCGGGGCTGCGACTCTCCGAGCTGGTCGGGCTCAACCGCGGGGACGTCGATTCGAAGAGCGGTCTGCTGCGCGTCCGCGGCAAGGGCCGGCGCGAGCGCGTCGTGCCGGCCGGACAACTGGCGCTGGGGGCGCTCGCACGCTACCTCGCGGGCGACGGACGCACGGTCGGGCGTGGCGACGAGCCCGTGTTCGCCGGCGCTCGCGGCGGCCGGCTCTCGGGGCGAACCGTGCAGCGCGTGGTCCAGCGGCGGCTCGGCGAGGTGGCGCGCGGCCTCGGCGTCACGCCGCACGCCCTGCGCCACTCGTTCGCGACCCATTTGCTCGACCGCGGCGCGGACCTTCGGGCGATCCAGGAGTTGCTCGGCCACCGCTCGCTCACGACCACGCAGATCTACACCCACGTCTCGCAGAGCCGGTTACGGAAGGCATACCAGTTGGCGCATCCCCGCGCGTGAACCTGCCGCCCGGCGCGGCCCCGCCGCTCTCGACCTTGCGGAGGGTCGCAGCGGGGGGCGCGCTGACCATCGCGATCATCGTCGTGTTGATCGGCTGCGCGAAGAAGGAGCCGCCCTCAGGCGGTCCGCCCGATCTCGACCGGCCACGGGTCGCATCCTCGAGCCCGGAATCGGCCGCTGCGCGCGTGCCGGTCGATGTCCGGCCGGCGATCACGTTCAGCGAGGCGATGGAGCCGCGCTCCACCGGCGAAGCGATCGCGCTCGCGCCGCGCGTCGACATCCGCCAGCAGCGCTGGAGCGGACGCACCGTGACGCTGGTGCTCGCCGAATCGCTGCGGGCCGACCAGACCTACACGCTGTTCGTCGGTGGCGGCGCGCGCGACCGTCACGGCAATCCGCTCGGCGCCGGCGCCGCCGTCGTGTTCACGACCGGCGCTGCGCTGCCGGCCGGGGTGCTCGAGGGCGAGATCAACGCGCGCGGTTTCGCCGCACCGGGCACCTATCTCTGGACCTATCGCGACGCGCCCGGTCGCGTCCCGGACAGCACGGCGCGCGACTTCGACGCTCTCGGATTGGCCGACGACGACGGTCGCTTCCGCGTCGTCGGTCTGCCGGTTCCCGGCCGCTACCGGCTGTGGGCGTTCGCCGACCTCAACCGCAATCGCTCGTTCGAGCCGGAGAGCGATCTGCTCGCTCCCGCCGACACCGTGCTGGAGCTGACCGAGGCGAGCCCGGTGCGCTCGGGGCTTTCGATCACGGTCGTGAACCCGCGCGCGCCCGGGAAGGTGCGAGGCACTGTGCTAGACTCGCTCGACGCGGACGGCACCGGTCCCATCGTGCTCGCGACGTCGGAGCGCGACACGCTGCAGCGTGTGACGGCGGAGACCAACCGCGAGCTGCAATTCGTGCTCGAGCTGGCGCCCGGTCCGTGGAGCGTGCGCGCCTTCCGAGATCTGGACCGCAACGGGAGCTGGCAGCGTGCGCGCGAGCCCGCCGGACCGCCGGTGCGGGTCGAGGTCTCGCCGGCCGGAGAGCAGGCGGGACTGGTCCTGCGAGTCCGGAGCCAGGACGAGGGACCCTAACGGCATGAAGATCCCGTTCCTCAAGATGCACGGAGCGGCGAACGACTTCGTCGTCGTCGATCACCGCGATGCGTTCCTGACCGAGCCGCTGTCCGGGCTCGTCCAGCGGCTGTGCGACCGCCGCCGCGGCGTCGGGGCCGACGGCGTGCTGCTGATCGAGCGCGACCCCGAGCTCGACTTCGCGATGCGCTACTTCAACGCCGACGGCGAGCCCGCGGATTACTGCGGCAACGGTGCGCGCTGCGTGGCGCGGTTCGCGCTGGAGCACGGTCTGGGACGCGGCGGCCAGGTCAGGTTCCTGACCGCGGCCGGCGTGCAAACCGCTCGCCGGACGCCCGAGGGTCGCGGCATCGAGCTGGAGTTCGGCGTGGTCGAACCCCCCGGCGATCCGCTGGTGGTCGAGGCGCTCGAGCGCCGGTTCACGGGGCGGCTGGTGACGCCCGGGGTGCCGCACTTCGTCACCGCGGTCGAACGCGTGGAATGGGTGCCGGTGCAGGAGTGGGGTTCCGCGTTGCGCCACCATCCGCGGTTCGAGCCCGCGGGCGCGAATGTGGACTTCGTCGCGCGCCTGGCGCCGGGGCGGCTCGCCATGCGGACCTACGAACGCGGGGTGGAGGCCGAGACCCTCGCCTGCGGCAGCGGCGCGATGGCGAGCGCGCTGTGGGCGGCGGCGGACGGCGAGCGCTCTCCGGTGACCGTGCTGACCGCGGGCGGCGACGAGCTGAGCGTGCGGTTTCGACCGGCAGGCGGCGGCTACGAGGTGACGCTGATCGGGCCGGCCGAGTCCGCGTACGAGGGTGAATGGAGCGAGCCCGTGGGACAGGTGCTGTCCGGCCGCTGAGGCCGCGATCGAGGGAGGCAGCGTGTTCGAAGGACTGACGGTGGCGATGGTGACGCCGTTCCAGAACGGCGGGCTGGACCTGGCGGCGACCGATCGCCTGGTCGAGTTCCTGATCGAGGGCGGGGTCGAGAACCTGGTCGTCTCCGGCTCCACCGGCGAAGCGGCGACCTGCTCGGTGGAGGAGCGGCTCGAGCTGTGGCGGTTCGTGCACGAGCGCGTGCGCGGCCGGATCCCGGTGATCGCCGGCACGGGCACCAACTCGACCAGCGACAGCATCACGCTGACGCGCGCGGCGGAGTCGATCGGCCTCGACGGCGCGATGCTGGTGACGCCGTACTACAACAAGCCGACGCCGCGCGGCCAGATCGAGCACTTCGGCGCCGTCGCCCGCCAGACCAAGCTGCCGATCATCGTCTACAACGTCCCGGGGCGGACCGGGACCAACACGCTGCCGGAAACGCTCGAGAAGCTGAACGACGTGCCCAACATCGCCGCGATCAAGGAGGCCTCGGGCAGTCTCGACCAGGCGAGCGCGGTCAGGTCGCGGGTCAAGGCGACGCTGCTGTGCGGCGACGACTCGCTGACGCTGCCGATGATCGCGGTGGGGGCGGCCGGCGTGATCTCGGTCGCCGGCAACGTGGCGCCGCGGCCGATGCGCGAGCTGTGCGATCACGCGCGCGCCGGTCGAATGGCGCCGGCGGAGGCGATCCACCGCCGCTTGCTGCCGCTGTTCAAGGCGTTGTTCATCGAGTCCAACCCGGGGCCGGTCAAGTATCTGTTGTCGGCGATGCGGCTGATCGAGAACACGCTGCGACTCCCGCTGGTTCCGGTCGAGCCGGCGACCGAGCGCGCGATCATCGAAGGCGCCCGCGCCGCGGGGATCCCGCTGCCCGAGCCGGCCGGCGCCGCACGGGCGTGATCGCGCTGGTGCTGGTCGGCGCGTCCGGCCGCATGGGCCGGGCGATCGAGGACGCGGCTCGCGCCTCAGGAGACTTCACGATCAAGTCGCGGTTCGGCCGCGACGACCCGATTCCGGTCGCTGCCGATGCGGCCTCCTGGGCCGGTCCCGGCGAGGTGGTCGTCGAGTTCAGCAGCCCGGCCGGCGCCGTCGCGGCGGCGCGCGCGTGCGCGGCGTTCGGGGCCGGGCTGGTGTCCGGCACGACCGGGCTTTCCGTGGAAGACGAAGAAGAGCTCGAACGCGCCGCCACGCGGGTGCCGGTGTTGCGCGCAGCCAACTTCAGCCTCGGCGTGCTCGCGCTCCGGCGCGCACTCGGGGCCGCCCTCGACGTCCTGCCCTCCGGGTGGGACGTCGAGATCGTCGAGCGCCATCATCGCGGCAAGCTCGACAGCCCCTCGGGCACCGCCTTGCAGCTTGCACGCGACGTGGGGGAGCGGCGCGGGATTCCGGAGCCGGCGCTGCGACACGGCCGGGTCGGGCGGGCCGGCCCTCGACCCGAGAGCGAGATCGGCATGCACGCGCTACGCGGCGGGAACTGGGTCGGGGACCACACGGTACTAATGGCAGGGCCGGGAGAGTGGCTGGAGCTGCGTCATGTCGCCCAAGACCGGGGTGCTTTCGCGCACGGCGTACTTTCTGCTACTCGATTTGTAGTCACGGCCGCTCCAGGCCTTTATAATCTTGAGGACGTCGTGTAGCGCCGCAGTCGTTGTACCACCCTCGCCATGGAGTCTCCTGCATGCGGCATCAGCGCCTGCCGCTGGCTTTCATACTCGCCTGCGCAGCTCTCACCCTGTTATTCGCTTCCTCCACCGCAACCGCCCAGACGTTCGGCAAGAACAAAGTTCAGTACTCGCCGCTGGACTGGGCCGTGCTCGAAACGCCTCATCTTCGTTTCCACTATTACGCCGAAGAGGAGAGTCTCGCGCGTCGGCTGGTGGCGGTCGCCGAGAGCGTGTGCGTCGAGTTCGACGCACGCTTCCGGCTTCAGTTCCGGCAGCCGGTTCCGATCCTCTTGTATTCCGCACATCATTTCTTCCAGCAGACGAACGCCGCGCAAGGTCTGATCTCGGAAGGCACCGGGGGACTCACCGAGCTTATCAAGGGCCGGGTGTTGATTCCGCACAACGGCTCCTGGGCGCGTCTCGTCCATGTGACGCGACACGAGCTGGCGCACGCGTACATGCTCGAGAAGCTCGCGCGGGTGATGCGCGATCACCGGCGCTCGCAGACCTATCTGCCACCGCTGTGGTTCATCGAGGGTCTGGCCGAGTACGTCGGCACCGAGTGGGACGCGGACGCCGAGGGGTTGCTGCGCGACGCGGTCGTGACCGGCCGTGCGCTGCGACTCACGCGCAGCGAGCCGATCCTGGGCACCGTGCTGATGTACAAGGAGGGGCAGTCGTTCCTGCTCTATCTCGCCGAGCATTACGGCCCCGAGAAGGTGTTCGATCTGCTCGACAACTGGTATCGCGCCGACGACTTCGAGACCGCGTTTCGCATCACGTTCGGCGAGCGGCTCTCGAAGGTGGACCAGCGCTGGTTCGACGAGATCAAGCGCCGTTACTACCCCGTGGTCGCGCTGGCCAAGACCGCGACCGAGGGTGGGGAGCGGCTGACGCGGCGTGGCCACTACAACCTCGGGCCGCGCGTGCTGCCGCCCAAGGTCCTGACCGGGCCCGGCGTCGCCGACACGATGATGCGCTTCTGCTACTTCGCCGCCAGCGAGGGCGCGGTCGAGCTGATGATCAACGAGCCGACTGCGAACGGCGGCCGGCGCGACCGCCGCGTGCTGCGCGGCGGTCAGTCGCGCCAGTTCGAATCGTTCCATCTGTTCCAGAACCGTCCCGACGCCACCGCCAGCGGCTTGATCGCGCTGTCGTCGAAGCGGGGAGGCCGTGACGCGCTGTACGTGGTGGACGGCGCCCGTGGGCGCGTGCTGCGACGGATGGAGTTTCCGGATCTGGTCGCGATCAACGACCCGGCGCTGGCGCCCGACGACCGCTCGGTGGTGTTCTCCGCGCAGGACGACGGCGGCCGCTCCGACCTGTTTCGCGTGAGCTGGCGCGGCGGCGAGGTCAAGCTCGAGCGCCTGACGCGCGACGACTTCGACGACCTCGAGCCCGATCTCTCGCCCGACGGTCGCTACGTCGTGTTCGCCTCCGACCGCGCGGCGCTCGGTCGTGGCTACCGGCTGTTCCGCATGGACCTCGAGACCGGCGCGCTGGTCGGCGTCAGCCATCCGTCGCAGGGCGAGGATCGCCAGCCCGTGTATTCGCCCGATGGGCGCTGGATCGCATTCCGCTCCACCCGTGGTGGCACCAGCGACCTCTACCTGCGTCCCGCCGAGCTCTCGACCGAGACCCGGCGCGTGACGCGGATGCTCGGTCCGGTCTCCGACCCCGACTGGCTGCCGAACGGGCGAGGGCTGCTGTACTCGGCCCAGGAGAAGGTCGAGTTCCAGATCTATCAGACCCTGTTCAACCCCGACACGCTGGCCATCGAGATGGAAGAGCCGATCGCGGCGCCCGCGCCGTTGCTCGCGGACCTGCAATACACCGGCGAACGTCACCGCTACCAGCGGCGGCTCGGGCTCGACCTGGTGCAAAACGGCATTGCGCTCGACCCGAGCTTCGGTGGTGGCGGGGGTGGGCAGGTGGCGATCAGCGACGTGCTCGGCAACGAGCAGATCTACCTCTACCTGTCGAACGACTCGGACCGGTTCGGAAACTTCTGGGACGGCTTCGAGGGCGGCGTCACCTACATCAACCAATCCCAGCGCTTGAACTACGGCGTCGGCGTCTTCCGGCTGACCCAGATCTACGACGCGGATCTCGATGTCGTGCGGCGCGAGCGGCGGGTCGGTTTGCTCGGGCTCGCGAGCTACCCGTTCAGCAAGTTCACGCGAGTCGAGGGATCGGTGCTGGTGCGACATGCGAACGATCATCTGCTGCGCAACGGCGACTTCAAGACCGTGGACCTGCTCTCGAACTTCGTGTCGCTGGTGCACGACAACACCGGCTGGACTCGGATGGGTCCCAGCAACGGCTCGCGCTGGCTGCTCTCGGCGGGATTCACGCGCGACCTGACCTCGGGCGCCGGTGACTTCGCCAC
>DASQFU010000194.1:0-3171 GCA_035632955.1 Candidatus Limnocylindria bacterium
CGATCGCTTGACACTGCGTCTTCAGGATCTGCTGGCCGGGTCGGGCGAAGCCGCAGTGGCGTTACTGATCGGCGTCGCCGTCGTGCTCGCGGGCTGGATGGTGGCGACCCTGTTCGCACGTCTGACGCTGCTGCTGTTGCGGCTGCTGCACTTCAACCCTGCGATGCGCAGGGTCCTGGACGTGGGCGGCCGCCAGGAGCCGGCAGCGATCGTCGCCTGGGCGATCCATTGGACGATCCTCGCGATCGCCGTGATGCTCGCCGCCGACATCCTCGGCTTCCACCTCACGGCTTCGGTCGGCGAGCGCCTGCGCGAGTTGCTGCCACGCGTCGTGTCGGCGACCATCGTGCTCGCGTGCGGGATCGCGATCGCCATGCTGATGGGCGGGATCGCCCGCAGCGCGTTCTCGAGCGCCGGTTTCCGCGGCGGCCGCTGGCGGGGCCAGGTGGTCACCGCGGTGCTGACCGGATTCGCCGTGCTGCTGGCGCTCGAGCAGCTCGGCCTCGCGGCTCAGTTCATCATCGCGGTGGGCATCACCGCGGTCGCGGCGGTCGGGCTCGCCGTCGGGCTCTCGTTCGGGCTCGGCTGCCGTGATCTGGCGCGCGACTTCGTGGTCGAGTACCTGCGCTCGTCGGACGAGGACCGCAGCTCCTCGTAGCCTGCGCCGCGAAGACCCCGCGATGGAACGCCGCAACCATTCGTCCGGAGCGCCCTGGGAGCCGATCGTCGGCTACTCCCGCTCGGTGCGCGTCGGGCCCCATGTGTTCGTGACCGGATGCACGGCGATCGACGCGGGCGGCAAAGTCATCGCACCGGGCGACGCCTACGCGCAGACCGTTCAGACCCTGCGCAACGTGGAGCGCGCGCTCCAGGGCGTCGGCGCCGAGCTGCGGCACGTGGTGCGCACGCGGATGTTCGTGACCGACATCGCGCGCTGGGAGGAGGTCGGGCGCGGCCACGCCGAGTTCTTCGCGACCATCCTGCCCGCGACCACGATGGTCGAGGTCAGCCGTCTGATCGATCCGGAGATGCTGGTCGAGATCGAGGCCGACGCGATCGTCCACGACTAGGCGCAGGCGGTCGGCGCGGCGGTCAGTGCGCGTGCGCGACGACCCCACCGTAGAATGCGGTGATCCCGACCAGAACCGCGACGATCAGTCCCAGCAGCCATGCGAAGCGTCGCGACCTTTCCCATGATGCGATCGCGAGCCACGTCCAGAGCCCGAGCGCGGTGGCGATGCCGAGCTTCTCGTGCAGCTCGACCAGCCATTCCTTGGGCTCGCCTTCGAAGTTCTGTTCCTGGATGCGGCCGCTGAAGAAGGCCGCCGTGGCGCCGAGCGCCGCGAGCCAGAGCAGCAGGCGCGCGGCCGAGCCGAAGCCGGGTCGGCCGCGTGCGAACAGCGTCAGCCCCAACGCGGCGAGCGTGAACGCGATCGGAAAGTGGACGATCGCGTTGTGCGCGTGCTCGAACAGCGCCTCGCGCATCGGCGGCATCCGGAACGGAGGCTCGTCATCGCTGGTCGGCAGCGCGGCGACCCGAAACGAGTCGACCGCCGGCGAGACTGCGAAACGCGCCGCCGCCGAGTCTGCGTTCCGGGCGATGGTGGAGTCGCGCAGCACGACCGCCGAGTCGGCGCTCGCCCGCGACGCCTCGGCGGGGGCGACCGAATGACGCTTGTGAGCGAGCGCGGACGGCGCCCCACCGGCGAGCGTCGCCAGTGCCAGGCACGCGCTCAGCGCCGCGAGCCGAGATGTCGTGAGGCCGAATGGACGCATGGGCATCCCTGATCCACGGACCACGCCCGCTCGGCGCGGGTTCAGCTCTTGGTCGAGTCCGGCTTCTGCTCCGGCTCCGGCTCCGGCTCCGGCTTCGGCTTCGCGGTGGAGTCGGTGCTAGTCGAGTCCGGCGCCGCCGTGCTGTCGGCCGTGCCCTTCGGTTTATCGGCGGGCTTGCCGGGGAACGTCAGGGCCGTGATCTCGGCCAGGTTCGTCGCCCCGTCCTTGTCCGAGTCCTTAGGCTCCAACGGCTCGAACTTGAAGTGCGCCGCCTTGAACGCGAGGCCGTAGGGGTTCACGGCCGGCGGCTGCACCAGGTGGCAGGTCTGGCACTGGGCGAGCTTGGTGCCCGTCGTTTTTGGGTACTTCGCGACGAAGGCTCGCTGGTAGCGCGGCGAGGCCTGAACCGCCACAGCGATGGTCAAGAGCACGAATGTGCCGACCGCGATCCCCCGACGTATGTCTTGCGGTCGCATGAGTACCCCCACTAAGTCGGAGCTTCGGTCCAGGAAAGATGTCGCCCACTCGTAGTCTGAACCCGACGGGCGGCGATGCGCAACCGCGTCGGAAGCGACCTGGCCTTACGTGCCTAAAGCTGCAGTCGATCAGCGTGAGACGACCATGCGCCGCACGGCAGAGCCCTCGGCGGTAGCGGCGTGAACGACGTAGACGCCCGGCGACAACTTCGAGGCATCGAGCAGGAGACGATGGGTGCCCGCCGGCAGCACGCCGTCGTATATCGTAAGGACGCGTCGCCCGGCGAGATCATGAACGACGGCGGCCACCTGCTGCTCACGGCCAAGCGTCACCGCGACTCGAGCGATGTTATGCACGGGATTGGGCCAAGGCGGTGCCAACTGCAGACCGGAAGCGCGAGACGGCGACGGTGGCGCGAGCGGCGCGTCCGTTGTCGGCTCGCTCGCACCCTTCAACACCGCCACGCCGGAGTCGAATCCGAGTGGCGGACGATGCCGGACCGCCGCGAGGTCGGCTACGCCATCGCCCGTGAAGTCCGCCCAAAAGGGGTTCATGGCTCCCTGGGTGAATCCGACACGATAGGGGAAGGTGAACATGCCGCCGCCTTCGTTGCGGTAGAAAGAAATGTCGTTCGAGGCCGCTTGCAGCATCAGGTCGAGATCGCCATCGGCATCGACGTCACCAGCGCGAACGCCTCCGGCGGCGAGGAGATCGGATGAGAACGGAGCGTAGAACGACTGGATGCGAGCGAACGTCCCGGTTCCGGTGCCGAACAAGACCGTGAGCTTCTCTTCACCGACGTAGAAGGCCCCGTCATCGTAGCCGGTACTAGATACGGCGAGGTCGAGATGGCCGTCGCCATCGAGATCATCGGTAATCAACTCCTTCGGCCCGCGCGCGACCGTATAGCTGGTCGGC
>DASQFU010000195.1:0-2664 GCA_035632955.1 Candidatus Limnocylindria bacterium
GTCCGACGTGAGCGCCGGCACCTCGATCTGAAGATCCAGCCGATCGAGCACCGGCCCACTCACCCGCGCAGCGTAGCGGGCAAGATCGGTCGGCGTGCACCGACACCCGCGTTTCGGATGTCCCAGCCAGCCACAGAAACATGGATTCATCGCGCCGACCAGAAGCGGGCGCGCCGGGAATCGGGCCGTTCCGCTCGCGCGGCTGATCCAGACGGAGCCTCCCTCCAGCGGCTCACGGAGGCCGTCGAGCAGGTCGCGGCGGTACTCGGCCAGCTCGTCGAGGAACAAGACGCCATGATGCGCGAGCGAGATCTCGCCGGGCTTAGGCGGGCCGCCGCCGCCGATCAATCCCGCGCGCGACAGGGAGTGGTGGGGAGCGCGAAACGGCCGTGCTCGCATGAGCCCCGAGCCCGGCGGCCGCAGGCCAGCGACCGAGTGTAGACGGGTCACGGTCAGCGCCTCTTCGGGTTCGAGGGGTGGGAGCAGCCCGGCGAGCCGTCTCGCAAGCATCGACTTGCCGACGCCTGGCGAGCCGACCATGAGCAGATGATGGGCGCCGGCCGCAGCGATCTCGAGCGCGCGCCGCGCCATCGCCTGGCCGCGTACCTCCGCCAGATCGCCGTCCGGCGTCGCTTCGGCGTCGGCCTTACCCGGCGCTTGGATCGGCAGCGATCCGCCTCTCAGCCAATCGACCGCTTCGGTCAAGTCATGGACGGAATGGACCGCCAGACCCTCGACGAGCGCTGCTTCCGGACCGCTCTCGGCCGCGCACAGCACGGTGAGGACGCCAGCCCGCCACAACGACTCGGCGAGCGAGAGTGCACCTCGCACGCCACGGACGCGTCCATCCAGCGCCAGCGCGCCCAGGGCGGCTGTGTGAGCCAGGCGTTCGGGCGGTGCCTGGGCGGTCGCGACCAGCAATCCGAGGGCGATCGCCAGATCCGCCGAAGTGCCTTCCTTTCGGCGCTCGGCAGGAGCGAGGTTGACGGTTATGCGCCGATCGGGTGGCTGGAAACCGGTGTTCCGCAGGGCCGGCCAGACGCGCTCGCGGGCCTCTCGCGCCGAGGCATCCGGAAGCCCGACCAGAACGAATGCCGGTAGCCCCGGGCCGACGTCCACTTCGCATTCGACGGGGAAGGCTTCGTGCCCCCATAAGGTGGCCGTGCGCACGCGACTCAACACGTGAAGACCCTCGCAAGGCGGGGGCGAGACGTTTCAGGCGTGTCGGGAGCCGGTGAACGGGAGGGCAAGCCGGGGAACGAGCCGGCCGGCCGGATTCGCCATGCAAGCTAGCTTTCGACCCCGGTCGGGTCAAGTTCGCTGGAAGTGAACCTCGGAATCGGCAGGATTGGCGTTGCGGTGTCGAACCTTCGGTGGGACACTGCGCCAGGCAGCACTTCCGACGTGCACTGCGCCTTGAACTATTCCACTGGAAGGAGGCGGCTGCTGTCACGAGGGCGTCGTGCCGCTCTTCCCTTACCGGCGGCGCTTTCGAGAAGACCGGTTCGCGCGCTTGCACCCCGCGGTTCTCCAACCGGTGTCTTCGTCGCTTCATCTCGCATGGAACACAGCTTTGGTTTGCATGTCGCGCGCGCCGAACAGGCTGTTCGGCACGGACAATCTTCCTTCGACGTTCGAGCGGGCGTGCAGGTACCGACGAGGAGTTCTTCAATGCAGAGATTGCGTACTGCTTCTTGGTTGATGGCGGCGGGCTTGGCGTTTGCGGTCCTTCCGGCGGCGGCGGCGGAATTCACGCAGTCGAGCCTCATGCCGGGGCAGACCTCGGATCCCAGGCTCTACGACATCAACGCGGTGACGATCACGCAGAGCGTGTCATCGTCGATCGTGTCGCTCAACTCGGTGTCGTGCAACAACGGCGTCAACCACGTCGAGAACAGCTACTACCGGAAATTCGACCTCAACGGCGCGCACGGCATCACGACGGCCTTCACCATCACGCAGGTCGATTTCGGTATCGAGGAGGCGAATGCGGGAACCGGCGTCCAGCCCGTCACACTGAAGCTGTACACGATTCCGAACGCCGCCGTGGGAATACCGCTCGGGAGCCTCACGCCGATCGGCACGGCACCCCTGGTCATCGCCGACCAGTCGCTGACGATTTTCCTGGCCCCGATCGCGGCGGTGGTGGCGACGCCGCTGCTCAGCGATCTGGTCGTGGAAGTGCTGACGCCGGACGGCACGGCGGGACCGAATCTGTTCTGGATCGGCTCGAACGCTGCGGGACAGTCGGCGCCTTCCTACATTCGGGCACCCGGCTGCGGCATCGCGGCCCCCGTCACCCTTGCTTCGATCGGCTTCCCGGGCATGCACATCTACATGGCCGTGACCGGCTCCGAAGCCGCGACGGCTGTTGCGGGCTCGAGCTGGGGACGGGTGAAGACGCTGTACCGGTAGTTCACATTCGAAAGAAACAGGTGACGGCCCCTCCCGATCGCTCGGGAGGGGCCGTCGCCGTTGAAGCCGAACGTTGCACCCTGGACCAACCCGGTCCCGCGTCTAGAACTGAGCCTTCTCGGTCGAGCCGTTGAGCGCCAGCGTCGACGCCTTGCCGCCCGCGATCACCTGCATGACCTCGTCGAAGTACCCGGTTCCGACCTCGCGCTGGTGGCGCGTGGCCGTGTAACCCTGCGCCTCGGCCGCGAA
>DASQFU010000196.1:0-12437 GCA_035632955.1 Candidatus Limnocylindria bacterium
TCGAGCCTCCCCGTCACCGTGCTCGTGAGCGATGCTCGACGTCTCGTTGCGCCCACATCCCACCAGCACGATCACCGCCAGGAACAGCCAAGTCGGTCGCGGTCTTCCGGCAACGAAGATCCCGTTCATCGGCCTTCCTCCCCTGCGTCGATGCGCCCGAGCGGTTCTCCGATGAGATGCTCGAGAGCGGCGCGCGCGCGCCATGCCTCGACGGTCGCTTCCACCCACGCCACGTCGGCCTCGAGCAAGCTGCGTTGTGCGTCCAGGAGCTCGAGAGAGCTGAAACGGCCGCCCCGATAGCCGGCGGAAACCTGGCGCAGTACCTCTTCCGCTTTGGGACGAACGCGATCGACGATCAACTCATGGGCTTCGCCTGCCGCCAGCGAGCGCTCATAGGCGCTGCGCAGCTCCTCCTGAAGCCGCAGGCGGACCAACCGCTCGCGCGCGGAAGCGGCTTCGCGTTCAGCCTCTGCTGCCTCGGCGCTGGCGCGCTGGGTTCCCCATAGCGGCAACGGAATGGATATCCCCGCCACCATGGCGACGGTCTCCTCCTCGGCGAGATGGCGAAAACCGGCCGAGACCTCGAGGTCAGGCACACGAGCGGCCCGCATCTCCCGTAGCCTCGCCTCCTCGAACGCGACCTCCGCGGCCGCTCGCAATCGTTCGGGATGCTGCTGGAGCCGCGTCACGAGTTCCGCCGGTTGGGGAATGCGAACGCGGGCCGGCACGTCGAGGGCGAGCGAGTCGAGGTTGTAATCCGTCGCGCCCCATTGGGAGATCAAACGCTGCCACGCTGCTCTCAACTCGGCTCGCGCACGCACGCGCTCTGCCTGGCGGTTGGCCAGCACGGCTTCGGCCTTGATCCGTTCCACGGCAGGACCGGCCCCCGCTCGAAACCGTTCATTCGCCGCCTCGATGGCCTGAGCGGCCAGTTGCTCGGCCCGAGCCAGCCGCCCGAGTTTCTCTTGCAGTGTCCAAGCGTCGAGAAAGCGTTCGGAGGTGGCGGTCAAGACTCGCCGCTCCTCGGCGGTCAGCTCAGTCCAGGCAAGCTGCTCGGAAGCCTGCGCGGCGTGCACCCGAGCGGCTCGATCGCCGCCGAGGTCGATGACCTGGCCCAGCGACGCCGTGATTTCGCGACGCCTGCTCCCCACCTCGCCCGCGAAGTTCTCGACATCCAGCGCCGCGCTGGGGTTGGACCAGCGACCCGCGTCGCGTCTCCGTGCCGCAGCGGCGCGGAGACGCCAAGCGGCGCCTTGCAGCGCCGGGTGATGACGAGCCGAGAGTCGGAGCGCGTCATCGAGCGCCAGCACGCCCCGGGGATCCGGCGGTGCGGATACGGTCAGGAGCGACTCGAGCATGGCGGGATGGGTCCGAGGCTGCTGGGCCGCGGCCGAGCCCGCCTCGATCGAGCCACACGCAAGCACGGCGACGTGAAGCTGCCTGCGAAATGTGTGCACGGGTATTTCCTCCGGTGACGCCAAGGACCGCGCGAAGGGATCATTCGCGCGACGACGCTCTCAGTTACCGGAGAAAATCAGCAGCGAAGGACGATGGTCTGAAGCGGCAGCGAAGCCGTAAGGAGGAAGGAATCCGAGGTATCGGTTGGCCAGAGCCGGAGGTGTTCCAGCGCGAGTTGGGAGGGCAAGAGGGAGAGAGGCTGCAGTGGTGTGTCTCGAGCATCGTCAGCGCCGCGCAGGGCCACACCTTCGGAGATCGACGTGTCCAGGCACGGCTCGCATTCGCTGCCACAAAGGCTGCCGGCGGCGCTCGAGGTCGACGGCCCATCGGAAACCAGACAGGCTTGGCTCGGTTCGAGCGCACGGTGGCCCTGAGGTCCCACGCACAGGTCACAAGCGCCGGGCGTTAGAAGCGTCAGCACGCCAACCAGGACGCACGCCATGCGTCCGATCTGTGAGATGTGACTCAACACGGAACGAGGCTTGCGTATCCGATGGCAGGTGTCAAGCTAGACCTCTTCCTCCTGACGCAAACTGAACTGCGGCCGCTCCGTCACGCCGCGCCCGGCCTCATCCATTTGATCTGGATGCGGAGGTAGCACCGGGCATGCCCAGCTCGTCGAGCGTCTTGACCTGTGCCGGCACGACCCGGAACACGGCCGCCGGGCCGCGATGCTGCAGCAGGATGTTGGCGCCCAAGCCGCGACAGGCCGGGTATGTCGATGCAAAGTCGATGTCGCGATGCTCCTCGAAGATGCGCTTCTGCTCGCTCAGCAGGTCGTAGATCGCGGCGATGGTTGCTTCGCGCGTCAGCGGCGGCCCGGCTTGAATCCGGAGTGTCGAACGACGACACCCCGCTGGCCATCCATGGCCGGCGGGGCGAAGAGGACTTCGGTATTCGACAGAAACTTTGGAGCTACGTGCGCCGGATGGTCACCGAGCGCGAGGTGGTGAACGAAAGGGACTCGCCGGCGTCGATCTCCGCCTGATATCCCTTCGACGCCTTGACCGCCGCGGTCGCCGCCGCCCCGCCGACCACGCCGCCGATGACCGTGCTCTTGGTGCTGCCGCCGATCGCTTTGCCGAGCAGCGCGCCGGCCGCAGTTCCGCCGGCGATGGCGCCGATGTTCCGCGCCCGCGGCGAGCCCGCGACGATCATCTCGGACGTGCCGCCCAACGTGTAGCTCCGGCCGCGCACCGTGACGGACGAGAGCCCGAGCTGCAGCGCCGCGCGATCACCGCTGCGCGCCGCATTGGAGACACGCACCGTTCCACGCACCGAGCTTCCGGCCGGAATCACCAGTCGCCCGTCCTCGTACACGTCCTGCGTCACCTCGCCATGCCAGGTCTCACCCACCGACGACGTCTTCGATGTCATGCCGGTGTTGACGGCGATCGATAGCGCCGTACCTGCCGGGACAATGTTGCCGCTCGAGGTACGCGGCCGGCGAGGTTCGCGGTATTGAACCCGCGGTGTGATGTCGCCCGTGGGCCGGTCGTCGTTCACGGCTAGCGCAGCGGCGTCCTTGGCCTCCGCGGGAGTGTTGGATCTTGACGCGGCCCAACCGATCGCCGCGCCCGCCAAGAGCACGGCGAGACCGGCAGCGACGAACTGGTGATTCCGATTGTTCAACATGCCGTCTCACCCTCCTTACGCACCGAGGTAAGTCGTTGATCGCAGCCGCAATCACAACTCCCTCGAATGGCACGCGAGCCACGACGCACGACTCGGGCCATTCCCGGGCGGCGGCAAGCGTCCTGACCTCGGTTTGACGTCGCGCATAGGCGCGTGACGGACGCTTGACGTCCACCCAGGGGCACAGAGGCTATCCTCCCCCACGGCATGCCAGAGCTCCCCGACATCCTGCTCTATATGGAGCACCTGCAGCGCCGGCTCGCCGGCGAGACGCTCGAGGTGATCCGCGTGGCGGGGCTGAATCTGCTGCGTACGGCGGAGCCGCCGGTCGAAGCGGCGGTCGGGCGACAGGTGACGCAGGTCGAACGGATCGGCAAACGCATCGTCCTGGCGCTCACCGGCGAGCTGTTTCTCGTCTTCCATCTGATGATTGCGGGACGGTTTCGCTGGCGGGAACGCGGCGCGAAGCTGCCGGGCAGGATCGGCCTGGCTGCGCTCGACTTCCCCTCTGGAACGCTGTTGCTGACCGAAGCCGGCAAACGCCAGCGCGCGTCGCTGCACGTGGTCGAGGGCCGGGCGAGTCTTGCCGCGCTGGATCCAGGCGGGCTCGAGATGCTGGTGGCCGGCTTCGACGCGTTCGCTGCAACCTTGCGGCGCGAGGACCACACCCTCAAGCGGGCGCTCAGCGATCCCAGACTCTTCAGCGGGATCGGCAACGCCTATTCCGACGAGATCCTGCATCGCGCGCGCCTCTCGCCGCTGCAGCGGACGGTCCATCTCGACGAAGACCAAACGCGGCGGTTGTTCGAAGCCGTCCGGTCGACGCTACGCAGGTGGATCGAGCGCTTGCGCGACGAGGCGAGGGACAGGTTTCCGGAGAAGGTGACGGCATTCCATGAGGGCATGGCGGTTCACGGTCGCTACCGCCTGCCCTGTCCGGAATGCGGCGCGCCGATCCAGCGCATCGTGTACGCGGAGAACGAAACCAACTACTGCCCGCGGTGCCAGACGGGCGGCCGCCTGCTCGCCGATCGGGCGCTCTCGCGGCTGCTGAAGAGCGACTGGCCGAGAACCCTCGAGGAGCTGGAGCAACCCCATCCCGCGAGGAACCTCGGCGATCGAAGCAAGGGTCGAGGTCATGCACCTCGCTGATCCGATCTCGTCGGGCCCACGGTTCGCACGGGTCATTCCGGCCCGCTCGCCGCCTGGACAGATCGACGGACGCAGCGGGGAGCTGGCCTCATCGCGGAAGGCATCGACGGCGGCAAGCACACGCCGCCGCCGGCTAGGGAGCCAGCGCCATCAGCTTCTTGAGCTCGGCGATCGTCGCTTCGGAACGCTGCCCGGTCGGCAGCGATTCCGCGTAGCTCAAGGTCTCTTCGAGCGCGCGCCGCGCAGCGGCGGAGTCGCCCATGTCCTTGTAGACGTCGGCGCGCGTGCGAAGAATGCGGATCTTGCGCGGCCCATAGGCTTTCGCCAGGGCACGGTCCGCGGCTGCCAGCGCCTGCGGCCAGCGTTTCATGGCGCGATACGCCGCCGCGAGCCGGGCGGGCGGATTGTAGTCGTCCGGCAGATCACGCTCGGAAGCTTCGAGCATCTGAATCGCGCGCTCGGGCTCGTCGAGCTCGAGGTATATGCCCAGTCGGTGCGAATCGAACGTTGCCCTTTGATCCGGCGTCCGCGCGCCCGCCGCGGCGCCTTCCAGGAACGCCGCCCATTCCTGCGCGATCTTGCGGGCGCCCGCTTCGTCCTTGGCATCCTGCCGGGCGTCGTAAAGAGCTCCATAGAGTCCGGAGCGGTCGTCGTCCGCCATTCGCACGCTTCGATCGGCGACCAGGCCGGCGACCGTCGTCTCGAGCGCGGCCACCAGCTCGCTGCGACCGGCCGAGTCGGCCGGCATCCCCAGCGCGCAGCCGAGTCCGCTGCCGGCCGCGGAGGCGCCCGCGGTCGTGCGACCGAGCCCGGGCAGCGCCGCGCGCGCCAGACGCGCGCATTCACCGTGCGCTCCGGTGTTCGAGAGCGCGAACAGCAGCGACTCGACCGTGCGCGGGCGCCCCGGCCAATCGGACGCGGCTTGCGCGAGCACGTCGCGAAAGGCGGGAACTGCCTCCGTGTATCGGGCCTCGCCGTAGAGGCGATCCGCCCGCGCCAAGACGGCCTCGAATCCTGCTTCAGGCCTCGCGGCCGCGTTCCGGCCGTCTCGCAACAGCGCCTCGAGCTGCGGCAGCGTCGCCGCGCCGACCCAACGTAGGACAACCTGCTCGTCGTTCGGATCCACGATCAACATCGTCGGCAGCGCCTGGATCGGGTACTGCTTCCGAAACGACGCGTTTCTCGCGTTCTCGGTGTCGATCTCGAGCCACACGAACTCGTCCGCATGCTTCGCCAACGATGGATCGTTCAACACGAATGCCCGCATCGAACGGCAGGTATGACACCACGGCGCCCAGGTCTCGACGAAGATCGGCACCTCGAGCGCACGCGCGCGGGCCAGGGCCTGCGGGTAGTCGTCGGCGATGAACGGCAGCGGCGATCGGGCGGCCTCGCGTCCCGCCGGCGCCTTGGCGGCGGCGCGAGCGGCGATGACCGGAGTCGGAGAAAACCCTGCCGCGGCGGCAAGAAACGTCAGGCTCGCGATCAGCGATGTGCGAAGGAGGTTCACGGCGCGAAGCCTATCACACGCCGATGGAGCCGAGGCTTGCGGGCCAGGCGGGCACCGGGGGTTGACTTATAATGTCGCGCTCCGTGCCGAGGGCCGCGGATCGTGCCGCCCGTCGACTCGCGGCCGCCCGCGGTTCACTGTCCTCCGAGGTTAGGGTTGAAGATCGAGGCGACGCAGCTGACAACGCTCCGAGGCGAGCTGCACGGCGCACTCCAGGAGCTATGCGATCCGGTCGGGCGCGACCGGAACCTCTGGCCCCAAGGCCCGTCCGGCAAGTGGGCGGCGGGTCAGGTCGTCGAGCACGTGGCGCTGACGTTGGGTTTGTTCGCGGACGCGCTGGAAGCGAACGAGCAACAGCTCCGGCGCGGCACGCTCCGGCGCCGGCCCTGGCGCGATCCGCTCCAGACCTGGTTCGTTTCCGTGGTCTCGAGTCCGCGCGGGTTTCCGCGCGGCGGGCGCGCGCCGCGGAGCGTCCAGCCGGCCGAGCTGCCGACCCAGGAACGAACCCTGGAGCGCATCGAACGGGAACGATCGCGTTTCGATGTCCTGATCGAACGACTCACGGTTCCGGAAGCCGACCGCCTTTGGATCCACAACCCGTTCGTCACCATCTGGCACTACACGTTTCCCGAAACCGTACGCGTCCAGGCCAATCACGCGCGCCATCACGCTCGGCAGGTGGCCGCGATCGCCGCGGCTTCGTGACGCTTGCGAGCACGCAGCAGCGCGAACGCAATGGAGCGTGAGGCGCGATGACGCCCGTCGTGCTTCCGACCAGCTCGCGTGCGCGCCTGGGGTTGATCGGCGTGCTCGCGTTCGCCCTGCTCGGCGCGATCATGGCGTGGGGCGCGTTCGCGCGCCGTGTCGACGCTCTTCGATCCCATCGCGCCGCTGGCCCGGCGTGGAGCTTCCCCTCGCGCGTGTACTCGGACGCGGTCGTGTTTATCGCAGGCAGAGCGTTACCCCACGACTACCTGACTGCGCATCTCGCCGCGCGCGACTACCGGCCCGCGGAAGCTCCGCTCACTCGACCGGGCTCGTACGCCCGGGTTTCCGGCGGCGTCGAGGTGTTCGTGCGTGGGTTTCGCGACGGCCCGAGCCCGTTCGGCCAGGGAGGGCCGGAGCGCGTGCGGCTGCAGATCGACAACGCCGTCGTGCAGTCCGTCGAGCGGCTCGGGGGCGCGGAAGGCGCCGGGCCGCCCGACCTCGCGCACCCGCCCGGTCTCGAGCCGGTGCTGGTGTCGATGCTGTTCGCGGGCGATCCGGTGCGGAGCACGTGGATTCCGTTCGCGCGCATTCCGCAGATCGTTCGCGACGCAGTTGTGGTCGCCGAGGATCGTCGTTTCTACCGGCACGTCGGGCTCGATCTCCGCGGCAACCTGCGGGCGATGGCGGCGAACCTGCGCTCGGGCGGCGTGCGTCAGGGTGGCAGCACCATCACCCAGCAGCTCGCGCGCGGGTTGATTCTCGGGCGCGAACGCACGCTGGGTCGCAAGCTCGGCGAAGCGGTCGTTGCCCTCGGGCTCGAGGTACTGCTCGACAAGGACGAGATTCTCGAGATGTACCTCAACTCGGTGTACTGGGGGCAGAGCCAGACCGGCGGTTTGGCGGGGATCCAGGAAGCGGCGCGTTACTACTTCGGGACGCCGGTGGAATCGCTTGCGACCGAGCAGGCGGCGCTGCTGGCGGCGATGATCCCCGCACCCAACCTGTACTCGCCGATCAGACGCCCGCGCGCCGCGCTCCAGCGGAGGAACGCGGTGCTCGACGCGCTGGTGGCCGAAGGCCGGCTCGACCGGCGGGCGGCGTTGCGCGCACGCGCGAAACGACTCGGCATCCGTCCGACTCCTGGAGCGCACGAGCGCTTTCCTTCGTTCGGCGGCTACGTGCGGGAGGCGCTCGAGCGCTCCTTCCCGGGAGAGTCCGCGCAGGAATGGGGGCTCGCCATCTATTCGAGCCTCGATCTCGTCTGGCAGGAGCAAGCCACGGCGTCTCTGGCCGCGGAGCTGTCGGCGCTCGAGCGCTGGAGCGGCCGCCAGCGCGAGCCGCTGCAGGGCGCGTTCGTCGTGCTCGATCCGGCGACCGGGAACGTACGCGCAATGGTCGGCGGGCGTGGCCTGCGTCCCGGCGATTTCAATCGTGCCACCCAGGCCGTGCGCCAGACGGGCTCCGCGATCAAGCCGATCGTGTATGCGACCGCGCTCGAGCGTCCCGAATACACCGCGGCGTCCACGGTTCCCGACCTGCGCCGCACGTTTCGCGACCGCGATTCCACCTGGAGCCCGCGCAACGATCAAGACGACTATCACGAGACGGTGACGCTCGCGAAAGCGCTCGCCAAGTCCCAGAACGTCGCGACCGCCAACCTGGTGGAGGCCGTGGGGCCCGCCACGGTGTCGGAAACTGCCGAGCGTTTCGGGCTCGGCCGGCTCCCGCCCGTGCCGAGCATCGGTCTCGGCACCGGCGAGGTTTCGTTGCTGTCGCTCACCACCGCTTACGCCGTGTTCGCCTCCGGCGGAGTGCGCCACCGGCCGACGCCGTTTCGGGCGATCCTCGACATCGAGGGCCGGCGTCTCGACCCTCCTCCCTCGCCGCCGGCCCGCGTGCTGCGACCGGAAATCGCAGCGCTGATGACCGGACTGCTCGAAGATGTCGTGATCTACGGGGTCGCGTATCCATTGCGCACGATTCATGCGTTCGGCCGGCCGGTGGCCGGGAAGACCGGCACGACCAACGACTACAAGGACGCATGGTTCGTCGGCTTCACGCGCGACGCCGTGGCGGGCGTCTGGGTTGGCTTCGACGCGCCGCAAAG
Source organism: Candidatus Limnocylindria bacterium (assembly GCA_035632955.1). GTDB lineage: Bacteria > Eisenbacteria > RBG-16-71-46 > RBG-16-71-46 > RBG-16-71-46 > DASQFU01. The sequence continues at coordinate 8,571 of DASQFU010000196.1, forward strand.
CCTGGCGCGGCCCGCGGCCGAGACCGCGCTGCCAGTGTGGGCCGCAATCATGAAACGACTCCTGGCCGGGATTCCCGTTCGCTCCTTCGACGAGCGCACTCTCACGTTCGCCGTCATCGATCCGTGGACCGGCCTGCTGGCCGGTGGCGGCTGCCGGCCGATGCGAGTGCCGTTCCTGCCGGGCACCGCGCCGCGCGAGGTCTGCAGGCAGCATCCGGCGGTGATCGGACCGCCCGAATGGCTGTTCGGCCCCGACAGCGCTCAGGTCGGGGACGAGCCCGGGCGCGGCGAAGCCGAGCCCGAGTAGCGTCATGCGACAGCGCGTGCGTTGAGGTGCGGTCGATGCCATCGTCGCGTGTCGAATCGGAGAGCCCCGCAACTTACACCGCGTTCGCCGGCTGTGCCTTGATCTGGGGCAGCACGTTCCTGTTCATCAGCATCGGCAACGACACCGTGCCGCCGCTCTGGGCGGCGGCGCTGCGGCTCGCTGTCGCGGCCGCGATTCTGTGGTTGGTTGGGCTCCTCACCCGCCAGCCACTGCCGCGCGGAGCGGCGCTCCGGGCCGCGATCGGCTACGGCGTCTTCCAGTTCGGCGGCAACCTGTCGCTGCTCTATTGGGGAGAGACCGTGGTGCCTTCGGGTCTCGCGGCCGTCATTTTCGCCACCGTCCCGCTCTCGACCGCGCTGATCGGGCGCGCGTTCGGACTCGAGCGGCTGTCGCGCGGCAAGGTCGGCGCCGCGCTGATCGCGATGGCCGGCGTGGCGATCATGTTCTCGGGCGAACGCGCGAGCACGCGCTGGCTCCCCACGCTCGCGATTCTGATCGCGACCTGGCTCGCGTGCGTCGGCGTCTTCATTCTCAAGCGCGGTCCCCGGCAGGCCGCTATCGGTGCGAACGCGGTGGGCAGCGTGGTCGGCTTCGTCGTCTGTCTCTTGCTGAGCTGGCTACTCGGCGAGCCGCATGCGCTGCCGTCAGGCGCGGCCGCGATCGTTCCGATCCTTTACCTCGCGGTGGCGGGCTCGGTCGGGGCGTTCGTCATCTACACCTGGCTCATCAACCGCTGGCCTGTGTCTCGCGCGAGCTATATCGCGGTCGTGATCCCAATCGTCGCCGTCGCCCTTGGCGTCCTCGTGCGCGGCGAGCGGCTCCACGCGGCGAGCGTAATCGGTTCGGTGGTCGTCCTGCTCGGCGTGATCGCCGGCCTGCGCGCCGCTCCCGCGGCCGCTCCGGGGCGCGGCGTCCGCTCCCAACCGAAGTCGCAGCAGTAGCCCTACGGGTTCTTCTTCTTTGCTTCCACGTAGGGCTTGAAGCGCTCGTCCAGGAAGTGATGCCACACGCGCTCGACCAGTTCGGGCCAGCCCTTTTCGATCTGACCGGCCGCGCGGCAGGTCAGTTTGACGCGAGTACTGTCCCCGGCCGCTGCGTAATCCCAGGTCACGACCATGTCGACGGCATTGCCCGCGAGGCCGAGCGGGCCAACGAAGCGGAGCCGTTTCCCGCGCTCGGCCCAGGTCACGACGCCGTGCTGAACGCCGTTGCCCTGAGCGTCGAACAGTTCGTAGAAGCCGCCGCCGGCCTTGGGCTCGATGAAGAAGCGGGCGGGTTGCTTCGAGAACGTGTGGTCCCACCAGCCGCTGATGTCGCCGGTCATGGCGTCATACGTGGCGTTGGGATCCCCCGGCACGGTGATCATGTGCTCGAACCCGAAGGCGCCCGTGGCCAGCTCGCGCGCCGCAGTCGCGGCGCGAATGTCGTGCGCGATTGCGAACAGAACCGACATCACGGCGACGGCGAAGCGGAAACCGGACATGACGGCTCCTCGGTCGGGCGCCCGGGGCGCGGGCGCAACGGTCAGGCCTGCTCTTCGGAAACCTCGTACTCCAGCAACGCCTCGACGGCGTAGGGCGCGAGCTGTGCGCGTCCACCGAGTCCCTGGAGCTCGATCAGAAACAGGAGCGCATCGACTCGGGCGCCGAGCTGCTCGACCAGACGGGCCGCGGCCGCGGCGGTGCCGCCGGTCGCGAGCAGGTCGTCGACGATGACGACGCCCTGGCCGGATCGCAACGCGTCGGCGTGCATCTCGAGCGTGTCCTCTCCGTACTCGAGCGCATACGACTGCCGCACGATTCTCCCCGGAAGCTTGCCGAACTTACGGGCCGGGACGAGCGGGGCGGCCCAGTGCAGTGCGAGTGCCGTGCCGAACACGAAGCCGCGTGACTCGATGGCGACCACCGCCTCCGGTGGCTCGACGCGTGCTGCCATGCGGCGCACCGCTTCGGCCAGTGCGCGCGGCGCCGCCAGCAGCGGCATGATGTCCTTGAACACGATCCCGGGCCGTGGGAAGTCCGGAACGTCACGGATGTACGAACGCAGGTCGAGCATCGAACCCGTGCCCCCGCTTCGCCGCCTCAGTGGATCGGCGCGCCGTCGGAGCGCGAATCCTGGTAGTCGAACGCCCGCCGCAGCTTCTCGAGCGCCCGCGCTTCGATCTGGCGCACGCGCTCGCGTGAAATACCGAAGTGCGCGCCGGTCTGTGCGAGCGTGCGGGCCTCGCCGTCCTGAAACCCGTAGCGGATGCGCAGGATCTGTTCTTCGCGCTGGCTCAGTGAGCGCAACAACTGGTCGAGCTTCTCGTGCTCGAGCTGGAGCTCGACCAGGCGCTCGACCGAGAGCGGAGCCTGTTCGAGATGCTCGGCCGAGAGCTGCTCGAACGCTTCGATGCCCGAGCCTTCGTCGAGCGAGCGCAGTCCGGTGATCAAAGCGGCGAGGCGCTCGGTCCGGGCAATCGAGATCTGTAGCTCGGCGGCAACCTCCTCGATCGCCGGATCGCGCCCGAGCCGGTTGCGCAGCGTGCGCTGCGCCCGAGCGAAGCGATTCACCTGCTGGAACATCTGCACCGGGATGCGCAACGACTTGGCCTGCTCGGCGATCCCCCTCAGGATCGACTGGCGAATCCAGATCGACGCGTAGGTGCTGAAGCGCAGCCCGCGCTCGGGCTCGAAGCGGTCGACGGCCTGGATCAGGCCAAGATTGCCCTCTTCGATCAGGTCGAGCAGCGGCAAGCCGCGGTTGCGATACGCGCGCGCGACATGCACGACCAGACGCAGATTGGCGAGGATGATCCGCTTGCGCGCGTCCGCGCCGCCGGCGCGCGACCGGTAAGCGAGTGCCAACAGATCGGGGTGCGAGAGCAACGCGATCCGGCCGATCTCGCCGAGATAGAGATCCAGCAGGTCGCGCTCGGGCTCGCCGGCATACGCGCGCGATTGCGGCGCAGCCCCGGCTTCTCCTTCCTCGTCCGGCACCGAGATGCCTTCGCGCACGCTCGCTTCACGGAAGTGGTCGAACTCCGCGCGATCGAACTCGGGGTCGAGCAACAGCGCGTCGTACTCGCGCTCCGACAGCCGGCCGGTGCGGCGCGCCTGTTCCAACGCCTCATCCAGGCGGTCGCGAAAGCTAATTGGCTCCAGGTGACTCATCGGCGTCGGAACCAAGGTCTCATGGCGTGATTTCAAACTCGCGATAGCGCGGGCGGCACTCGCTCCAGTGCTCGTTCACGTCGGTGACTCGCCCGCCGAGCGGACCCTTCCACAGCTCGGAGATCAGGGACTGGAGCGCGCGCCGCTTCCCTTCGGCCTCCACCTCGACCGAACCGTCGTCCCGGTTCCGCACCCATCCGAACACTCCGAGCGCCGCGGCGTGACGGTGGACGAACTGGCGAAATCCCACGCCTTGCACCCGGCCTGTGATGATGAGGCGAACACACGGCACCATCTTAGCGGGCCAAGTCCGCGCCGCCCAGAGGTTCCGACGGGCAGTGGGCGGGAAGGGACGAACTGGCCGGAAAGAAGCAGCGAACCGAAAAA
>DASQFU010000197.1:0-8379 GCA_035632955.1 Candidatus Limnocylindria bacterium
TATGGCCGAGCGCAAACGCACGTGGGCCGAGATCCAGAAGCTGGTCAACGACGAGGCCTTCGTGATCTGGCTGCCGTCGCTGATCGCCAAGCTCCCGGTCCGGAACGGCTTCGGCAACCTCGAGCCGAGCGTGATCCCGCACCGCATCCTCTGGAACATCGATCGAGTGTTCGCGAAGGGCCGCGCCCCGCGGGCGTAATCCCGCATGCGAACGTTCATCCTCCGGCGGCTGCTGCAGACGATTCCGCTGCTGTTCGGCATCTCGGCGATGACGTTCCTGATGCTCCATCTCGCCCCCGGGGACTTCCTCAACACGATGGCCGAGAATCCCGGCGTCTCGCCGGAGACGATCCAGGCCATGCGCGAGCGGTTCGGCCTCGACCAGCCCTGGTACGTGCAGTACGGGCTCTACCTCAAGAACATCTTCCTTCACTTCGATTTCGGGGAGTCGTTCTCACGCCACCAGCCGGTGTTCCAGGTGTTGCGGGAGGGACTCGTGAACACGCTGATCCTGGCCGTCGCGGCAGCGATCGTGACCTGGGGCCTGGCGATTCCGCTCGGCGTGTGGGCGGCGGTGCGCCAGTACTCGTGGGTGGACAAGAGTCTCTCCCTGCTCGCGTTCGTGTGGCTGTCGGTGCCGGAAGTGCTCTCGGGCTTGCTGCTCCTGTTTCTGGCCGCGAACACCGGGCTGTTTCCGGTCGGAGGGATGCGCTCGCTCGACTGGGATTACCTCGACGCCGGCGGCAAAGCGGTGGATCTGCTCCATCATCTGGCGCTGCCGGCGCTCGTCGTCGGCCTGATCCCGCTTGCGGCTCGCATGCGGCAGATGCGCGGCAACCTTCTCGACGTGCTGCGGCTCGAGTACGTCACGACGGCGCGCGCCAAGGGACTGGACGAGAACACCGTGATCTTCAAGCACGCGGTGCGCAACGCCATCAACCCGCTCATCACCCTGTTCGGCTTCACGATCGGCGCCCTGCTCTCGGGTGCGTTCATCGCCGAGATCATTTTCGCGTGGCCGGGAATCGGCCGCATCACGCTCGAAGCCATCCAGACGCAGGACCAATACCTGGTGCTCGGCGCCATCCTCATGGCGTCGGCCATGCTGATCCTCGGCAATCTGGTCGCCGACATGCTGCTGGTGATCGCCGACCCGCGGATCAGCTATGCCTGAGACGGCGCTGCGGTCGATCGAGACACTGGTGGCGAGCGAAGGGCTCGATGTCGAGACGCCTCCGCAATCCCCCTGGCAGATCTTCTGGCGCCAGTTCCGCAAGAGCCAGATCGCGGTCGCAGGAGGGGTGCTGCTGCTGGTGCTCTACCTGCTAGCGTTGTTCGCCCCGTTCGTCGCGCCCTACGCACAGGAGAGCATGGACCGTGATCGGTTCTTCCACCGGCCGCAAGGCGTCCGCTTCATCGACGCCGAGGGCCGCTTCCACCCCTGGCCGTTCGTCTATTCGACCCAAATCTCGGACGCCGGCAGCTTCACCTACGTCGAAGACACGAGCCGCCGCCTGCCGATCCGCTTGTTCACGCGCGGCGCGCCGTACCGGCTGTTCGGGATCCTGCCGACCGACCGTCACTTGTTCGGCGTCGATCCGCCCGGCCGGCTCTACCTGCTCGGCACCGACCCGCTCGGGCGCGACGTGTTCTCGCGCCTGTTGTTCGGAGGCCAGGTCTCGCTCACGGTCGGGCTGGTCGGGATCGCGATCTCGTTCACGATCGGGCTTCTGCTCGGCGGCATTGCCGGCTACTTCGGCGGCTGGGTGGACAGCGTGATCATGCGGCTGACCGAGCTGCTCCTGAACATTCCCGGCCTCTACCTGCTGATCGCCTTGCGCGCGATCTTTCCCGCCGACCTGCCGAGCCAGCAGGTGTATCTCGCCATCGTCGTGATCCTCGCGTTCATCGCCTGGGCGAGTCTCGCGCGCATCATTCGCGGCATGGTGCTGTCGATCCGGCGCCAGGAGTACGTGGCAGCGGCTGAAGCGCTCGGCATGAGCCGCATGCGGATCATCGTCCGGCACATCCTGCCGAACACGCTCTCGTTCGTGATCGTCGCCGCCACGATCACGATCCCGGGCTACATTCTCGGCGAGGTCGTCTTGTCGTTCCTCGGTCTCGGGGTTCAGGAGCCGGCCGCCTCGTGGGGCAACATGCTCGGCCAGGCCCGCACTCTGCGGGTGCTGACGTCGTTCCCGTGGATGCTGTTCGCGCCCGGGACGGCGATCTTCGTGACGGTGCTCGCGTTCAACTTCCTGGGCGATGGGCTGCGCGACGCGCTCGATCCGCGCAAGGTGCTCCAGGGCCGGTCGGGATGAGCGAACCGCTGCTGAGCGTCGAGAACCTGCAGACCCATTTCTTTACCGATGCCGGTGTCGTCCGCGCGGTGGACGGCGTCACCTACGACCTCTATCCGCGCGAGACGCTCGCGGTGGTCGGCGAATCGGGCAGCGGCAAGAGCGTGACCGCGCTCTCGATCCTGCGGCTCGTGGCCGAGCCGCCCGGCCGGAACGTCGGCGGCCGCATTCTGTTCAAGGGCCGGAACCTGCTCGAGCTCTCGCCTGCGGAGATGCGCAAGATCCGCGGCAAGGAGATCTCGATGATCTTCCAGGAGCCGATGACCTCGCTGAACCCCGTCTACACGTGCGGCGAGCAGATCATCGAGGCGGTCGTGCTCCACGAAGGAGTCGACCGCAAGGCCGCCCGGGCGCGGGCGATCGAGATGCTGCAACTAGTCGGTATTCCGCTTCCCGAGCAGCGCGTGGACGAATACCCGCACCAGATGTCGGGAGGGATGCGGCAGCGCGTCATGATCGCGATGGCACTGGCGTGCCGCCCGGCGATCCTGATCGCCGACGAGCCGACCACGGCGCTCGACGTCACGATTCAGGCGCAGATTCTCGAGCTGCTGAAACGACTCCAAGACGAGCTCGGCATGGCCGTGCTGCTGATCACGCACGACCTCGGCGTGGTGGCCGAGACCGCCGACCGCATGGCGGTCATGTACGCGGGTCAGGTGGTCGAGTACTGCGACGTCGCCGCCGCGTTCGCGCGCCCGCTGCATCCCTACACCGCTGGGCTGCAGGCGTCGCTGCCGAAGCTCGGCGCGATGCGCGATCGCTTGCGGGTGATCCCCGGCAACGTCCCGAATCCGGCCCACTTTCCGACCGCGTGCCGCTTCCATCCCCGCTGTCCCGTGGTCCAGCAGCGGTGCCGGGTCCACGATCCGCCGGTCCTGACGTTCGACGGCGATCACCAATCGCGTTGCTGGCGCGCCGACGAGATCGCCGCGGGGACGCTGGATCCTGCCGGCCCCGAGACCGTAGAGCCCGCGCGTGTCTGAGCCGCTGCTCCAGGTCGAAGGTTTGAAGAAGTACTTTCCCATCAAACGCGGGCTGTTCTCGCGCACCGTCGGGCACGTCAAGGCGGTGGACGGCGTCTCGTTCTCGGTGGATTCCGGCGAGGTGCTGGGCCTGGTCGGCGAGAGCGGCTGCGGCAAAACGACGACCGGGCGCTGCCTCCTGCGCCTGATCGAGCCGAGCGAAGGACGGATCCGGTTCGCCGGCCGCGACGTCACGAAGCTCGGCAAGCACGAGCTCCGCTCGCTGCGCCGCGAAATGCAGATCGTGTTCCAGGATCCCTACTCGAGCCTGAATCCGCGGCTGACGGTCGGCAGCATGCTGACCGAAGCGCTCACCATCCATCGCCTGGCGCGCGGCCAGGCCGCGCGCGACCGGGTCGCGGAGCTGCTCCGTCTGGTCGGGCTCGCGCCCGATCACGCACGGCGCTATCCGCACGAGTTCTCGGGCGGCCAGCGGCAACGCATCGGCGTCGCGCGCGCCCTGGCCGTGAGCCCGAAGCTGATCGTCGCCGACGAGCCGGTGTCGGCGCTCGACGTCTCGATCCAGGCCCAGATCATCAACCTGCTGCGCGACCTCCAGGTCCAGATGGGGCTCACCTACCTGTTCATCGCTCACGATCTCTCGGTCGTCGAGCACATCAGCGACCGCGTGGCGGTCATGTATCTCGGCCGGATCGTCGAGCTCGCCGCCAGCGAAGATCTCTATCGCAACCCGCGGCACCCGTACACCAAGTCGCTGCTCTCGGCGATCCCGGTGGCCGATCCGACGCGCCGCCGCCAACGCATCGTCCTCAAGGGCGACGTCCCGAGCCCCGCAAACCCGCCGAGCGGCTGCCGCTTCCACCCACGCTGCTTCATGGCGCGCGAGCTGTGCTCGCAAGTCGAGCCGGAGCTGCGCGAAGTCCGCCCCGGACATTGGTCCGCGTGTCATTTCGCCGAGGAGCTGGAGGGAGCCCCGCCCTCGGCGTAGCCGGCGGCGCGCCGGCGCGGGTCACGTCGATTTCCCCAGCGGCGCCCCGCCGCACGGGGGAAAGCCCCCAAGCGCACCGACACTTCACGGCGGGCCTGGCTTTCCCGCGCACGCGCGCTCGGCCGGCGTGTGGCGCGCTAATGCGCTGGCGTGCGCGCGCCTGCCGCACCGGCCCCGGTCCAGAGCCCCGATTCGAATCGTCACGGCATCGCCTTTGCGGTAGTGCCTGGTACACGCGGCGAAACGGCCGCACACGACATTCGATTCGAGTTGTTCCCTGTGCTTCCTCGTGCTTCGCCGGCTGTGGGCTGATCCCCCTTACGCGAGCGAAGGAGTCACACGGTCCGGCACACGGTCGCTACGGGGAACTTTTCTTGGGGCCCCAACACCGCGGTCATCCCCAGCACGACACCCCCGCGCGGCTAGGGGCCCATGATTTCCACCGCGCCGCCCGGCGCGGTTCTCTGGTCTCCCTGGGCGTTCCGTGACCAGCCGGCCGTAGGCATCCATGGCTGTCGCGAACGCAGCCTGCACACGAACCGGCGCACGGACGCTTGGGGAGCCTTTGTTTCGCCCGCGCGCGCTTCCGCCCGCACGCGGGTTTTGCCGTGCCCACCGCAGCGCGGAACCCTCCAGCAGAAACTCTCCAACGCGTTGACCGACTCACGCTTCCCTGTTAGCGTCCGTCCCTGGCGTCAACGGCGATCGCCGTGGCCGCAATGACTTCCAAGCTCGGAGGCGTTTGGCCGGTGGCGATCGAGGCGCTGGGTCTCGTCGAAACACGCGGATTCATCGGCGCCGTGGAAGCGGCCGACGCGATGTGCAAGACCGCGCAAGTGCGTCTGGTGCGCTACGAGGTGGTTTCGGACGCGCGCGTCACCGTGATCGTGCGCGGATCGGTCGGCGAGGTCGAGGCGGCGGTCGAAGCCGGAGCTCGAGCTGCCGCGCGCGTAGGCGAGGTGCTGGCCAAGCACGTCATCCCCGCGCCCGAGGGTCAACTGGAAGCGCCGATCGCCGGACCGCGCCGCTGAGGGCACACATTACCGAGGAGGACAAGATGTCGGAAGAGGCTCTCGGCCTGATCGAGACCCGTGGGTTCGTCGCCATGGTGGAGGCGTCGGACGCGATGGTCAAAGCCGCGCGCGTCACGCTCGTCCACTACGAAAAGATCGGCGGCGGTTACGTGACGACGCTGGTGCGCGGCGACGTGGCCGCAGTTCGCGCCGCGACCGAAGCGGGCGCTGCCGCCGCCGCGAAGGTCGGTGAGGTGGTGTCGGTTCACGTGATCCCGCGCCCGCACACGATGCTGGAGGACGTGCTTCCGATCGCCGTCGCCGCGACCCCCGCGAAGAAATAGCGATGATCCTGGCGCAGGTGATGGGCACCGTCGTGTCCACGCGCAAGGACCATGGGTTGCTCGGCCTCAAGCTCCTGCTGGTGCGCGAGGTCGACACCGCGCTCGCGGCGACCGGCAACTACGTGGTGGCGGCCGATGCGGTCGGCGCTGGCAGCGAAGAGGTCGTGCTCGTCGCCCAGGGCTCGTCGGCGCGATTGACCGAGGTCTCGCGTGAGAAGCCGGTGGATGCCGTGATCGTCGGGATCGTGGATTCGGTCGAGATCGCCGGCCGCGACCGTTACCTGAAGGGCGCCGCCGGCGCGGCGCCGCCGGCGCGTTAGCCGAGGCCCTGCATGGCGCTCGACCCGCACCGCATCGAAACGATCGTCGCCGAGGTACTGGAGCGCCTCGAGCGCGACCCCGGGAATCCGGGAGAAGCACGGGCGCTCGGTGTCCATGCCGATCTCGACTCGGCCGTGGCGGCGGCACGCTCGGCGTTCGACGCCTACGAGCAGGTGCCGCTCAGCACGCGCTCGGCGGTGATCGCCGCGATCCGAGAGACGCTCCCGGGCCAGTACCGAACGCTGGCCGAAGTGGCGGTCGAAGAGACCGGGCTCGGGCGCGTCGAAGACAAGATCCTCAAGAACAGGATCGTCACCGAGCTCACGCCCGGCCCCGAAGATCTGCTCCCGCACGCCTGGACCGGGGACCACGGCATCACGCTCGAGGAACGGGCGCCGTACGGGCCGATCGCGGTCATCACACCGGTCACGAATCCGAGCGAGACCATCATCAACAACGCGATCTCGATGCTTGCCGGCGGCAACACCGTGGTGCTGTGTCCGCATCCGAACGCCCGCAAGGTCTCGAACCTCACCGTCGACCTCATGAATCGCGCCGCGCGCCGGGCCGGCGCGCCGCAGCCGCTGATCCATTCGGTGGAGCAGCCCTCGATCGAGATCGCGCAGGGGCTGCTGCGCTACCGCGAGCTGCGGCTGAACGTCGTGACCGGCGGGCCGGCGGTGGTCAAGGAGGCGCTGGCCGCGGGGAAGAAGGCGATCACGGCCGGCCCCGGGAATCCTCCTTCGGTGGTGGACGAGACTGCCGACCTCGACAAGGCCGCGCGCGACCTGGTCCTGGGCGCCTCGCTCGACAACAACATCATCTGCACCGACGAGAAGGAGATCATCGCCGTCGCGCTGATCGCCGACCGGCTCAAGGAAGCGCTCGGCCGCTCGGGTGCGGTGGTGGTCCCGCCGCATCAGACCGAGACGCTGCGCAAGCTGCTGCTCGAGAAGGACAACGGTCCCCGCAAGCACGCCGCCATCCAGCGCAAGTTCGTCGGCAAGAACGTCGACGTGATCCTGCGCGAGGCGGGCATTCCCTGCGATTCGAGCAAGCGCCTGGCGGTGTGCGAGGTCGACGCGGATCACCCGTTCGTGTGGACGGAGATGATGATGCCGGTGATTCCACTGGTGCGCGTGCGCACGGTCGACGAGGCGATCGACTACGCCCTGCTGGTCGAGCACGGCTATCGCCACACGGCGTCGATGCACTCGCGCAACGTCGAGAAGCTGTCGAAGATGGCGCGACTCTGCAACTGCTCGATCTTCGTCAAGAACGGTCCCAACTTCGCGGGCCTCGGCTACGGGGGCGAAGGCCCGACCAGCTTCACGATCGCGAGCCCGACCGGCGAAGGCATGACCACTGCCCGGAGCTTCACCCGGCTCCGGCGCTGCACGCTCGTCGACGCGTTCCGGATCGTGTGATGCACGTCGCCATCGCCGCGATCGAGACCAGCAGCATCGCCCAGGGCACCGTGGTCGGGGATGCGATGGTGAAGACCGCCGACGTCGCACTCGTCCAGGCCTCTCCGCTCTCCCCGGGCAAGTATTGGGTGCTGATCGGCGGTGACGTCGCTTCGGTGCGTGCGGCGTTCGGGAAGGGGCTCGATGCGGCGGGCGACACGTTGCTCGACTCGCTGTTCATCCCGCAGCTTCACGAGATGGTGCTGCCCGCATTGCAGGGCCAGGCGCCCAGCGTGGACGACGACTCGCTCGGGGTGATCGAAACGCTGTCCGCCGCCTCGGCGATCGTCGCCGCCGACGTGGCGGCCAAGGCGGCGCGAGTCACGTTGCGCGACATCCGGCTCGCCAACGGGCTCGGAGGCAAGGGCTTCGTGTTCCTGACCGGCGACGTGAGCAACGTGCAGACCGCGGTCGACGCGGGTCGCGCGCAGGCGCTGCAAAAGGGGCTGCTGGTGCGTTCCGTCGTCGTGCCACGCTTGCATGCGCAGATGAAGGAACGGGTGTTCTGATGCACTTCGCGCGCGTGGTCGGAACGGTGGTATGCACGGCCAAGGTTCCGACCTGGATCGGCCAGCGACTGCTGGTGGTCGAGCCGACCGACGCCGCGGGCACCGCGAGCGGCCGCCTGCTGGTCGCGATCGACCTGGTGTCGGCGGCGCAGGGACAGCGCGTGTTCTACGTCCGCGGGCGCGAAGCGGCGAACGCGCTGGCGAATCCCGACAACCCGGCGGACGCCGCGATCGTCGGCATCGTCGACGACGTGCGGCACGCGCCGGTGGCGGGAGGGAAGTAGATGTTCCTCGCGCGGGTCGTCGGCGACGTGGTCGCGACCATCAAGCACCGCGAGCTCGAGCAGCGCAAGCTGCTGCTCGTCCAGCCGCTGACGCCCGAAGGCAAGCCA
>DASQFU010000198.1:0-9114 GCA_035632955.1 Candidatus Limnocylindria bacterium
GGATCAGCATCGTGCACGCTCTCGAAGAGCTCGGCTCGGCATCATGGCTCGCTCCGTGGTGGGCGGAGCCGTATCGCGAAATCGCAGGACTCAAGGAGCGGAGCGGCGAAATCGAAGGCGCCATCCTGGGGTTGAAGCTCTGTCTTCTCGCGGCTCCCACCGGACCCGATCGCGAGGGTGTACGCCTCAAGCTGCGGGAGTTGAGTCGAATGCGAAACTCGAAGGACCCCAAGGCCTCGCCCCGTTAGCATCGCGATGTCAAGGAATTGTCGATGATTGTGCTCTCAGATCCATGTCGGGTTGTGACGCCTTGACTCGCTAACCGAGGCCGCCTCATCCTTGCCAGCGGTGCCGCGACTGGCGTCGCGGCACGACGAGGTTCATGGTGCGTCCACATTCCTTCCGATCGCTGGTCGCGCTCGCCCTCCTGGGCGTGCTGAGCCTGGGCTCGGCCGGGCACTTCTGGCATCACCTCGTCGATCCCGACTGCGACGTCGCCGGGAACCATGGCGTCGAGCCGTGCTCCTCGTGCTCCGGCCTCCACAGCTCGGTCGAAGCGAACGATGTCTGCGTCTCGGCGTTCCCATCCTCGATCACGATCACCGCGGTCTCGCTCCTCGAGACCGATCAGTCCGCCGCGACCGTCGTTCCTGGCGGCGCCGCGCGCGCTCCTCCCGCCGTCTAGACCGCGCCCCGTAACGGGCGCGGCTCCGCGCTCGCACCGCCCGCGGATCTCGCGGGCGGACACGTCTTTCGGGCACGCCACGGGAGGTTTCTTTCCATGCTGCGCTTTGCGCTGCTTGTCGGCGCCACGCTGGCGACTCTGCTGATGCTGGCATCGGTCGCAGGTGCGGGCGTCACCAATCCGAACATCTCGATTCTCGGTCAACCGTTCGCGCGCTGGACCGACGCCGAGGGAGATCCCGCGAGTCGGCGCGTCGGCCTCGACCCGGGCGAGACGGAAATCGTCTTCGACGACTATCTTAATCCGTACGCGCGCGGCTTCTTCACCGTCGCGCTCGGAGAGGAAGGCGCCGAGGTCGAGGAGGGCTTCTTCACCCTCCTCCGCGGGCTGCCCGCGGACCTGGTGCTCAAGGGCGGTAAGTATCGCGTCGGGTTCGGCCGGCTGAATCCGGTTCACGCGCACGCGTATCCATTCTCCGAGCGCTTCGGCGTGCTGTCCGCCTATCTGCCCGGCGAGGAGGCATTCAACGAGACGGGGCTCCAACTTTCCGAGCGCCTGCCCGTGCCCGGGAACTGGGCGATCACCGCCTCGGCCGACTGGCTGCACGGCCATTCGTTCCGGATCCCTCGTGAATCGTCCGGCGACCCCTCCGACCCGATCGAAACCGGTGAAGGCGATCGCGAGGACGAGCCGAGGCCGGGAGTGCTCGGCCGGCTCGTGGCGTTCGCGCCGCTCGGCGAGCGCTCCGGTCTCGAGCTCGGGCTCTCCGCGGTCCAGGGCACAAACAACGTCGCGGCGGGGTCGCGCACGACGGTGATCGGCGCCGACGCGAAGCTCAAGGTCTGGACTTCGGCCAACGCCTACCTGGTCGTACAGGGCGAGGTGCTGAGTCTCGACCGCGAGGATGCCGCGTGGGACCCGGCCGCGGCCGCCTACACGACCAGCTCGGTCAAGCCGACCGGCGGGTATCTCTACGCTGACTACGATTTCAACCTCCGCTACAACGTCGGCGCGTCGTACGAGCGCTTTCAGCAGCCCACGTCGGACGAAACGACCGACCAGGCGTTCGGGTTGTTCGCCGGACTCGCGCTGCTCGAGGAATCCACGGCGTTCCGCATCGACTGGAAGCATTTCATGCCCGGGACGTCACCCGCCGCTGCGGACGATCCGCCGGCGGTGAACACCGTGACCCTGCGCGTCATCTACTCGATGGGACCGCACAAGGCCCATCAGTTCTAGGAGAGCCATCGTGATGCTTCGTCTGCTGACTTCTCTCGTGCTCGCCGCGGCGCTTCTAGCGCCCGGCGTGGCCGCGGCCAAGGTGCGCGTCGCCGCCTCGCTCAACGATTTCGCTTCGATCGCGAGCAGCGTGGGCGGCGATCAGGTCGAGGTGTTCGCCGTGGCACGGCCGACCTCCGACGCCCACCGCGTCGAAGCTCTGCCCTCGTACATGGTTCGCGTCTCGCGTGCGCAGCTCTATCTCAAGGTGGGTCTCGGGCTCGACCAGTGGGCGGATGCGATCATCGACGGCTCGCGCAACTCGCGGCTCACGGTCGTCGATTGCTCGCGGGGCGTACGCGTTCTGGAAGTGCCGACCGGCCGCGTGGACGCCTCGATGGGCGACGTTCATCCGAGCGGCAACCCGCACTATTGGCTCGATCCGCGCAATGGCGCCGTCGTTGCAGGCAACGTCGCCGAGGCGCTGGCGCGGGTCGATCCCGCCCATGCCTCGGAGTATCGCGAGCGCGCGGCCACGTTCGCCGTACAAGCCGAGGCGGCACGGCGGCGCGGAAGGGAGTCCGCTGAGGGGCTGACTGTGAAAACGGTGTTCACCTATCACCGGTCGTGGTCGTACTTCGCGGACGCTTTCGGGCTCGACGTGGCGGGGACCGTGGAGCCGGTGCCGGGGATTCCGCCGACCGCCAGGCATCTCGCGCAACTGGTGCAGATCGCGAAGTCCCGCCACGTGCGCCTCTTGATCCAGGAACCGTACTTCTCGAAGGATGCAGGCCGCTTCCTCGGCCGCCAGGCGGGCGTGCAATCGGTGGTCGCGGCGCCATCGTGCGACGCGCCGGCGGCCGGAAGCTATCTCGCCCACTTCTCCAGGGTCCTCGCGGATCTGGCGAAGCAGGCGTCCCAATCGCCGAGCCCATGACCGACGCGTTCGCGCTGCCGTTTTTTCATACAGCGGCGATCGCCGCTCTGGTTCTGGCCGGCATTCATGCGTATCTCGGCTTCCACATCGTGCGGCGCGGGGTCCTGTTCGTGGACCTCGCGCTCGCGCAGATGGCGGCGCTCGGCGTGGCCCTGAGCGTGATGCTCGGGCTCGAGGACGACGAGCGCAGCTCGTATCTGCTGGCGCTGGGAATGACCTTCGTGGGCGCGGGGCTGTTCGCATGGCTGCGGGGCCGGGCGCGTAGCGTCCCGCTCGAGGCGTTCATTGGCATCGTGTTCGCCACTGCGCAGGCGCTGGTGTTTCTGGTGCTGGAGAAGAGTCCTGCCGGACCCGAGCACTTGAAGGAGACGCTCGTGGGAACGCTCTACACCGTGGCGCCCGGACACGTCGGACGTGTGGCGGCGCTCTACGCCGGAATCGGGCTCATCCATTTCCTACTGCGACGGCCGTTCTTCGAGATCACCAACGACCCGCAGGGCGCGCGTGCCCGCGGGCGGCGGCTGTTCGTGTGGGATCTTCTGTTCTACGCCACGTTCGGGTTCGTCGTCACGTCGTCGGTTCAAATCGCCGGCGTGCTGCTCGTGTTCGGTTTCCTGGTGATCCCGGCCGTCGCCGGCCTGTTGGTGACGCCGCGCACCGGACCGGCGCTGGCTGTCGGCTGGATCTTCGGCTTCGTGGCGAGCCTCGTCGGATTGATCGGCTCGGTTCGCCTTGATCTGCCGGCGGCGCCGAGCATTCTGGTTTCGCTCGCGGCGCTACTGGCTGTGCTCGGCGGGGTCGTGAGCCTCGCTCGCAGAACCCGCAAGCGGCGCCTATACTGACGTTGGGCTGGACGCTCCCGCGCATCAGACCCGGATATGGCCCGCAGGAGTCCCTCATGCCCGTACCCCGTAGGGCGCTGGAGCACACGAGCCCGAAACCGCATCCACTCGTCTCACCCGCACGTCGTTGGAATGCGTGCTTCGCCGCGGCGCTCGCCGTGTCGCTTTCCTGTGCGCTCGCCTCTCCGAGCTCGGCTCAATACTTCGGACGCAGCAAGGTCCAGTACGAACGCTTCGACTTCAAGGTGCTCAAGACCGAGCACTTCGACGTCTATTACTACGAAGAGGAGAAGGCTGCCGCCGAGCGGGCGGCGCGGATCGCGGAGCGCTGGCATGCGCGCCTCTCGCAGGTGCTGGACCACAAGCTCTCCAGACGCCAGCCGCTGATTCTCTACGCCAGCCATCCGCACTTCGAACAGACCAACGCGATCCCGGGCGAGATCGGCGAGGGCACGGGCGGCGTGACCGAGTTCCTCAAGCGCCGCATCGTGCTGCCGCTGGCCGGCTCGCTCGCGGAGACCGATCACGTGATCGGCCATGAGCTGGTGCACGCGTTCCAGTTCGATATCACCGGCGAAAGTCGGTCCGGCGCGGGCTTCGCCGCACCCGTCGCCCTGCGGTTGCCGCTGTGGTTCATCGAGGGAATGGCGGAGTACCTCTCGGTCGGCCCGGTCGATGCGCACACGGCGATGTGGATGCGCGACGCAGCCCGCGCCAACAAGCTCCCGACGATCTCCAAGCTCCAGGACTCGCGCTTCTTCCCCTACCGGTATGGCCAGGCGCTGTTCAGCTACATCGGCGGGCGCTGGGGAGACGACGCCGTCGGGCGCATCCTGAAAACGGCAGGTCGCACCGCGGACGCGGAACGGGCCATTCGCTCCGTGACCGGCCAGGGGCCGGACACGCTGTCGCGCGAATGGCATCAGGCGGTCCGCGATTGGTACGCGACCACGGGCGTAGCGCCGACGGCCGCCACCGGACTTGGGCGCAAGCTGATCGCCGGCTCCCGCGAAGGCAGGCGCTTGAACGTGGCGCCGTCGCTGAGCCCCGACGGGCAGCAGCTCGTGTACTTCTCCGAGCGGAATCTGTTCTCGATCGAGATGTTCCTCGCCGACGTTCAGAGCGGACGCATCCTCGAGACGATCACGCGCGCGGCGACGGACCCGCACCTTCAGAGTCTCCAGTTCATCCATTCCGCCGGGTCGTGGAGCCACGACGGCCGCCGCTTCGCGTACGCTTCGATCCGCAAGGGTCGGCCGGCGCTCGTCATCTACGACATGCGCGCGCGCCGCACCGAGCGCGAGCTGGAGCTCGGCGAGCTCGACGAGATCTTCAATCCCACCTGGTCTCCCGATGGTCGCCGCGTCGCGTTCACGGCCATGACCGGAGGCGTCACCGATCTATTCGTCGTGGATCTCCAGAGCCGGCATCTGGAACGCCTCACCGACGACCCCTACGCCGCGCTCGCGCCGGCGTGGTCGCCCGACGGCCGGCGCATCGCGTTCGTGACCGACCGCTTCGCGACCGACCTCGAAGCGCTGTCGTACGACGGATATCAAATCGCGCTGATCGATCCCGCGACACGCGAGGTCACGCAGGTGCCCGGCTTCGCCGCAGGGGTCAAGCACATCAATCCGCAGTGGACGCCCGACGGATCGAGCTTGCACTTCATCGCCGATCCGGCTGGCATCTCGAACGTCTACCGCGTCGAGCTCGCGAGCGGCGCGATCACGCAGGTCACGCAGGTCGCGACCGGCGTCAGCGGCATCACCGCCCTGAGCCCGGCGCTCTCGGCGGCACGGAACGCCGAGCGCATGGTCGTGACCGTCTATGAAGAGGGCGGGTACAGCATCTACGCCATCGACTCCACGACGGCGCTGGCCGGCGCTCCGCCGTCCGTGCCCGCGTCGGCGCTGCCAGCCGGGCCGGCGCAGTTGCCGCCGGCGCAGCGGACGGGCGCGGAAGTCGGCGCTCTGGTCGCCAACCCTTCGTTCGGACTGGCCGATCGAGCCAGCTTCCGCCCCGCTCCGTATCGGGCGTCGCTGTCGCTCGACAACGTTTCCCAGGCGAACCTCGGCATCGGCACTGGCGGTGGATCGGTGGTTGGTGGCGGCGGCGCCACCCTGTATTGGAGCGACATCCTCGGTGACCACAACCTGGTGACGCTGCTCCAGGTCAACAATGCCGGCGGGTCGTTCCTGAACAACGTCGCCGCCGGCGTCGGGTACTACAACCTCCGCCAACGCTGGAACTGGGGTGTGCTCGGGAGTCAGTTCCCGACCATCACGCAGGAGTTCCTGATCGAGACCGGAACGCTCGCCGGCGAGCCGGTGGTACGGGAGCGCGATTTCCGGCGTTTCCAGATCGATCGCGAGCTTCAGTTGCAGCTCGCCTATCCGTTCAGCCGCGCGCAGCGCATCGAGTTCGCGGGAGGACTGAGAAGCATCGATTTCAGCGGGGAGGTCGAGGAACGGATCTTTTCCCAGATCACGGGGGAGCTACTCGCCGAGTCGATCACATCGCTGGCCGACGACAGCATTCCTTCGATCAATCTCGGCGTCGCGAGCGCGGCACTGGTCTACGACAACTCGTATTTCGGCGGCACCAGCCCGTTGCTCGGCCGGCGTTACCGCCTCGAGGTCTCCCCCACCTTCGGCGATCTCAACTACCTCGGCGTGCTCGGCGACGTCCGCCAGTACCTGCCGCTGGCGCGCCCGCTCACGCTGGCCAGTCGCGTGCTCCATTACGGCCGCTACGGCAGCGATGGAGAGGACCCGCGGCTGTCCGATCTCTTCTTGGGCTATCCCTCCCTTGTGCGCGGCTACGACAACGAGTCGTTCACTCCGGCGGAGTGCGGGAACACGGTCGACGGATCCTGCCCGCCGTTCGACCGACTGCTCGGCAGCCGGATCGCGGTCGGCAACGTCGAGCTGCGCTTGCCTCTGCTCGGCGGCGCGGGTCTCGTGCCGGGCGGTGGCATCCCGCCGATCGAGGCGGCCGCGTTCCTGGACGCCGGAGCCGCATGGCGCGAAGGCGAATCGTTCCAGGTCTCGGGCCGCGATCGGCGTGTGGTGACGAGCCACGGCGTCGCGCTGCGCGTCAACCTGCTCGGATTCGCGGTCGCTGAGATCGACCTCGTGCATCCGAACGATCGACCGGACAAGGGTTGGTACTGGCTGTTTAGCCTGCAGCCGGGATTCTGATCGCGGGCGATTTGCGCCGGTCGTTTTACGACGAAACGCGCTCGACGAGCACCGCCATGCCCTGCCCGCCGGAGACGCATAGCGTCGCGAGGCCATAGCGGCCTTTGCGAAGCGCGAGCTCGCGCAGCAGCGCGACGACGATGCGGGTGCCGCTACAGCCCGTCGGATGGCCGAGCGCGATCGCGCCACCATTGACGTTCAGCCGCTCGCGGTCGAAGTGCAGCTCGCGGTCGCAGGCCAGGACCTGCGACGCGAACGCCTCGTTGAGCTCGATCACGTCCATCTGGTCGAGGCGCAGACGATGACGCTCGAGCAGGCGCTGCACTGCCGGCACCGGGCTGATGCCCATGCGCGCGGGATCGACGCCGACCGACGTGGCACCGAGCAGCGCCGCCTGAGGGACGATGCCATGGCGCTTCGCCGCGTCCTCGGAAACCACGACGATCGCTGCGGCGCCATCGGTAATGGCCGACGCATTCCCGGCGGTGATGGTTCCGTCCTTCCGGAACACCGGCTTGAGCTTCGCCAGATCCTCCGGCGAGGCGTCGGCGCGGAAGTGCTCGTCCCGCTCGACCCGCACCGATCGCTTGCCGACCGCGAACTCGACCGGAACGACTTCGGAATCGAAACGTCCCTCCGCCCACGCGCGCGCGGCTCGACGGTGACTCTCGAGCGCATACGCGTCCTGCTCGGCCCGGGAGATCGAGTATTCGTCCGCGAGGGTCTCGCTCGTCTCTCCCATGAGCTGGTCGCACAGCGGGCAGCGGTAGCCATCGCGATACATCGCGTCCACCAGCGTTTCGTCGCCGAGCTTCTTCCCCCAGCGCACGTCGAGCGCGAGGAACGGGATGCTCGACATGTGCTCGCTGCCGCCGGCGAGCGCGACCGCGCTGTCGCCAAGCCGCACGCTCTGCGCACCACTGACGATCGCCTGCATTCCCGAGGCGCACGCCTTGTTGATCGTGAACGCGGGCACATGGTCACCGAGGCCGGCGCGGCGGCCGATCTGGCGCGCGAGATTCGGCCCGTTGCCGGCCTGCCGTGCGTGACCGACCAGCACTTCATCGACCGCCTCCAACGGCACGCCCGCCCGCTCGAGCGCTGCGCGCGCGGCCAGCCCGCCGAGCTCGGCCGCCGAAGAGGCGGCGAGCGCGCCGCCGAAACTGCCGATCGGCGTGCGCACGCCTCCGGCGAGGAAAACGCGAGTCTCCGGCATCGTCACCGCTCGGCCGCGGTCAGCGAATCCGACTCGCTCGCATCCGGGAGGCCGTACGAGAGATGCGCGTGGACCGAATACCGATCGCCGCGCTCGCGCTGGTAGAACGCCATCAGGCGGCGCGGGCTCATCGTTTGCGGGCGCCGGCCGAGCGTTTAGGAACCCGACCCTTGCTGGCGCGCGCCACCGCCCGCTTCTTCTGCGCCAGCGTCGCTCTCGTCGCCTTCTTCGCGCGGCCGATCGCCGGCTTGCCGCGCGCCTTCTTCTCGTCCGCGGTCCGTTTCGGCGTCTGCCGCGACCGTTCCGGCCCTGCACCGCGCACCGAGGCCACCCGCTGGGTGGTTCCGGAGGGCCGCTTGCGCGCGGTCGACCGCGACGTCCGGTAGCCGGGGCGCACCGCCACGCGACTCACTGCCTTCGATCCCTTCTTCACCGACTTGCGGATCGAGGTGCGCGCGGGCGCCGCGTCATCTTCGAAGCCTTCGGCCAGCTCCTCCTCGCGGGACGGCGGCGGGAGCGACTGGCGGAACACGACCACGTTGCCGTCGGGATCGAGAATCTCGGCGTACACACCGAACGCTTCCTCGGCCGGCGTGGTCGCGAACTGCGCACCCCGCTGTCGCAGCGTCTCCGCGAACACATCGAGATCGCCGACTTCGAACGCGAACGCGATCGGCGGCGACGCGTGCAGCGGCGTCGCCGATGCCCGGCGCGAGTGGACGGCAACCCGTGTCGGGCCGGTGTCGAACTCCACCCAATGCTCGCGTTGCTCGGCGATCGGCAGTCCGAGCTGGTCGCGGTAATATCCGGCCGTGCGCGAGAATTCCTCGGCGTTGAGGATTACCGTGCTCAGTGCCAATCCCGTGCCCGGAACGAACGGCTGGGGAGGCTCGAGCAGCGAGATCAGACGGTTCTCCGGATCCCAGAACTCGTTGAACCGGCCAAAGTCGTAGCTCTCGACCTCGTGCGCGAACACGACGCCGCGCGCGGCGAGCGCGGCGCACTCCCGCTCG
>DASQFU010000199.1:0-28721 GCA_035632955.1 Candidatus Limnocylindria bacterium
GCGTGACCATTGGCGCCGGAGCAGGCTCTGCTGGAGCGCGGCGAAGCGCGCCTCGACCGCCATCCGAGATCCCGACGGAAGATCGAGACGCTGCTCGATGTGCCGCATCTCGCGCCGAAACGATTCGTGCGCCGCCCCGCGAAATCGGAGCTTCCAGACGATCGGCGCGACGAAGACAGGTTTCGCGACGTCTGCTTCGCGCGTTCTTCGGCACGTCTCCCAGGCCATCTCCACGATTCCAGGGAGAAGTGGACCGACCCGATCGGCCTGCCAGCTCGCCGTCCCTTCCGGATGAAGCAGAACGCCATGACCGCCGAGCGCCCAGCGGAT
Organism: Candidatus Limnocylindria bacterium; assembly: GCA_035632955.1. Lineage (GTDB taxonomy): Bacteria > Eisenbacteria > RBG-16-71-46 > RBG-16-71-46 > RBG-16-71-46 > DASQFU01. The sequence goes on from DASQFU010000199.1 coordinate 331, forward strand.
CGAATACTCGCGTCCGGTCCCTCCCGGGGCGTTGGCGATCAAGTTGTTTCGCAGCCAGAACCCCTGAGCGGACGGGCTCGCGTTGACGATCTCGTACGACGCCCAGTGCGCCATTAGAGGTGAGACGCGACGCGAGATCTCCTTGTCGATCAGCCAATCGGTCATGAACTCGGGATGGTTCGGACCGAGAAAGGCGGCAGTTCCCGGGCGGACGGCCGCACGGAGGCGGGCAAGGTCGGCGTCGGGGAAGTCGATCCTGCGGAGCTTGAGCAGCGCGCGGAGCGCGACCCGGTTGACGAGCCCTAGCGCGTGCATCAGCGGTGGGCTGGGCGTCGGGTCCCGGTAGTCTCGGGCGTCGAAACGCCACGATCGGTGCGAGACGGCGTCTGAATCAGGTGCCGGACGAGGGTCTGCCGAGGTCGCCATCCCGGGCAGCCTAGCCCAGCCGCTTAGCGCAAGAAATTGGCTCTCCGAGCCAGCGTCCCGAGCAGGGCTTTCTGTTGACTGGGCGAATTCGCGGACGTAGCGGGCCGCCGGAGCGCCAGCCCACGAAAATCGGATTCCGATTCGACCGGAATACCCTGAGTGCGAAATCAGTCTCACCGCATCATCATACTGACTCGCCGTGGGACGGAAATTCTCGGAGGCACGACCTATCACGTGCGTGGAGCTCCGCGCAGCCGCCCCGTGCGCTAGGCGCGCACGAGCTTTCGATACTTGATGCGATGCGGCTGGTCGGCTTCGGCCCCCAGCCGCTCGCGTCGGTGCGCCTCGTAGTCCTGGTGGTTGCCTTCGAACCACACGACCTGGCTGTCGCCCTCGAACGCGAGCATGTGGGTCGCGATGCGATCCAGGAACCAGCGGTCGTGGCTGATGACGACCGCGCAGCCGGCGAACGAAAGCAGCGCCTCTTCGAGCGCCCGCAGCGTGTCGACGTCGAGATCGTTCGTGGGCTCGTCCAGCAGCAGCACGTTGGCGCCGGTCTTGAGCATGCGGGCGAGATGGACGCGGTTGCGCTCGCCGCCCGAGAGATCCTTCACTCGCTTCTGCTGATCGGCGCCCTTGAAGTTGAACGAGGCGACGTAGCTGCGTGAGTTCATCGAGCGCTTGCCGAGCTGAATCGCGTCGTGGCCGGCTGCGATCGCCTCCCACACGTTCGCGTCGCCAGGCAGAGCGTCACGGCTCTGATCCATGGACGCGAGCGAAACGCTGTCACCGATCCGGAGCGTGCCGCCGTCCGGCTTCTCCTGGCCGGTGATCATCCGGAACAGCGTCGTTTTCCCGGCTCCGTTCGGCCCGATCACGCCCACGATCCCGGCCGGAGGCAGCTTGAACGACAAATCGTCGATCAGCAGGTTGTCGCCGTAGGCCTTGCGCAGACCGGCGGCCTCGATCACGACGTTGCCGAGCCGGGGCCCGGGCGGGATGTAGATCTCGAGCGCCTCGACCTTCTCGCGACCTTCCTCTGCGAGCAGTTTCTCGTAAGCGGCGAGTCGCGCCTTGCCCTTCGCCTGACGCGCTCTCGGCGCCATGCGCACCCATTCCAGCTCGCGCTCGAGCGTGCGCTGCCGGCCGCTCTCGGACTTCTCCTCCTGTGCGAGGCGCTCGCGCTTCTGCTCGAGCCAGGACGAGTAGTTGCCTTCCCAGGGAATTCCCGAGCCGCGGTCCAGCTCCAGGATCCATCCGGCCACGTTGTCGAGGAAGTAACGGTCGTGCGTCACCGCGACCACGGTGCCCTGGTACTCCTTCAGGAATCGCTCCAGCCACGCGACCGACTCGGCGTCGAGATGGTTCGTAGGCTCGTCGAGCAGCAGCAGGTCTGGGCTTTGAAGGAGCAGCCGGCACAGTGCCACGCGCCGGCGTTCCCCACCCGAGATCTTGGTCACGTCCACATCGGGCGGCGGGCAGCGCAAAGCGTCCATCGCGATCTCGAGCTGCCGGTCCAGATCCCAGAGATTCCCGGCGTCCATGCGATCCTGGACCTTGGCCTGCTCCTCGAGCAGCTTGGTCATCTCCTCGTCGCTCATCGGTTCCGCGAACTTGGCGCTGATCTCGTTCCAGCGATTCACCACCGCCATCTTGCCGGCGACGCCGTCCTGGACGTTGCCGAGCACGGTTTTCTTGGGATCGAGTTTGGGCTCCTGCTCGAGGAAGCCGACCGTGTAGGCCTTGCCGAGAAACGCCTCGCCGAGGAAATCCTGATCCGCTCCCGCCATGATTCGGAGCAGCGAGCTCTTGCCGGCGCCATTGGCGCCGAGCACCCCGATCTTTGCGCCGTAGTAAAACGACAGCCAGATGCCCTTCAGAATCTCGCGCTTGGGAGGGACCACCTTGCGGAGATCCTTCATGACATAGATGAAATCGGGAGACATGAATCCTCGTTGGTTGCGGCGGTAGGATGAAAGGGGGTCCTCGGAACACCGAGCGATTCGAGCGCCCAGAATGCGGCAGCGCCCATCCGCGGCGCAAGGCGACGGCGCGGAGGCCAAAGCCACCGCGCCGCGCTCACTCGATCTCGGCTTCGACCCTGTGGTTCGGGCCTACGCCGCGACCGTTACCGGGTTCTCAGCTCTGAATGGACGATTCGCTCGGTGTCGCCGAGTCGGTCGCGCACGATTCCGCACACGGCAGTGGACAAGGCTGGCAAACCTCGTCGCAGCACGCGCCGCACTCCTCAACGACCGTGGACTCTTGCACACTCGGGCCGCTCAGCGCCGTTGCCGCGAGCAGGATCGTGCCGACGAGTGGAATCAGACCAAACGTACGCTTCATGATGGATCTCCTCTTTGTCATGAACGGTGGTTGGCCGGAGAGACCGACGGTCTTCCGGCGCGATCGAGTTCGTGACTCAGCCGAGAGGAGGTCCGCGGATGGAAGGTGGCGAGGCATCAGGTGCCGTCGGAGGTCGCGCCAGTGCCGGCTCGGGCGCGCCATGCCAACGTTCGGAGGGCTCGTCCAGGCCGTGGCGATCCGCCGGCGCGATCACCGGGTTCGGCTGGGAGCTGCCATCGTCGACCGGGTGGATAACTCCGGCGATGGCCGGCTGCGGACACCACGCACGCGAGTCGGCAGCGTCCCCGCGTTCCGAGCCGGCGTCGCTATCGGCGCCGGCTTCGCCGGCATCGAAGTCGCAGGCGACTTCGTCCGCAAGCCGGCCGCCGCAGCTCCCGGAATCGACCGCTTCGCAAGCGGCCAGCGGCTGCGCGCACTCCACGAAGCATTGCGGCCCGACCTCGGCCCAGGTAACCGAGCACCATTGAACGGCCGGAACGGACGATCCCACTGCCGCAACCATGGAGAGCAGAAAAGCGGGGAAGCTCGACCGCCGGGGCCGCTTCATGTCATGAACATCGGCCGTTTCGGACCGTAAAATGTCCGCCACCGGTCATTCTTCGGTCACCTGGCCGCAAAGAGTCCTCACTGCGCGTTCGGGCAGCAATTCCGATTTCCAGCAACAAATAACTGTTGCTCGGCCGAGCGGCCGGGGAGGACTATTGCCCCAGGTAAACCGCCGTCGCGTAATCGCTCGTGTTCTACAAGGGCCGCACGAGCCGAAGCGCTCGCTCAGCGCTCGATCCCGTGCCGCTTTCACTCGTGCGCGCCCAGCGTTCCTTCACGCCGGATCGATCGCATGGAGTTGCCATGAGGAAGAGTCGGCTGATACTGGCCGCAGTAGGTTGCGCCGCGTTCCTCGCACTGCTCATTACCCCGCAGACCAGGATTCATCACCAGGCGTCCACGGCATTCACCGCCTCGCTCGACGCCGCCGTGCACGGCCTCGAGACGGGAACCAGGACCGCGGTCGGCGCAACCGCGATCATGATGAACGCGTCCGCGCCCGACGCGATCGCGGGGCCAGCCGGGTCGGTCACGTTCAATGGCCAGTACACCTGCGCGACCTATGCCAACACCGGCCCGGGATGTCCGGCGCCGTTCACGGCATCCCCTGGGATCCACACGTGCGCAAACGCGTACACCTGTCAGAGATTCACCTGCGATACGTACGATCCGAAGCAGAACACCTGCGATCCGAACTCGCCCGCCTGTCCCCTCCGCCAGCAGCACACGGTGGAGCCTCCGCCGCTCAATCACACGTGCGCTCTCCCTGTCTGTGGCCCGGGTCTGACGTTCGATCAAACGCTGGATCCTAGGGCTCCGACGTGCGACGCAGGGAATCCGCAGTGCTTCATGCCGACGTTCAACCACAACCAGACGACGTGCGATCCGCAGCTTCCGCAGTGCCGCAACAACAACCCGTTCGCCTGCACGCATCATCCCGGCAACCCGACGTGCCAAGGGCCGCCGAGCTGCCCGCCGCCGACGACGGATCCGCGCGCCGTGACGTGCGATCCTGGTCCGAACTGCAGCGTGACGGACATCCAGCGGACGACGTGGGGTAAGGTCAAGTCCAAGTACCGGAAGTAATCGTCGTAGCTCCAAGCGAAGATCAGTCGGCCGGAAGGGCAGGGGCGCGGTCCCTGCCCTCTGGCTAACCAGCGCATTCCGAGCTCGCGGGACGCGAGATCGTCCGCAACCACGGCCACGCGCCGAGCCGGCCGCCGGTCGAGAGGCCGCATGCTCACATTCGCCCGAAACGTCGGCTTCCTGATGGTGACGGGCGGTTCGCTGGCGGCGCTCGGTCATCTTTCCGCCGGACTCGAGCGTTTGATCGTGCTGCTCGGGCTCGCGGTGTTCCTCGCGAGTCTCTGGCCGCTCCGGAAGGGAGCCCCACGCCCGGCGCGGACTGAGCTGATCCTCGCGATCGTCCTGCTCGCCGCCGGGATCGTGGCCGCGCGCTACGCGCCGCTCGGCCTCGTCTATTTCCCTCTCTTCGCGCTCGCCGGTGCAGGCAGCTTGGTGACGCGCGCTCCCCGCAACGTGCGCGCGGAGCTGTGGGGCTATGCGCTCGCGCTGTGCCTGGTCGTGGTCGCGGCCGAGCTGGATCGGCTCCTGCCGATCGTCTGGCATCTGAAAATGGCCGCCGCATCCCTGCTCTCGCGCCTGGCGGAGACGATCGTCCGTGAACCGCGCAATCTCGGTCCGACCGCGATGGGGCTGCCGCTGTTGTTTGCGCTGTTCGCCGTGGCGATCGGGCGCGCCACGACCGGAGCCGACCGCGGCCGCCCCCGATGGCTCGTGAACCTGGCGGCGCTCGCCGCGACGCATCTCGCCTACCTGCTGCTGCTGACTCCCCTCTCCGTCTGGATAGGACGCCGAGCGCCATCATGGGAAGCCCTGCTTCTCAACTCCCAACCCGTGTTCCTGATCCTGGCCGCGGTCGTGTTCACGGTGTTGAACCGGGGCCCGGCGGAACCAGCGCCACCGACAGACGAAGCGGGCGAGCCGGAGCGATCGACGCGACGATCCGCGCTCCTGAAGCCCCGCCTGGTCGCCGGATTCCTGCTCGGCGCGTTGCTGGTCCTCGTGTTCGGGCGTACGCCGCCGATCGCTCCCGCGCCGGTGCGGGTGATGATCTACGACGCCGGCTACCTCAACTGGAATCTCCCGACGCACGCGGTCTATGGCGAGAAGGCCGGCGGAATGTTCGGCCTGCTGCCGGGTCTGCTCCAGGCGAACGGTTGCGTCGTGGAGGCGAGCCGGGATCTGCGGCGGCTCGAGCAGCAGGATCGCCCCGACTGTCTCGTCCTCATCAACATTCAGGACTATCTCGAGCCTGCGGACCGGGAGCGCATCCTGCGCTTCGTGCGGGAGGGAGGCGGGCTTCTCTGCCTTGGCGACCACACGGGGGTGGCGGGAATCCGCGGGCCGTTCAACGATCTGCTCGGCCCGCTCGGGATTCGCATGAAGTTCGACAGCGCGACGTTTTTCGCGCGGAGCGGGTGGGGCGAGGGTCTGCAGCGCCGCGCCCACCCCCTGAATCGTGACGTGCTCAGTGACGAGGACTACCAGATCTGGGTCGGAGCCTCGCTCGATCTAGATCGTAATGCGACGCCGGTGGTCGTGGCCCGCTACGGCTTCTCCGATCTTGGAGACGTGACCGAGCTCCGGCGCTCATACCTCGGCGACCGCGTCTACAATCCGGACGAGTTGCTGGGCGATCTGGTGCTGGTCGGCGAGGCGCGCTACGGCCAGGGCAAGATCCTCGTGTTCGGCGACACGTCGACCTATCAGAACATGGCGCTGACCCGCAGCCATGGTTTCGTCACGAGGTCGATTCGCTATCTCGGCCGGAAGGGCGGCGGCCTCCCGTCGCTTCCGCTTCAAATCGCGGCGCTGCTCGGATTCTCGCTGATCTTCGGATTTCTCACTCGCGGCGCGCGCGAGCTCGAGCCCGCCGCCGCGCTGTGCGCGGGTCTCGTCACGGTTTCGGTCGCGCTCCAGCTCGCCACGCCGCGCTCGAGCGAGCCGATCCCCGATTGGTCGCGAGCGACCGGCGTGCAGCGGCCGATGGACGCGCCCTACCCGCGTGGCCTGGCGATCGTGGATCGCTCGCATGGCGGGCGGTTCGACTTGAGCTCCTGGGAGAAAACGAGCATCGGCGGCCTGGTCCTTAACTTCATGCGTGACGGTTTCTTTCCGGTGGTGGCGGACCGGTTCTCGCTGCCGCTGCTCGCCCGGGCGAAGTGGTTCGTGATGATCGCCCCGCAGCGGCGCTACTCGTTGGCCGAGCGGCGGGAGCTCCACAAGTTTCTGGAACGTGGCGGGCGGATCCTGGCGTGCGTGGGACACGAAGAGCTCGACGGGGCGCGCGACTTCCTGACCGCGTACGGAATCCTCGTCTACAACCAGCCGCTCGCGCACTTCCGCACCGGAGAGAGCAGCCAGGACGATCTCGTGTTCCTCGAGGCCTGGCCGCTGCGCTGTCCGCCGGGGGCCCGGACGCTTGTGAGCCAATGGGGCCAGCCCGTGGTCGTGAGCCTGCCGATCCGCAAAGGCGAGCTGATCGTGATCGGCGACACGCATTTCCTGCACAACCGGAACCTGGAGGATCGCGAGACCCATTTTCCGGGTAACATCCGGTTTCTTCAGAACCTGCTCGCGGGCGTGCCGATCACTCCGATCGAAGGCAAGTTCACGCTTCCGGCTCCGGATGACGGGCCGCTCGTGGACGTCGAGGCTCCAGCCGCGAGCGACGGCACCGCTCCCGCCCAGCACGCGCCCGGGACGCCGCAGGTCGCGCCGCCACGCGGGCGGCTTCCATGAGCGCCAGCGGCGGGCGCCGGGATCACGTCTGGGGCGACGAGCGGAGCATGTTCGCCGCCTGGCTCGGCGTTCTGGTGCTCGCCTTCGCCTGGCTGCGCGGCCTGCCGGTGTTCACGCTCGACTCGCGCGGGTTCGGCGTCTGGATCGCTGCGGGCACGGCGCTCCTGATCCTCGGCTGCCGCGCCGATCTTGGGCCGCGGAGCTTGACGCTTCTCCAGGCGGCGTTGCTCGGCTCGGCGTCGCTGGCGGGGGTCCTGCTCCTGCCGCCGCCCCATCAGATCGGGCCGCTGCTGTTGCTCGGCGCGGCCGTGCTGTCGCTGCTTCCCGTACGGTCGCTCGTCAGCCGCGTGCTCCCCGGGTTGTGGGTCGCTGGGACCGTGCTGGCTCTTCAGGCGGCCCTGGCGCCGATCCTGTTCATCCTAGCTTCACGACTGCACGATGCGCCGCTCCTGACGGCGGTCCTCTATTACCCGCTCAAGCTGCTCGCCCCCGAGACCGTGCGCACCGGCTCCGTCATCCACATGGTCACGCCCGTGGACTCGGTCGGCCTCACGCCCTCGTTCGAGAAGCTCGGACTGTTTCCGGGTGTGCTGGCGGCGGCCGGGTTCGCGGTGCTCGTGTTCCTCCATCCTCGGGGCCGCGGGCGCATGCTCGGCTTCGTCGCCCTGTGCGCGGCGTATGCGTGGTTGCGGCTGCTGATCCTGTTCCTGGTCGTGAGCCGGTTCCGCGATTCCGGCGTGTTCTGGGAACTGGGCCCGATGTTCCTGAGCTTTCTTCCGCTGCCCGTCGCGCTCGCCGCGTGGTGGGCCCGAGGCGTCGCGGCCCGTGCGGAGGTCGCGACCAAGGAGAGCGAAACCGCCCGCCCGGGATTTCCCTGGCGCGTGGCGTTCGGCGCGCTGCTCGTGACGGCCGGAGTCACTCTGTTCTTCGGCTATCACGATCCCGGGGTTCGCAAGCAGGGTCGCGTGCTGATCGACGAGTCGCACAGCGACTGGGAGTGGACGACGCAGCCCTTCGATCGGCAGTGGTACGGCGGCCGCTCGGGATACAACTACTACTGCCTCGCCGATTTCTGGAGCCGCCACTATCGCGTCGAAACCCACCGGCGCGGGCTGACGCCGGAGTTCCTCTCGCAGTGGGACGTGGTCGTGATCAAGACGCCGACGGCGCCGTACTCGGAAGCCGAGATCGAGGCCGTTGCCGATTACGTGCGCGCCGGTGGCGGACTGCTGCTGGTCGGCGACCACACCAACGTGTTCGGGAGCAGCACTTATCTCAATCCGATCGCCGGACGCTTCGGCATGTACTTCCGCTACGACGCGACCTACACGTTGAGCAACTTCGCCCTCACGCGCTACCAGCCGCCGCCACAGCTCCCGCATCCGGTGGTTCGCAACGTGCCCGAGTTCCTGTTCGCGACCTCGTGCAGCCTCGACCCACCGCTGCTCTCCGAGAACGTGATCCTCGGCTACGGGCTGCGTGGCATCTATCTCGACTACTCCGAAACCAGCTACTTCCCGACCAAGACCGACAAACTGGACTTCGATTTCGGCGTGATCGTCCAAGCCGGAGGAGCGCAGATCGGCAAGGGCCGCATCCTGCTGTTCACGGACAGCACCGTGTTCTCCAACTTTTTCATGTTCATCCCCGGCAAGCCCGAGCTGGCGCTCGGCATGATCGACTGGCTGAACCGCAGCAATCGATTCCATACGCTCCGGCTCCTGTTCCTGCTGCTGGCTCTGATCGGGCTCGTTCTGTTCGCCTGGGGAGTGCGCGGGTCGCCGCGCTGGCACGCACTGCAGGCGCTCGTGATCGCCGGCCTGCTGGGATTCGTCGCGACCCAGCGCGCATGCGACGCGCTCGCCGCGCGTGACTATCCGCTCCCGCAGCCCCGGCAGCCGATCGAGGAGATCGTCTTCGACGCCGAGCACGGCGACTTCCTGCTGCCGCGACACGATCTGGTCTACGGCTACTGGAACGCGATCCAGACCTTCTATGTCTGGACCCAGCGCATCGGACTCGTTCCGAGGGTCGCCGACCGGCTGGAGGATGCACTGAGTCATCCGGGACGCGCGCTGGTCGAGTTCAATCCTCGCCGGTCGTTCGATCTTCAGGAGATCGACGGCATCGTCGATTTCGTCCGGCGGGGCGGCATGCTGGTCGTGATCGATACGCCTGAGAACGAAGAGTCCTCCGCCAACGAGCTGCTCGGTCCGTTCCAGATGTCGTTCTCGTCCCAGGTGCAAGACAGCATCGCCGTGCTGCGCCCGCTTGGCGCGGCGGGAGCGTGGCTCAGGGCGCCCGGGCCCGTCGACACGCTCGGCGTCGCCGCGAAGGCGCGCGCGGTCGAAGGAGCGCAGCCGCTGCTCGTGCTGCCCGAGGGTGAAACGGTGATGGGATACCAACCGTTCGGTCGCGGAACCGTCCTGGCGTTCGGTGCCGGCCGGCTGTTCAGCGACGAGGTAATGGGCGGCACGGCCACCATGCCGACGCCTCACCAGCGGGCGCTCTATCAGGCGGAGTTCGATCTGTTCGAGACCATCGGCCGCATTTCGAGTGGTCCGCGCTACGCCGGCACGCCGATCTCCGTCCCGGCTGCAGCGCGTTAGCGCCGGCGTCACAGCCTTCGCCGCCGGGCCGAAGGGCTGATAGAGTGCACGGCGCTCGCAGCCATCGCGATCAGCCGCAGGTTGCGCCGGCGCCAACGGTCCAGGAGAAGCACCCCATGCCTGCTCGCATCACGGTCATGAACAACGGTTCGCTTCGGATCGAGGGCGAGTTCGAGATCGTCGACCAGGAAGGCAGGGTGTTCGGGCTCGCCGGCCGCAGCCGCGTCTCCTTGTGTCGCTGCGGGCGCTCCGCGGAGAAACCGTTTTGCGACGGCAGCCACAAGTCCTGCGCGTTCGACTCGGTGGTCGTGGCGCGCGACCTGCCGCCGCCCGCGCCCAAGCCGCCGGCTTGAGCTTCGGCGCGCGGCTCGGCGCGGAACACGACGCATGAAGCTCGGATCGCTCCTGGTGCTCCTTGCCGTCTTGATCGGCGCGGCCGTGTGCGTCCGCCTCGGTTTCTGGCAGCTCTCCCGCTGGCGCGAGAAACAGCGTCTGAATGCCGAGCTGGCCGCACGTCTGGAGGGGCCGACGCTCGGCATCCGCCTCACCAGTGCCGCGGTCGATCCGCCTCGAGGCCGCGTGGAAGCGCGCGGCCGCTACGACGAATCGCGCCAGATCCTGCTCGGCAACCGGGTACGAAACGGCGCGCCGGGAGTCGAGGTCGTGACCCCGCTGCTCGTAGATTCCACCACTGCGATCCTCGTCAATCGCGGCTGGCTCTATGCGCCGGACGCCGCGACCGCCCGCCCCGATCAGTATCCGGAGCCTGGCGAGCGCGGCGTGATCGGGATTGCGGAGCCTCTCCGGCAGGGAATCGGAGGTCCTGCCCTGCGCGTGCTCGAGCTCGACTCGATCACGCTCTGGTCGGCGCGGTGGCTGGACCGCGATTCGCTGGCGACGAGACTTCCCTATCGGCTTGCGCCGTTTGCGATCCGGCAGCTTCCCGGCTCGGGAGTCGCCGACCGGCCGTCGCGCAGCCGACCTGCCCGTTACAACGAGTCCATGCACCTGAGCTACGCCGTACAATGGTTCCTGTTCGCCGCCATCCTGGTCGGTGGCACCGCCATCCTGGCGTGGACGCGGCGGGCGACCAGAACCGTGCCATCCTGAACCCGGAGTCCGCATCATGCGTGAATGGAGTCTGTTTCCTGCCGGAGCGATCGTGCTCGTGACCTTGGCGGTGCTCGGACCCGGGCGGGCGCTGGCCGGCCCATCCGAAGATCTGGCGAAGTTGTGCGAGGAGTACTGGGAGGGACATCTCCGCGCTCATCCCACGTCGGCGACCGCGATCGGCGACCGGCGTTACGACGATCGGCTCGACGACAACTCTCCCGCCGGCCGGACTCGGGAGCAGCAGCGTCTCGAAAGCATGCGCAAGCGCGTCACCGCGATCGACACGCGCACGCTCGCTGCCGCGGATCGCGTCAATCGAGACGCGCTGATCGAGGACGTCGAGGGCCAGCTCGCGCAGCTCTCGTGCGAGTTCTCCGAGTGGGTCGTCGATCCGCTCGACGGTCCGCAGGTGTCGTTCCTGAACCTGGCCGACTACACCGTGATCGCGACGCCGAAGGATGCCGCGAACTACGTGTCGCGGTGCCGGGCGATGGGGCGCTACGTGGACCAGCACGTGGCAAATCTCGCGATCGGTCTCGGCAAGGGGAAGATCGCGAGCCTCGAGGCGGTCCGCAAGACGATCGATCAGCTGCGAGTGCTCGAAGGGAAGCCGGTGGAAGAGTGGGCGATGCTCGGGCCGCTCGCAGCCGACCGGCCGACCTGGTCCGAAGCGCAACGCAAGACGTTCGCACGCGACCTGAATGCGGCCGCGCGCGAGCACGTTCTCCCGGCGTTCGCACGCTACCGGAGCTTTCTCGAGTCCAAGATCCTGCCCCGCGCCCGCGGGCCGGAGCAGGCCGGGCTCAAGGCTCTGCCCGACGGACTCGAGTGCTACCGGAAGATGATACGCGTGCACACCTCCTTGGACATGAGCCCCGACGAGCTGCATCGGCTGGGGCTCGAGCAGGTCGCGAAGTTCCGCAGCGATCTGAGCGAGCTGGGAGGGCGTGCACTCGGGACCAGCGACGTCGCGGAGATCCAGAAGAAGCTCCGGAGCAATCCGGCGATGCACTTCAAGACCGCCGAGGAGATCGAGGGCAAGGCGCGCGAAGCTCTGGGGCGCGCCGAGGTCGCGATGGCCGGCTGGTTCGGCGTCCTGCCCAAGGCCAAGTGCGAAGTGAAGGTGATGGGCATTCACGAAGCGCCCTACTCGACGATCGCTTACTACCGCAATCCCGCCAAGGATGGCTCCCGACCCGGCCAGTACATGATCAACACCTACAAGCCCGAGACGCGGCCGCGCTACGAGGCGGAGGCGCTCGCGTTCCACGAGGCGATCCCCGGACATCATCTGCAGATCGCGATCGCGCAGGAGCTGACCGGGCTGCCGGAGTTCCGGAAGTATCAGGGCGTGACCGCCTACTTCGAGGGCTGGGCGCTCTATACCGAGCGGCTCGCTGACGAGATGAAGCTCTATTCGACCGATCTCGACCGGATCGGCATGCTCTCGTTCGACGCATGGCGCGCGTGTCGTCTCGTGGTCGATACCGGGCTCCACGCCATGGGATGGAGCCGCCAGCAGGCGATCGACTACATGGTCGAGAACTCCGTGCTCGCGGACAACAACGTGGTCAACGAGGTGGATCGTTACCTGACGTGGCCGGCCCAGGCGCTGGCGTACAAGGTCGGTCAGCTCGAGATCCTCAGGCTGCGCGAGGACGCACGGCGAAAGCTGGGCGCGCGCTTCGACATCAAGGCGTTCCACGACGTCGTGCTGCGCAACGGAGCCGTCGCGCTGCCGGTGCTGAGGGGGCAGGTGGAGGCGTGGGTGGCCGCCCAGTCGCCGGACGTGCCGCGCTAGACCAGCCGGCCGGGCTTCGCGATGCGGACGTCTGGGGGTCGCATCCGGCCGCCTGGGCGCGATAGAATCAATGTCGTCCCAAACGCATCCACCATCATGCCGAGGGCCGCTTCATGCTCCGCATCGTCACCACGGCCACGTCCATTCTGATCCTTTCCGCCGGTGTCACCTTGGCGACGGTTCAGTTCTCGAGCGGCCCCCGGCGTCCCGTACCGGCGCGCCCGCGGCCGGCGCCCTGCCTGCCGAGGCCACGTGCACTCAATGTCACGTGAACTTCGATGAGGAGAAAAACCCGGTCAACAATCTGAACCTGCCGGGCGGTGCAGTGGAGCTCCTGGACATGCCGAGCACGTACATGCCGGGCCAGACCTACACGCTGCGCGTGCGGCTCTCGAGCGACTCGACGGCCGACGAGCCCGACCGCAAATGGGGTTTCCAGGTCACCGCGTTTCGAACCAGCGACGGTCTGGGGACCGGAACGTTCACGGTCTCGACGACGGAGCTCAAGGTCGTGGCCGGCAATCCGTCCGGCGCGTTCGCCTCCCGGCGCTATGTCGAGCACACCTCGACCGGCACACGCACGGGCATTGCCGGTCCGGTCGAATGGCAGTTCGACTGGCATCTCCCGGAGTTTCGGAGGGCGACGTGCTTTTCTGCGTCGGGCAACGCCGCCGACGGCACACTGGACCCCGGGAAGAACTTCATCTACACCAGCAGTGCGCCGCGACACGGCCACCCCGGTCGCGTCCAGCACCTGGGGTAAGCTCAAGGCCCTATACCGGTAGTCGTCCCTTTCTTGTTCTCTCGGAGGAAACGATGAGGAGGACGTTGGTTCTCTCTGGGGCGCTGCTGATGTTGAGTGCGCCGCTGGGGATCGCCCAGCCAAGAGGCGATCTCACGCTGGGCTGGAGCAACTGTCGCGTGTCGGGGTTCGGCGCAGATGCCAAGACGTTTGCCTGTAACACGAACTCGAATGCTCCCGCCGACGTTCACAATCTGATCGGCGCGTTCATCGCGGCACCTGGCGTTGTGGCCTTGTACGGGGCCGACATGAGAGTCGACATTTACCAGGCGGCTGGTATCACTTCCTGGTGGCAGCATACGGGCCCACCTGGAGGCAGTGCGTGCCGTAGCGGCAGTAACCTCTCGCTTGACTTCACCAACGTCCTGGGCGCCGCTTGCGCGAACGAGTACTGGACCTCGATTCCTGGTGGTCCAATCAGCGGTCACTCGTATACGTGGCCGGATGGACCGGCTTCGAACGCGTCCCTGCGTATGGTGGTGGCGGTGGACAACGGCGCCGCCTCTGCGGTACCGCCCGGCGTTGAGACGTATCTGTTCACGGCTCAGATCCGGAATGGCCTGACGGTAGGAGCCGGTGCGTGCGGTGGCTGCAACGTGCCGGCTTGCATCTCGTTCAACCGTGCCGAGATGCTTCAGTCGAACGGCGACGACTTCGTGATCACCGAGTCGTTCCAACAGGGTCCTGCGCAGACCCCGCTTTCCAACAACGCGGTGGCTTGGCAGGCAGTCACTGGCTGCGACATGGTCACACCGGTGCAGAACAAGACCTGGGGCAGCATCAAAGCGCTCTACCGGTAGAGCGCGGCACGAGAGTGCCGATAACTTCAGTGGCCGGCGAGTGCTATACTCGCGGCGTCCATCGGGGACCCTGTGTGTCCCCACGATCCCACCGGAGGCCCTGTGCGCCTCCGCAACGACGGAAAGGACGCTCTCATGAGCCCCACCCCGCGTTTCGACGCGTTCGGCGCGCTCTCCGCGCTGCCGACCCCCAACGGTCCCCATCACATCTACCGGCTCGATCGCCTCGCGAGCGAGGTGGCGACCCCGCTCGACCGGCTACCGTTCTCGATCAAAGTCCTGCTCGAGGCGGCGCTGCGTAGCTGCGACGGCTATCAGGTCACCGAAGACGACGTCCGGCGGCTCGCGTCCTGGAACCCGAGTCGGCCGGTCGACGTGGAGATTCCGTTCAAGCCGGCGCGCGTCATCCTCCAGGACTTCACCGGCGTGCCGTGCGTCGTCGATCTCGCGGCGATGCGCGACGCGGTCAAGCGCCTCGGCGGCGATCCGAGGCAGATCAACCCGCTGGTGCCAGTCGATCTGGTCATCGATCACTCGGTGCAGGTCGACGTGTTCGGCAACGTGCTCGCGTTGGAGCGCAACGCCGAGATCGAGTTCGCGCGCAATCGCGAGCGCTACGAGTTCCTCCGCTGGGGCCAGCATGCGTTCTCGAACTTCCGAGTGGTTCCTCCCGCGACCGGAATCGTGCATCAGGTGAACCTGGAATACCTGGCCGGAGGGGTCCTGACCCGAAAGGTCGGCGATCTGAGCGTCGCGTTCCCGGACACGTTGGTCGGCACCGACTCGCATACGACGATGATCAACGGTCTCGGCGTCCTCGGCTGGGGCGTCGGCGGCATCGAAGCCGAAGCGGTGATGCTCGGCCAGCCGCTCTACCTCGTGCTTCCGCAAGTGGTCGGGTTCAAGCTCACCGGCTCGTTGCGCGAAGGCGTGACCGCGACCGATCTGGTGCTGACCGTGACCCAGATGCTCAGGAAGAAGGGCGTGGTCGACAAGTTCGTGGAGTTCTACGGACCCGGGCTGTCGGCGATGTCCGTCGCCGATCGCGCGACGATCGGCAACATGGCGCCCGAGTACGGCGCGACGATCGGGTTCTTCCCGGTCGACCGCGAGACGCTGAGGTATCTCGAGCGCACGAACCGCAGCGAAGCCGCGGCGCTGGTCGAAGCTTATTGCCGGGCGCAGGGGCTGTTTCGCACCGACGAGTCGCCGGATCCGTTGTTCACCGACACGCTCGCGCTCGATCTCGGCGACGTGGAGCCGAGCCTCGCAGGGCCCAAGCGTCCCCAGGACCGAGTGCCGCTGCGCGACATGCAGCCGAGCTTCCGCCGCTCGCTGACCGCTCCCGTCAAGGAGCGCGGTTACGGGATGCCGGAGAGCGAGGTCGGCAAACGCGTCGAAGTCGGCACGAACGGCGATCGAGCGGTGCTGCAGCACGGCTCGGTCGTGATCGCGGCGATCACGTCGTGCACCAACACGTCCAATCCCTCGGTGATGGTCGCCGCGGGGCTGGTCGCGCGCAATGCGGCGGCGCGCGGTCTCAAGCCGCGGCCCCACGTCAAGACCAGCATGGCGCCCGGCTCCAAGGTCGTGACGCGCTACCTGCGCGAAGCGGGCCTGCTCGACGATCTCGAGGCGCTCGGCTTCAACGTCGTCGGCTACGGGTGTACGACCTGCATCGCGGCGGGTACGCCGATCCTACAGGCCGACGGTACGGCACTCCGGATCGAAGATCTGCCGACCGAGGGGGGCGCACGGCTATTCGCTCCGGGCGCAGATGGAACGCTCCGCTTGGCGGTGCAGACGGAACGGATGGTCCAGGGGATCCGAGACTGTGTCTCTCTCGTCCTGCAGGACGGGCGCAAACTGGTGTGCACGCCGGATCACGAGATCCTGTGTGCCGATGGACGCTGGGTGCGCGCGGATCGCTTGGAGCTGGAAAAGGATCGCGTCGTGATCGGCCTGGAGGCGCCGCTGGACCACCCGGCTGCGGATGAGGCGGGATATCGACTTCAAGCCGGCGACATGATGCTCACGATGGAGTCGCCGCAAGCACGCCAGCGCGCTCTGGCGTTTGCTCGCCTGGTCGGTCACCTGCTCGCCGACGGCTCGATCGCCGTCGGGGGGCAAGGACGGATGAACGTCGGCCAGGCCGTTGACCGCGACGTGGTTCTCGACGACATCGAGCGGATCACCGGCAAGCGCCCAATCGGAAGCCGATACGACGAGCGCAAGTGGTCGATCGTATTGCCGAAGGAGCTGACCGCGGCGATCAGCATGATGCCGGGTGTGCGCGTCGGGCGCCGTATCGACCAACCGGCCACATTGCCGGCCTTCGTGCTGGATTGGTCCTGCCCAGTGGCGATGGTGCGCGAGTTCCTGGGGGGGCTGTTCGGCGCCGACGGGTGGGCTCCGACGCTGCACCGTTTCAGCGCGCGCGAAGAGGGGGCAGCCCTCGGGCACCCTGCGTTCTCCGAGACAGCGAAACCGGAGCAGGTCGGAAACCTCCGAGAGGTGATGGCCGACCTAATCCGTCTTCTCGAGCGATGTGGCGTGAAGACAGCCGGTGTGCGGATCTACGAGTACCCGACGCGCCGCTCGGCCACTTCTTACCCGGCCGCGCTCGACGGCTCGCCTCGCGTCGAGGTCCGGCTGCAACTGCCGGACGGGCTCTCGTTCGTCGAGCGGGTTGGCTTCCGCTACTGCGTGGACAAGTCCATGCGCGCCAGCGCCGCGGCGGTCTATTGGCGCACGATCGACACGATCAACGAACAGCGCTTGTGGATGTCATCGCGACTGGAAGCTCGGCAGCAGGAGGACGCGGGATTGTCGTTTCCACGTGCGCGCCAGGAAGCGGCGACTGCGCTTCTGGAGCGCGAAACGGCGCTTCCGTCTCCGGTCGAGCTGTTCCGCCAGATCGGCGCTCGGGATTGGTTCGCGCGCCTCGGAACCCGCGATCAGACGGACACGGCCAAGCGCTACTGCGTCGAGAAGGATTCGTTGGCGTTGCCGACGCTCGCGCTCCAGGTGCTGGATCGGCGTCCAGCTGGCCAGCGCGAGGTATTCGATCTGACCGTCGAGGGTCAGCACGCGTTCGTGGCCGGCACGGTTGCCGTCCACAACTGCATCGGAAACAGCGGTCCGTTACCCGCGCCGATTGCGGAGGGGATCACCTCCGGGAACCTGGTTGCGGCTTCGGTGCTCTCGGGGAACCGCAACTTCGAAGGCCGCATCAACCCGCTGACGCGCGCGAACTATCTCGCCTCGCCGCCTCTGGTCGTCGCGTACGCGCTTGCCGGCACGGTCGACATCGATCTCCAGCGCGACCCGCTCGGTCACGACGCGGCCGGCCATCCGGTCTATCTCCACGATCTATGGCCGACGCAGGCCGAGATCGCCGAGATAATCGCTGCCGCGCTCAAGCCGAGCCAGTTCCAGGAGGAGTACGCGAACGTCTTTAGCGGCAACCCGCGCTGGAACGAGATCCCGATCGCAGGCGGAGAGCTCTATGGATGGAGCCCCGACTCGACCTACATCCACGAGCCGCCGTTCTTCCAAAACCTGCCGGTCGAGCCGACGCCAGTCCAGGACATCACAAGCGCCCGGGTCCTGGTGATGGTCGGCGACTCGGTCACGACCGACCACATCTCGCCGGCCGGCGACATCGCCGATGACAGTCCGGCCGGTCGCTGGCTCAAGTCCCGCGGGATCACCAAGCGCGATTTCAACTCGTACGGCTCGCGCCGGGGCAACGATCTGGTGATGGTGCGCGGCACGTTCGCGAACATCCGGCTCAAGAACCTGTTGGTGCCCAGTTCCGAAGGAAACGTCACCCTGCATCTGCCGAGCGGGGAATCGACGAGCGTGTTCGATGCCGCCGAGCGCTACCGCGCCGAAGGGACTCCGTTGCTGGTGCTGGCGGGGAAGGAGTACGGCGCCGGCTCCTCGCGCGACTGGGCGGCCAAGGGCACGCTGTTGCTCGGCGTCCGCGCGGTGCTGGCGGAATCCTACGAACGGATTCACCGCTCGAACCTGGTCGGAATGGGCGTTCTGCCGCTCCAGTACGAAACCGGCCAGTACGCGGATGGCCTGGGACTCAACGGGCGCGAGGGGTTCGACGTGGTCGGGCTCGCCGGCGCTCTCCAGCCGCGGATGCGCGTCACGCTTCATGCACGGCGCGAGAACGGCTCGGTGCTGACCTTCCATGCGATCGCGAGGCTCGACACACCGGTCGAGGTGGACTACTACCGCAATGGCGGTATCCTGCCGACCGTGCTGCGAAACCTGATGCGGCGTTAAGGAGGCGCGCGTGACAAATCGACCATCCCCGGATCGTCGTCGTTTCCTCCAGCTCATCGGAGCCGCCGGGCTCGTCGGTTCTCTTGCCTCGCCGCTGGCGCTGGCGCAGAGCGCGGCACCGCGTTCGAACCGTCCTCGGAAGCCCGCACCCAAGCCGCAGCCCGTCGCCTCACCTGCGCCCGATACCAAGGAAGAGATCTCCGAGGATGCGCGGGCGCTCGCCAGCGTCATCCGCCGTCGCTACGGAAAACACTTGAGTCGGGAACAGCTCGAGTCCGTGACGCGCGATCTGGACGGCGACCTCAAGGCCGGCCAACGGCTGCGTGAGGCCAAGCTGAAGAACAGCGACGAGCCCGACTTCACGTTCGGCGCCTGACCCGGCCGATGACCGACGACGCGATCTCCTTCCTCTCGGTGCGTGAGCTCGGGCAGAGCTTGCGCGCTCGCAAGCTCTCATCGGTCGCTCTGGCGGAGGCATGCTTCGAGCGGCTCGAAGGTCCGGGCACGCGGCTCAACGCGGTCGTCACGCTGATGCGCGATTCGGCGCTCGCCGAGGCCCGCGCGGCCGAGAAGGAGATCGCGAGCGGCCGCTATCGCGGGCCTCTGCACGGGATTCCCTACGGCGCCAAGGATCTGGTCGCCACGCGTGGGGTGCCGACCACGTGGGGCGCCCAGCCGTACCGGAATCAGACCTTCGACTACGACGCCACCGTGGTCGAGAAGCTGCGCGCGGCGGGCGCCGTCCTGGTCGCCAAGCTCGCGATGGTCGAGCTCGCCGGCGGCATGGGCTACAACCACGCCGACGCATCGTTCACCGGCCCGGGTCTCACGCCGTGGAATCGGGCCTTCTGGAGCGGCGGCTCCTCCAGCGGACCCGGCTCAGCCGTGGCCGCGGGGTGCGTGCCGTTCGCGATCGGTTCCGAAACCTCGGGCTCGATTCTCACGCCGTGCGCCTTCAGCGGCGTCACCGGACTGCGGCCGACGTACGGGCGCGTGAGTCGTCACGGCGCGATGGCGCTGTGCTGGACGCTCGACAAGCTGGGTTCCATGGCTCGCACCGCCGACGACGCAGCGCTCGTGCTCGCCGTCATCGCCGGCAAGGATGCGAACGACCCGAGCGCCGTCGGACCGCGCTTCCCCTACGCGCAGCGCGTGCTGCCGAAGCGAAAGCTACGCCTCGCGATTCCGAAGGGCGTGGTCGAGAAGGTGCAACCGGGCGTGCGCGAGAGCTTCGAGCGCTCGGTCGACGTCCTGAAGGCTCACGCGACGATCACCACGGACGTCGAATGGCCGGACTTCCCATGGGGCCCGGCGGTATCGGCGATCGTCAGCGCCGAGGGTGCGAGCGCGTTCCTCGATCTCCTCGAGTCGGGTCGCGCCCAGGAGCTGCGCTGCCCGGCCGACCGTTCGGGTGGCTATTCGGGGCTGCTGATGCCCGCGGTCGACTACCTGCAGGCGATGCGGCTCCGCCGGCCGATGAAGGCGGCGGTGGCGCAGCTCTTCGAGCGCTTCGACGCTGTGATCTCGCCGACCCGAGCCAGCGTCTCCTATCCGATCGATCGCAATTTCGAGCAGGCGTACCCCGGCGTCAGCGGCGGCCCGCCGCTGATTCCGGCCGGCAATCTATGCGGGCTGCCCGCGCTGTGTGTGCCGAATGGATTCGGCGAGAGCGGCCTGCCGACCTCGCTCGCGTTCCTCGGGCCGGCGTTCTCGGAGGATCACCTGGTGCAGCTCGGCAACCTCTATCAAGCGCATACCGACTGGCACACGCGCCGCCCGCGCGACGTTTGACCGCTGTCTCTCATTCCATCCCGGAGGTCCGCATGAACCGCAAGCTTTGGGTCGCGGTGCTGGTCGTAGTCGCGTCGTGCTCAGCGCTCGGCTGCGGCGGCACGGATTTGCCGAACGAAATGATGTCCAATCCCGAGATGCAGGCCGCCGTATTCGACCGCATTGCCACCGATCGGGAGCTGGCCGGCCGGATGGTCGACAAGCTGATGGCGACCGACAGCACGCGCACCTGGGTCATGGACCGGCTCATGACGGGCGAAGGCGCTCAGGCGCTGATGGTGCGTGCGGCGCGGGACCGGACCATGCTGGACGGCATCCTGAATCTCGCGGTCCAGGATTCGTCCACCCGCGACCACGTCATGACGTTGTTCCGCGGAATGCAGATGGCCTCTCCGCAGTAAGAGAGGCGGGCGGGTCCACGCCGATCGTGGCGGGACGCCCCCTTGGGAGGTGTCCGTGAGCTGGATACGAATGGTTCCTTGCGGTCTGGCGCTGCTGGCGTTGTTTTCGTGCGCGAGCGAGAAGCCCGCCGCGGATCAGACGTCCGCGAGTTCCGGAGCTCCGCCGGCCCGCATGATGATGGCCGAGCGGGAACAAGCGGCGGATGCTGTCACCGCCGCTCAACCCTCGGCTCCTCAGCCGCCGATCACCGGCGCATTCCAGCGCAAGCTGATCCGCACGGTGGAGCTCGAGGCGGTCGTCGCGGAAGTGGATTCGGCGAGTGATCGGGCTCAGGCGCTCGCGAAGCGACTCGGCGGCTACGTCGCCCACGTCGACATCCAGAGCACGGAAGGCGAACGCCGTGCGCGGTTGACGCTACGCGTGCCGGTCGAGCGACTCGACGAGGCGCTGGCGGAGTTGCGCCGGCTCGCAGTCCGTATCGAGCGCGAGCAGCAGGGCGTTCAGGACGTTACCGAGCAGTGGGTGGACCTCGACGCGCGCCTGCGCACGCTGCGCGCCACCGAGACCGAGTTGCGGGCGCTGCTGGCCGAGTCCCGCCGACGCGGCCACAAGCTCGAAGACATCATGGCGGTCTATCGCGAGCTGACCGAGATCCGCTCCCGCATCGAGCAGATCGAAGGCCAGCTCAAGTCGCTGGACCAGCTCGCCTCGCTCGCCACGATTCAGGTCGGACTGCAACCCGACGAATCCGGCCGTCCGGTGGCCGGCACGGGTTGGCGGCCCGGCGACACGGTGCTCGCCAGTCTGCGCGCTCTCGTGGCCGGCTTGAAGGGAATCGGTGATGCGCTGATCGTCGTTATCATCGTCGGCTTACCGATCCTGGCAGTGCTCGGCATTCCCGCGTTGCTCGTGCGGCGCTGGCTCCGGCGCCGCCGGCTGCGCGCCGCGTGATCGGCGCCGGCGCGTGTCTAATCGCGGGGCGTGGATTCCGCGGGAACGATCTCCAGAGTCTGGCGCTGGCCGCGCCGGAGGATCATCAGCGACGAGCCCATACCGATGCGCTCTTCACCGAGCGCCCGGTGGAGATCGTCGACGTTGCCGATCGGATGGTCGCCGAAGCCGATCAGAACGTCGCCCTCGCGCAGCCCCGCCGTCTGCGCGGGGCTTCCGGCTTCCACCTGCACGATCATCAGACCGCGCTCGGATGGCAGGCCGAACTCACGCGCCAGCCGCCGCTGCAACGTCACGTTCTGGCCTCCGAGCCCGAGATAGGCGCGGCGGATGCGGCCGTTCTGGATCAGATGGCCGGCCACGAAGCGTGCGGTGTTGACCGGGATCGCGAAGCAGATGCCCTGGGCGGGCAGGATGACTGCCGTGTTGACGCCGACCACTTCGCCGCGCGAGTTCACGAGCGGTCCGCCCGAGTTGCCGGGATTCAGCGCCGCGTCGGTCTGAATGATGTTGTCGATCAGCCGCCCCGACTGCGAACGCATCGAGCGCCCGAGCGCGCTCACGACGCCGGCCGTGACCGTCGCCTGAAAGCCGAGCGGGCTGCCGATCGCGATCACGAGATGGCCGGGGCGTAGGCCGGAGGAATCGCCGAGGCGCACCGAGGCCAGGTCCTGCGCCCGCACGCGAATCACGGCGAGGTCGGTGTCCGGATCGTCGCCAACCACGTCCGCCGGCAGCCTCCTGCCGTCCTGGAGCGTGACCTCCAGGTTCTGAGCGCGATGAACGACGTGACTGTTGGTCAGGATCAAGCCGTCGGGCGTGAACACGAATCCGGAGCCGGTTCCCGCGGGACGCGACCAGGTCGCGCCCGAGCGGGCATCCTTCCCCCGATGCCGGACTTCGAGGTTCACGACCGCCGGCGCGACCGATTCCACCGCGGCGGCGACGGCGTGCGAATAGGCGTCGAGCAGCGGCGCGTCGTCGGCAGACGCGGGCGTTTGCGCTTCGGCACCCTGGCTCGGCGAACCCGCCGAGGTCCATTCCAACCACTGGCTCATGCGATTCCACCCCCGCGCGGCGACCTTCGGGCCCGCGCCTCTTGTTGGCAAAGTTCCTATCACCCGCGGCCGAGCGCCGAGGGTGCCCGACGATTGGATGCAACCACAGGGGTCCGAGGCTCGCCGGTCGTTTTAGCGGTGCGGTGACGGTGGGGTGCGGGCAAGCCGGGTGGGACGTCGAGCCGCCGCAGCGGGTTCGGAGGAATCGCGAGCGGCCAGACGACTACGAGCGATGCAGCTCCAGCCGTTGGCCCGCCGCCGGCCGCACGAGCAGCGCGGCGAGCGCCTCGGTCTGCCCGCTCAAGGCGAGCGCGCGTTCCTTGCCGTCGAGCGTGCGGACGAAGAACGCCGGCGCGCCCTCGGCGAGCCCGGTCATGATCAGACGGAACGGAGTGGTGGCAAAGCAGGCCTGAGAGAGTCGTGGATCGTGCGGGGCCAACCGCGCGAGCCAGCGCGGGACCAGCGAAGCGGCATCCGGACTGACGACGCCGGCGACGACGTGCGGCACCAGCTCGAGGTCCTCGAGACGAGCCTCCCCGGGCGGCAAATCCGGATCCAGCGCGACGGTGTCCGGCTGAACGGCGCGCATCGCGGCGGCGAGCTGGTGTGGAGGAGTCCGAAGCACGACGCCTCCCACTTCGTCGTGACGGTAGGTCGCGTCGTGGGTTGCGAGCAGGACGGTACCGGCGTGCTGGCACGCGAGCGCCGCCAGCACGCCATGGAACAGCCAGCGCGCCGACTCGACGTCGGGTCCGCCGACCAGCACCAAGCCTTCCGGCACGGCGAGGATGCCCTCGAGCGACTCGAAGTCGCCGTCGAGCCGCGCGAGGTCGGGCGCCGGCAGCGCAATCGGTCTCAGCCACAAGGCTTCGTCCGCGCCCTCGCTCACGATCTCGATGCCGATCACGCGTCCATCGGCGAGCTCGATCGGCCGCCGCCGCTCGGGCGTCGTTCCCGGCGCCGAATCGGCGACGCCCGAGTCCATCAGTCGCGCGCGAATGTCCTGGTAGGCTTCCGGGGCGAGAGTAGGTTCGTCGACTTCCCGCCACGCCTGGTTGAGCTTGAGCCGAGGCGGTCGGCCGGCGCGATAGACGAGCCGGTCTCCCGGGCGCGAGAGCGCATAGAGGTGCGCGGTCGGGGACCGCGCCTCGCCGCCGGCTCCGGCCAGGCGCGTCTCGCCGCCGGCTCCGGCCAGGCGCGCCTCGCCGGTCACCCGCTCGAACACGTCCCGCAAGGCCTCGAGCGCGATCTGGTGCTCGCGCACCTTCGCCACTCGCCCGCCGGTCCCTTCGCCCGCCGCCTGCTCGCTCTCGTCGAGGCGGCGCGCCGCTTCCAGCATCAGGGCATCGGTGCCGATTTCGATCGTGCGGCTGTCGGCGCTCGTCTCGGGCTGGAACTCGAACGTGCCCTCGCGCCAGCCGAACACGTGGTACGCCGCGCCCTCGCCTTCCTGAAACGTGTCGTCGACCGCGTTCACGAGGTGGCCGCCAGCGAAATAGAGGTAGCCCTTGCGATCGCCGGTCTGGACCACCAGGCATCCGGTCGCGCCGTTGAGCGTCAGGAGCTGACCGAGATCGAACAGACCGATCAGCCCCAACTCACCGTGAATGGTTCCCGGTTGCGGCGTCATCCGCTCGCGACCGGCCGCGCGGCGGTGGCGGCGGTCACCCGCTCGCCGGCAGGCAACAGCTCGCGACTCGACAGGTGCGCGGCCGCCTCATCGGCGGTGATCAGGCCTTCGCGGAGCAAGGTCAGGACGGAATCGTCGAACGACTGCATGCCCTCGCGCTTCCCGGTTTGGATGACCGTGGTGAGCTGGAAGGTCTTCTTCTCCCGGATCAATGACGCGACCGCGCCGTTGGTGATCAGGATCTCGAGCGCCAGTAGTCGCCCGCGACCGTCCTGCCGGCGCAAGAGCCGCTGAGCGAGCACGCCCCGCAGCGACTCGGCCAGCATGATCCGTATCTGGACCTGCTTCTCGCCCTCGAACGAGTCGAGGATGCGATCGACCGTCTGCGCCGCACTCATGGTATGAAGTGTCGCGAACACGAGCTGGCCGGTGGCCGCGGCCGTGATCGCGAGTTGCATGGTCTCGGGATCCCGCATCTCGCCGACCAGGATCACGTCGGGGTCCTCGCGCAATGCTCCGCGCAGGGCCTGCGCGAAGCTCGGCGTGTTGCGACCCACTTCGCGCTGGGTGACGAGGGCCTTGCGGTTGTGGTGCCGGTATTCGATCGGATCTTCGATCGTCAGGATGTGCTTCGCGACAGTGCGGTTGATGTGATCCACCATCGCCGCCAGCGTGCTGGACTTGCCGGTCCCCGGCGGGCCGGTGACCAGCACCAGTCCGCGGTTGAGGTCCGTGAGCCGCAATACCGTCGGCGGCAGGCCGAGCTGCTCCAGCGACAGGATTTGGCTCGGCAGGATGCGAAACGCGCCGGCAACGCCCTTCGACTGCTCGTAGATGTTGCATCGCACCCGCACGACGCCCGGGACTTCGTAGGAGAAGTCGACGTCTTTGTTGCGATCGAAGCGCGCGCGCGTTACCGGATCCATCAGCTCGAACAGCAGCAGCTCGTTGATCTCGCGCGTGATCTCCTCGTGCGGGATCGGCGTGATGGCGCCGTTGATGCGGACGATCGGCGGGGCACCGGTCGTCATGTGCAGATCGGAGGCGCCCTGGTCTTTCACGAGCTTGAGGATCGCGTCGATTCTGGCCATCGGGGACCTGTGTGGACCGGGTGAGCCGCCGATCCAAAGCCGGCGGCCAAGGCGGAGGGACCGGCGCCCTCGCCATGCCTCCTGGGGGTTTTCGGTCCGGTTCCGGCCCGCCTGCAGGGTAAAAAAAACGGCGCGCGGCCTCAATCCGGCGAGCGCGCGATCCGATAACCGGAGGAGCGAACGTCACGGAGGCCCGATGCCCGAATACGTCCCCAAGCTCCGCACCGCGGTCCGGCTCGGTCAGCCTGCCCAGGAGCCGGTGCTCGGCTTTCTGTCACTCGCGCAGCAAGCGGAGTTCCATTCCGGGCCCGAGACGATCCTCGAGCGCCTGAACGCTCCCGACCGCGTGATCCCGTTCCACCGCCACGAGGACGGAGCGATGCTGCTCGTCTCGCGATTGGATCTGGAGTGGGTGGCGCCCGGACGTGGAGTCGATCCGGAGTGGGTGTGTCCACCGACCTATTTGGTGACACGCGAGGAGCGCGTGAGCGTCCGCTTCCGGAGCGGCCTCGAGCTCGAAGGGCTGCTCCGCATAGAGCAGCCGGAAATGGTGAATCGTGCATCCGACTTCCTGAACGGTCCGGAGGACTTTTTCGCCCTGATGACTGCGGACGGCGTGGTGCTGATCAACAAGCGCGCCGTGCTCGACTGCACGTGTACCAATCCTCGCCGCTGCCTCTGAGCTCCGGAACCATCTCCGGCCACTGAGCGTCGCGCCGGCGCCGGAGTTTGCGGGTCGCCCGTCACGACACTAACATTGGGGCCGGCGCATTCCCGCGCGTGACCCGGCTTCCGGAGACCGATCGCAACCATGCACACGATTCAGCCCGCGCGGCTCAAGCCCGGGGTTCGACTCGACGCCGCTCCCACGGAATCCGCTCCCGCGATCGCGGAGGGCGAGGCGGGCGCGCGCACGATACGCGGGCTGGCGCTCATCTTCTGGGATGCGAAGGTGCCCGGGAAGAAGCGGGACGCGATCGACACCGATCAGATCACGCCCGCCGCCGACTGCGTCTCGGAGAGTCTCGAGACGCTGGACGAGCGCTGGAAAGCGGGGTCGTTCCGCTACCTGATGCCGGACTTCCGCCAGCGCGTGCACGCGGGCCAGACGTTCGTGATCGCGGGCGACCGGTTCGCGATCGGCTCCTCGCGGGAGATGAGCCCGGCCGGCATGAAGGGCGTCGGCGAAGAGGTCGGCCTGGAGCTGGTCGTCGTGTGCGGAAACAACATGGGCGACATCTTCCGGCGCAACGCGTTCAACCTGGGACTGCACGTCGTGCAGAGCCCGGACGCGGTGACCGACACGCAAGAGGGCGACCGGTTCGCGTTCGATCCCGTCAGCCGGCGGCTGACGAACGAGACGCAGGGTAAGTCCTACGAGCCGATCCCACTGACGCCGAAGGAGGACGAGATCCGGTGCACCGGCGGCATCATTGCGATCGGGCGGCGCGAGTTCCGCACCTCGGTCGAGACGCGACCCTGGTTGGTCTGGCCCGATCCCGACACCGCCCGGCGCATGACCACCACGGAGCAGATCGTGTGGGCGCATCGCGTCGACCGCCACGCCGAGGTCCGGCCGGGCGCCACGTTGCGCGTCTACGCGGATCTGCTGCCGGCATCGGACGGCACGGCACCGTTCGCGATCCACACCTTCAACCAGATCACCGGCGGCGGCACCATCGATCCGCGCCAGGCCGCGATCGCGAACGATCATTTCGTCTTCACCGGCAACGCCGCCGACGAGCGCCAGACCTCGATCGGGCGTGAGTTCGCGGCGCGGCACGGCATCGGCAAGCCGTACTACGCGACGCCCGGCGATGGGATCTTCCATTTCTACTTCCCCGAGCAGGGCCTGGTCATGCCCGGCCAGTTCATCCCCGGCGCCGATTCTCACAGCCGCGCCTACGGAGCCTACGGCGCGATCGGGATCGGCGTCGGCTCGACGACGCTCGGCTTCGGCTGGTCCACCGGCTACATCTATTTCACCCTCCCCAAGCAGCGCCGCGTCGTGTTCGCCGGAGAGCTGCAGCCTTGGGTGACCGGCAAGGACATCGTGCTCGCGCTGCTGCGGCGCTGGGGTGCCAAGCAATCGGAAGGCATGTCGGTGGAGTTCGTGGACGCAGAGCGGCAGCTTCCGATCGCCTTCCGCAACACCATCGCCAACATGATGGCGGAAGGGGAGGCGATGAACGGGATCTTCGCGCCGGACGAGGTCACACTGGCGTGGTATCGGGCCAAGGGAATCCGCGAGCTTCCGTATCCCCCCCTGCATCCGGGCGCCGACGCGCGCTACGAGATTGACGAGACGCTCGCGCTCGAGGACGTCGTGCCGATGATCGCGAAGCCGTTCAGCCCCGGGAACGCGTTTCCCGCCGACGAGGTCGCGAAGGAGCGCATCGCCTTCGACAAGGCGATGATCGGCTCGTGCACGAACGGCGGCTACGACGATCTGCTGGCGGCGGCGATGGTGCTGTACGCGGCGCGCGAGCACGGCTTCACGACCACCGCCAAGCCGTTCGTGATCTTTCCCGGGTCGGGCGGTGTCAAGCAGCAGATCGAGCATCCGGACCCGCGGCTCTCGGGCCAGTCGATCGCCGACGTGTTCCGCTCGGTCGGCGGGCAGATCCGCGCGTCGTGGTGCGGGCCCTGCTTCGGCCAGGGGCCGGACGCGCTCACCCAGGGCGAGCGCGCGATCACCTCGTTCAATCGCAATTGGCAGAACCGCATGGGCGTCGGCGGCGAAGGCTATCTCGCCTCGCCCGCCGTCGTCGCCTCCTCGGCGCTCGCGGGATACATGGCGCCGCCCTCCGAGCTCGGCCTCGTGTGGGACGCGGAGAAGTACGGCGTGTAAGCGTGTCTGACACCGTACTCACCGCCGTG
>DASQFU010000200.1:0-9002 GCA_035632955.1 Candidatus Limnocylindria bacterium
CAATCCGGCGTCTTCGACCCAGCTCGTCAACAACCTTGATCTGACCGTGACGAAGGGCGCCGACGTCTATCGCGGTAACGTCTACGGCGTCGGCACCGGCCTCTCGGTGACGGGCGGCGCCTATGACAACCTCAACGTCGAAGAGGGCGTGCGGATCTCGGCGCCGGCCACCGGCATCTGGACGGTGCGGGTCGCGGCTCCGGTCGTGCCGTTCGATCCGCAGGCGTTCGGTCTCGTCCTCACCGGTGGGATCGGCGACGCCGCGGGCGCGCTCGCGCTCGATCGCGGTCAGTACGGCTCGACCAGCGTGGTCGAGCTGCAGGTGATCGACACCAACGCCGGCCCGACGGTCTCGGTCGACGTCACCTCGACCACCGAAGGCACCGCGGAGACCGTGGTCCTGACCGGCGGCAACGGCGTGTTCACGGGCACGCTGCCGCTGACGCCCGCCGAGGTCACGACCGGCAACGGCGTCCTGTCGGTCTCGCACGGCGACCAGATCACGGCGACCTACCTGGATGCATCTCCGTCCGCGACGCTGAGCGCGTCGGCGACGGTCAGCTACCAGACACCGATCATCACTAACGTGCAGGCCGCCTCTGCCGGCGGCAGCGCGACGCGCATCACGTGGGACACCGACATCAACGCCACGACGCGCGTGTACTACGGCCTGACGCCGGCGCTCGAGCTCGGCTCGGTGACGGAGACCGGCGCGCCGTTCGCGCACTCGGTGCTCCTGACCGGCCTGACGCCGGGCAGCACGTATTACTTCGACGTCGAGTCGGCGAGCCTCGAAGGCAACGTCACCCGCGACGACCGCGGCGGCGCTCACTACACGTTCACCGCCAAGCCCTCGGGCGACGTCCTGATGGTGTTTGGGACGGACGAGTTCGAGCGCAAGGTCGCGTGGGACAGCGCGCTGATGGACGGCGCCTATGATTACGACGTGTGGTCGGGCCCGCTGGCCGACGCTCCGGCGCTCGGCGACCTCAACGGCGGCCTGCGCTCGTATCGCGCGGTGCTGTGGCAGCCGGGTTTGGAGCAGTACCCGCCGTTCACGGACGGCGCGCAGACGGTGCTCACGGATTATCTGAATGGCGGCGGCCGGTTGCTGGTATGCGGCCACGACATCGCCTGGGCGTTCGGCGATCCGACCTCGCCGGTCTACAACGCGACGCGCAACGCCTGGCTCCAGAACACGCTGCGCACGATCTGGCTTCAGGACCCGCTGACCTGGTCCAGCATCATCGGCGTCGGCGGTGACCCGATCTCGGGCGCGCACACGGGCGGCGTGGCGTACACTCCGATCCGCGACGGCGGCGCGGGCGACGAGGTGAACGTCAACCAGGCCGCCGGCGGCACCGGCGACATGGTGTGGCTCAACAACGACGCCTCGCCCGACAGCATCGGCTTCCGGTGGGAGAGCGGCACGCCCAACGGCAGCGGCGCGACTGCGGTCTGGGGCGGACTGCCGAGCCGGCTCGCCACGATGTACTACGAGTTCACAGCCATGACGCCGCCCTTCACGTCGCCGAGCGCGACGCGCACGGCGATCCTCGACAAGACGATCCAGTGGCTGTATGGACGCGAGAAGCCGACGGTGACGATCACCGCTCCAAACGGCGGCGAAATCATCACCACGAGCTCGACCAACATCACCTGGAACGAGACCGTCGGTCCGAGCCGGGCGGTGGCGTCGCGTAAGCTCGAATACTCGCTGGATGGCGGCCAGTCGTGGGTTCTGATCGCGAACGGCGTCGGTCCGAGTCCCTACAGCTGGGACCTCACCAGCGTGCCGAACTCGCTGACCGCCCTGGTGCGGATCCGCAACACGGATGACGGCGCTCCGGCGCTCAGTGCCCAGGACGCCAGCAACGCCGTGTTCACGCTCAACCGCTCGGGCGGCGATGTGCTCGGACCGGTCGTGGTCGCGGGATCGATCAACGCGAGCCCGAACCCGATCGTCCGTCCGAACCCCGCCACGCTGAACGCGAAGATCAGCGAAGCCACGACGGGTGGGAGCACGGTCACGGCGGCCGAGTGGTCGTTCGGCAACGCGCCCGCTCCGGCCGGCAACGGAACGGCGATGACCGGCGCATTCGGAACCGTGGTCGTGGACGTCAGCGCGGCGCTGAACACCACCCCGTTCCAGACCGGCCCGCAGAAGCTGTGGGTCCGTGGTCAGGACGCGAACGGCAACTGGGGACCCGCGACGGCGCTCGACATCCAGATCAACGGGCCGCCGCCGGTCGGCGTCGACGAGACTCCGACGGTGGCGTTCCTGCGCCAGAACACTCCCAATCCGTTCGCCGGAACCACGGCGATCCGTTTCGGCCTGCCGCACACCGGCCCCGTGGACCTCGGAATCTTCGACGTCGCGGGACGTCTGGTGCGCCAGCTCGTCGATGCCCCGCTCGCGGCCGGGTTGCACACCGCGACCTGGGATCGGACGGATGCGCAAGGGGTCCGGGTCAAGCCGGGGATTTACTACTACCGCCTGATCACGCCGACCTCGCGGTTCGAGAAGCGGCTGGTGGCGCTGAACTAAGCCGTCCACACGACGGTGCCCAATCCTGTGCGGCACGAGGCCCCGGTGGCGCGTTCCATCGGGGCCTCCGCCGTGCCGGAGCTGTTCCCCGCTACGCTCGAGCGCGTGCAACGCTGGCGGCTCGACCCCGACGTCGTCGGCGTCCTGCTAGTCGGCTCGAAGAGTCGCGGCTACGGCGACGGACTCTCGGACGACGATCTCGAGGTGTTGCTTCGCCCGGAAGCCTTCCATCGCCTCGCCCCCGAAGCCTGCATCGAGGTGGCGGAGAGCGACACCCCCGGGCGCCTCGCGTACGACGCCCAGTACCTGCCCGATGGCGATCTCGAGCGCAAGGCCGGCTCGACGTTCGATCACGATCACTGGCCCTACCAGCGCGCGGTGGTGCTCCACGATCCGGAGGGTCGCGTACGCCCGGCGGTGGCGGCGGCCGGCGCCATGGACGAGAGCTTCCGCCGCACCCGCCTCCAGCACGCGATGATCGACGGCTGGGTCGCGAGCCGGCGCGCCGAGAAGACCGTCAAGCGCCGCGCCGAAGGCGCCGTGCGCCTGCTGCTTTCACGCGCGGCGCGGGCGTTGATCCGGATCGCGTTCGGTCTCGAATCTCGATGGGTGCCGCTCGAGCACTGGCTGGAGCGCGAGCTGGCGACGCTACCGGACCCGGAAGGCACGGGGTCGGCGGCGCTCCAGGTGCTCGCGAAGCCCGATCCGCGCATCGCCATTGCGGCGCTCGAACGGCTCGAGCCGCGGCTGCTCGCCGCCGGCCTGCCGGGAGGACCGGCGGGACGCCGCCAGCTGTTCTTCGAGATCGTGCATCCCGCGCGCGCCGCCGAGCGCGCGATCCACGCAGTGCTCTAACCGGCTCCATCTCGGCGCGTGGCGTTGCGCCTGCGCGACGCGGATAGCACCTGAACTAGGGACGGCCGCGTCCGGAGAGCGGGCGCTCATCGGCTCGCCAGCGCTCGAACGCCTGCCGTGCGGCCGCTGCGGCCTTCGGATCTTCCGCCAGCTCGGCCCGGTAGAGCAGCGCGAGGATCAGCTCGGAGACTCCGGCCCGCGCGCCGAGCGAGTCGGTCGCGCTCGGAGGGGCCACGACCGGCCGGCGGGCGAGCGCCGTGATCAGCCATTGCGCCCCCCGTCCGATCGCGACGCCGTTCGCAAAGCTCGGATAGTAGATGTCGAGCACTTGAAGGCGCAGGAGCGAAGCGCCGTGGGCTTCGAGCGCTGGCGCGGGCTCGAGCAGCCGGCCGTCCTTGCGCGCGAGCGTGAGCGCCCGGCGCAGGAACCGGCGCCCTTCCTCCAAAACGCGCGCGTCGTGATCCAACTCTCCCGCGAGCGTGAACGCCAGCGCGTCGCGCAAGGCACCGCTCGCCGTCCGCCGGTTCACGCGCTCGAGCTCGCGCGCACCCGACATCAGCCAACGGCGAAGCAGCAGGACCCGCGGCCGCAAGGCTTGGGTGCGGGTGCGGAACCAACCCCGTAGGGGTCCGCTTTCGAGGACCAACAACGTCTGAGCCAGCTCGCCGAGCCACAGCGACGTGGCCCCCAGATTCTCGGCGCGCGAGACGCCGGAGCGGGTCGCGAAGCCACCCTCCCGGGTCTGCCGCGCGAACGCCGCATCGATGGCCGGCCACGCGCGCTCCGCGAGCACCTCGTCGCCGCGCGCCGCCGCCAGCCGCAGGGCGAGCAGCGCGTGGCGCTGATGCGCGACGTGGTCCCAGCCGTCCCGGTTCGCGCCGACGAGTCCCGCCGAGTCCGGAAGGCCGCGTTCGGCGAGCGCACCGGCGATCTCGCGCGGCAGACGCGGCAAGTGCAGCAGCTCCCAGTCGGAAACCGGATGGGCTCGCGCCAGCGAGGACCACGCGACCAACGCGAGTGCGCAGATCACGGCCGCCACGCGTGCGCGGCGCTCACCCCTTGGCGTAGTCACCCGCGCCGAGGAAATGCAGCGACACGTACGGCTCGGACCCGACCACCCAGCTATCGTGACCGGGGCCGACCGAGAACAGATCGCCGGGGGCGATTTCGATCGTCCGACCGTCCTTCATCGCGATCGCGCATCGTCCCGAGACGACCATGCCGACGTGAGAAACCTCACAGAGCTCGGTGCCGGCCAGCGGCCGGACGTGGACCGACCACTTCCAGCCGGGATCGTACGTCGCGCGTCCCAAAGTGAGGCCGCCAATCGTAACCAGCTCGAATCGGCCCTTCTCGAACACGCGCGTCTCGTCGGGCCGCTCGAAGCGCTTGAGATCGAGGTCCATCGGTCCTCCGGGTGGCGCGGGAGCGCAAATGCTATCACGGCCGAGCAGCCGTCCCTTGTGGTAGCTTCCCCGCCGCCGTTGGATCGGAGCACGGTTTCACATTGCCGGCCCACGAGGGCCGGCCGCACGAAAAGGAGGGCAGCATGAAGGGGAGATCGAAGCTTGGGGTTCGTCGGATGATCGGCATCGTGCTCGCGATCGGGCTCGTGGTCCCGGCGCTGGTGCTCGCGGCTGCCGCGGCGAAGCCGGCCGCGAACAAGCCGCAGACCGCGACGATGAAGACCGACGCGGCGCACGACGCGGCGATGGAAGAGATGATGAAGCTCGGCAAGCCCGGCCCCGAGCACGCTGGCCTGGAGAAGATGGCGGGTACTTGGAAGGCCGTGAACAAATCGTGGTTCGTGCCCGGCGAACCGACCGTCAACGAGGGCACGGCCGAGAGCCGCATGATCCTCGGTGGTCGTTTCCTCGAGCAGAAGTTCCACGGCACGATGATGGGCCAGGCGTTCGAAGGATACGGTCTGACCGGCTACGACAACGTGAAGAAGACGTACACGACGATGTGGATCGACAACATGGGCACGTATATCTCCACCGGCACCGGCTCCATGGATGCGGCCGGCAAGGAGCTGACGATGAAGTCGATGATGCCCGGTCCGGACGGCAAGCCGATCGAGCACCGCATGGTGACGAAGGTCGTGGACGACAAGACCCACGTGTTCTCGATGTACGCGCCGTACAACGGCAAAGAGCAGCTGATGATGGAAATCACCTACACGCGGATGTAACGAACCCCGCGTCGGGATGAGCCTCTTCGACCGTCTCGTCGCCGCCTCGCTGCCCCTGGTGCCCAAGCCGGTGGTGCGGTGGGCGGCGACCCCCTACATCGCCGGCGAGCGTCTCGACGATTGCGTTCGTGTGGTTCGCCAGATGAACGGCGAAGGCTGCATGGGCGCGGTCAGCATCCTCGGCGAGTTCGTCGCCCGCCGCGAAGAGGCGGAAGCGGCGGTCTCGGAGTACGAGCAGGTGCTGGCCGCGATCGCCCGCGAACGACTCGACGCCACGATTCACGTCAAGCTCACGCACTTCGGCCTCAAGCTCGATGCGGCGTTCTGCTACGAGAACATGCGGCGCCTGCTGCGGCGCGCGCAGGAGCTCGGCAACTTCGTGCGCATCGATATGGAGGACTCGAGCTGCACCGACGACACGCTGGCGCTCTACCAGCGATTGAGCGAAGAGTTCGACAACGTCGGCACCGTGATTCAGGCCTACCTGCGGCGCACGCTCGCCGACGCTCGGTCGCTCGCCAGGACGCGGGCCAACCTCCGCCTGTGTAAGGGGATCTACGTCGAGCCGCGCGCGATCGCGTACGTCGACCGCACGATCGTGCAGCGCAACTTCAAGCGCATTCTCGAGGAGTTGCTGGGGTCCGGCGGCTACGTGGCGATCGCCACCCACGACGAGCTGCTGGTGTGGGAGGCGTTCCAGGTGATCGAGCGATTGAAGCTCGACCCGACGCGCTACGAGTTCCAGATGCTGCTCGGCGTCGAGGCGCCGTTACGCCGCATCATCCGCGACGCCGGCCACCGACTGCGGGTCGCCGTGCCGTTCGGGCCGGAGTGGTACCCCTATTCGATCCGGCGGCTACGGAGAAACCCGGCGATCGCGGGCCACGTGTTGCGGGCGCTGCTGAAGAAGTGACGGCGCTGGGGCATCATCGCCTCCCGACCACGTAGGCCAGCCACCCCTCCTGGTTCTCGAAACGGCGGCGCGGCAGATAGCGTCCGTTGGATTCGTGCGCGCGCTCGTCCCAGCCTTCGACGTAGAGGGCGGACGAAGAGAACCCGGCCTCCCGCATCAACTCCTGGATCTCCGGCAACGTCCACAGCCGCCAGTCGTAGCGAAACGCGCGCTTGAGCCACGTGCCGTCGCCGAGACGGAAGTGGATGTAGCAGCGCAGGCCGTGATCGACCGGGTTGAAGCGCGCCTGTTGCCAGACGTAGGTGAAGCTGGGCATGCGCAGGCCGTCTAGGGCGTTGGTGGCGGAGATACGACGCCGCTCTTCCAGCGTTCCCATGGCCGCATGGCCTCCGAACGCGTCGAGGAACAGCATGCCGCCGGGGGTCAACGACCGATGCACGTTGCGGAAGTAATCACGCAGGGCATCGCGCTCGTGGAACACCCAATAGGAGAAGTTGAGCGCCGCCACGACGTCGACGTGCGGCCCGCGCACCGCGCGCACATCGCCCTGGCGCAGCGTCACGCGCTCGGCGGCGGCGCCCAAGCGCGTCACGTGATGGCGCCGACCCCAGTCCAGCACCTCCGGATCGAGGTCCACCCCCAACGCCCGATGGTCAGGCCTGCGCCGCGCCCAAGCGCACGTGAGCGCGGCGGTGCCGCAGAAGTCCTCGCGCAACGTCTTGAACCCTCGTCCGTGCGCGGACCGGTAGATGCGCGCGAAGCGCGCGAGGTCGACGGAGACGTTGAGAACCGAGGCTTCGTAGAGCGCGTGCGGATCGCGGCTCAGGGGACTCTCGGGCAGCGCATGCAGCGGCGTTGTTCGGGGGCCCGGCATCGATGCAGTGTAACGGCTGGCCTCGCGCCGCGACACTGCCGCTACGGACGTCGCCGTTGTCGACGTCGAAGCAGGCTCAAGCTTTGCCGTGACGGCCGGGCTTGCCCCAGAGCTGTTCGAGGCGCCGGTCGCGGCCGCATCCCAAACGATAGGAGTGATAGCGCACCGGGTTCTTCTTGTAGAAGTCTTGGTGATAGTCTTCGGCCGGATAGAACGTGGTCGCCGCGACGATCTCGGTGACGAAGGCTCCGGTGAAGCGCCGGGGCGCGGTCTCGAGCCGGCGCTTCGATTGCTCTGCCAGCCGCTTCTGCGTCGAGTCGTGGTAGAAGATGCCCGACCGATACTGAGATCCGTGGTCGCAGAATTGGGCGTCGGCCTGGGTCGGGTCGATGTTGTGCCAGAACAGGTCCAGAAGTTCGGCGTAGGTGATCGCGCTCGGGTCGTAGCGAACCTGAACCGCTTCGGCGTGCCCGGTGCCGCCCGCGGAGACTTCGTCGTAGGTCGGGTTCAGCTTCTGGCCGCCGATGTACCCCGAGGTCACGCTGCGGACTCCCGGCAGCCCTTCGAACGCGGTTTCCACGCACCAGAAGCAACCGCCGGCGAAGGTCGCGCGCGCCAGGGTGCTGGGCCCGCCGGCCGCCCGCGCCGGCGCCGCGACTTTCGCTGTGGAAACGCTCGTCGCCGTCGAGCGCTCGGGCCCTGCCGAGCAGGCGGTCCCCAGCGCAGACAGCAGACAAAACCCGAGTAATAGTGCCGACCCGCTTCGTCGCATCGTCATCACTCCAAGTGGGACAGAGTTCACGCCGTGAGCCCGCGGATGTGTCGGGGCACGAACACCTCTCTTACTGAGCGCCCCGCGCGGCGTGACGGGGAGCCGTGGCCGTCCCGCCGATCTTGACGCCGGCTTGTCGCCGGCTAGGGGCTAATCGCCTCGGGAATCGCTTCCCCGGGCCTGCCCCGAGCGCGTGACCGCGCCGCTCCCATCAGCGGCAAGAGTGCGATGCCGAGGAGCCCGGCGGCGCCATCCAGGGCGAGCGTCGTGGGATAACCCCAACGCTCGACCGCCAAGCCCTGCCAGCTGGCCGAGTAGGCGATCACGAGATTGAGCAGCGCCATGTAGGCGGTGAACTGGGTGGCGGCCACGCGCGGTGTGGTGACGTCCATGAACAACGCGGTGCGGTTGCCGTACATGAGCCCCTGGAAGACGGAGTAGATCATCACCGCCCACCAGAACGTGGCGACCAGTGCCTCGCTCGGCATGGGCCGATTCGCCATCTGTGGATCGACCGACATGATCCAGCCCACGCGCTGCATCACGTGAGCGAGGTAGAACGTTGGCACCGCGGTACCGGCGAGGAACAGCGCCAGCATCCTGCGGCGGCCAAAGCGATCCGACAACCAGCCGCCCGCCACGCACCCGAGCGCCGAGATCACGGACGACCACAAGTTGAGGACCCCGACCTTCGTGTCGTCGAGACCAAGCTCCACCGCGAGGTTCGACTGGAGGGCGAGACCCAAGGCGTAGGCGCCGGCCGGCAGGGCGGCGAACAGCAAGCCGATGAATGGCGCGCGCGAGCCGAGGAAAGCTCGGAAGATATCTCCCAGGAATTTCCACACC
>DASQFU010000201.1:0-7258 GCA_035632955.1 Candidatus Limnocylindria bacterium
CGGCCGAGTCGGCTGGTAAGCCAGAGGCCGCCTGCCGGTCCGAGTAAACTGCTGGTACCTTTCAGCGCATGCCGTACGGACGACTGACGATCCTCCAGCTCACGCATCAAGGCGACGGCGCGGGCTCGACTCAGTCGATTCTCGACCTCAGCCGCGAGCTGGCGCGCCGCGGCAATCGCGTGATCCTCGGTTGCCGCGCAGAATCGTTGCTCGCGCGCTTGGCGCCGGGGACCGGTGTCGAGATTGTGCCGCTGGTCTTCGACCGCACGCACACGCTGGCCGAAACGCTCGCGAACGTGATCACTCGCGAAGGCGTGCAGGTCGTCAACAGCCACGCCACCCGCGACCGCCGCACGTTGACCTGGCTGCGCTGGCGAAACCGGCTGCCGCAGGCGTTCGTGGTCACGCGCCGCACGATGCCGCTCACCTCGCCGCTCGAGTTGTGGGCGGTTGGCCACACGGCGGACGCAACGATCGCCGTCAGCCACGCGGTCGCGCGCGCGTTGCGCCAGCGCCTGCAGCCCGCCGAGCGCATGGTCGTCGTGCCGAACGGGATTCGTCTCGAACGGCTCCCGGAGCCTTCGGAGTCGATGCTGCACGAGACGCGAAAGGCGCTGGACGCAGGCGACCGTCCGGTCATCGCCGTGCTGTCGCGCCGGAAAGATCACGACGTCCTGCTGGAAGCGATGCGATCCGCGAAGCATCCCGCCTGCCTCGTGCTGGTAGGGCTCGAGCCCGACGAGCGCCTGCAGACGCTCGCCGAGGCGGTGCCCAAGCGGCATCGGGTCGTGTTCGTTCCGTTCACCTCCGATCCGATTCGCTTCTATCGGATCGCGCATATCGCCGCGTTGCCCTCCAGGATCGAAGGGCTGTCGCAGGCTTTGCTCGAAGCGATGGCGCTGGGACTGCCGGTCGTCGCTTCCAACGCGGGCGGCAACCCCGATTTGATCGAGCACGAGCGCACCGGGTTGCTGGTCCCTCCGCGCTTGCCGCACGCCTGGGCTCAGGCGCTGGATCGACTGTTGGAGGACCACGCGCTTCGTGCCCGTTTGGCGGAAGCGGGCCGCTCGCTGGTGCGCCGAGAGTTCACGATCGCGCGCACGACTGAGCGAACCGAAGACGTCTACCGGCAAGCACTCGCGCGCCGCGGCCAACCCAGACCGGAATTCGCCTTTACAGCCGGCCGCGAGGGGCCAAGACTGAAAGCGTGATGCGAAACTTGCCCCGGCCATTCGTCGCAACATTGATCGCACTCAGCCTCGTCGCCGCCACGCAGCCGGCGCTGGCGCAGACGCCGGCGCTGCGTGGCTTCTGGCCGACTCGCGGCGAGCCCGGCACGGAGGTGAAGATCACCGGCGAGAACCTGGGCGGGACGAACGCGGTGCAGTTCGGCGGCATCGACGCGCGATTCCGCGTCGTCACCGGAACTCTGGTGCGCGCGTGGGTACCCGAGGGCGCCAAGACCGGACCAATCCGCCTCCTCTCCGCCGACGCCGATCTGAGCAGCCCGACACGATTCGTCGTCCTCGGCGGACCAAACCGCGGCGTCGAGTTCGCACGTCCCTACCCGAGCCCCTCACCCGGCCCGTTCCGGCTCTCGTTCACGCTTTCGGTCCCCACTCGCGCTCGACTCGCGATCCACGATCTTCGCGGTGCGCGCGTGCGCGTGCTCGTCGATGAGCAGCTTCCCGAAGGGCCGCACGAGGTTCACTGGGACGGACTCGACGAGCGCGCCGGGCGTCTTCCGACGGGCGCGTATTTCGCGCGCCTCGAGGCGCAGGGCTCGAGCCAGGTGCACAGGCTCGTCGTGCGGTACTAAGGGTGGATGCGAGCGCGGTCGTTCACTACGGTCACCAGCACCTGCTGCGAGCGCTGGAAGGGCTGGCGCCGGAATCGTGGACGGTGGTGGGCGTCACGACCCGATGGTCGCCGCGCGAACTCATCGCGCACCTTACCTCCTACGAGCGCCTGCTCGCCGACGTCATACGAGCGGTGCTCGGTGCGGGCGACACGCGCACCCTGGACCGCATGCGACAAGATGCGAAGGGATTCAACGCCGCCGAAGTCCGGGCCCGCGCCGAGTTGACGCCCGAACAAGTCCTCGCCGAGTATCGAACGGCTAACGAGGAGGTCGTGGAGCTGCTCGCCCGCCTCACTCCCGAGCAAATGAGCGCCAAGGGCACGCTCCCCTGGTACGGCGCCGAATATTCTCTCGACGATTTCATCGTGTACGCGAACTACGGACACAAGCGCGAGCACGCCGCCCAGATCCAGGCGTTCCAACGCTCGCGGGTACTGGCGGCCGGCTGAGGAGAACAGGTCTGCCGTCTCGTCATCTTCACCGTCTGATCCTGGTTCTGCCGCTGCTGGCGTGGATCGGAAGCGCCGGCTTCTCCTCCCTGCCCTCGCGCGCGGGACCGCTGCCGAGATTGGTGTTCGTCTCGCGCCAGCCGCTGCACGAGCCGGGGGCCGTTCCCGGCATCGGGCCCCACCATCGAGCGGCGGCGCCGGGTGGCCAACTCCTTGTCCGCGAGCGCAACGGGCGGATACGCGAGCTGCTGCGTCCGGGCACGTTCTTCGACGCCAGCGATCCCAGCGTCTCATGGGATGGCAAGAGAATCGTGTTCGCCGCGACGCGCGGCCCAGGCCAACCGTGGCGGATCTGGATCGTCGACGAGAACGGAAGCGAACTGCGACCGCTGTCGGCAGACGAATCGAGCGCCTCGGCCGGCGCGCCGAATCAGCCGGCCGCGGACGACCTCGACCCCTGCTGGCTCCCCGACGGACGCGTCGCGTTCGCGAGCACGCGCTTCGGCCAGGTGGCGATGATTGGCGGTGCGCCGGCCACGAACCTGTTCGCCGCAGCACCCGGCGGCACGCCGACGCGGATCAGCTCGGAGCGGAACGGAGCCGACGAGCCCTCGGTGGACCCTCTCACCGGACGCATCGTCTATGCGCGCTGGTGGTTCAACCGCTACTTCGCGACCGAGGTCGATTCTTCCGGCCTCACGACCCTGCCCGCGCGCGCGGTGCCGATGGACACCCTGAATCTCTGGCACGCGATCACGATCACGCCCAGCGGCGACGGGGGAAAACTGGCGGGCGGTAATCCACGGGTGCGGGCGCAGACCGCCGCCTACGAGCCCGTGCTTCTGAATGACGGCACTCTGGTGGGCGTCGCGGCCGAGCGTGCCGCACTCTCGCCTGCCCCTGGCCGGCTCACGCTCTGGTCGTTCCGCGGCGGGTTCGCCGAGGCGAAGCTCGTCGCCGGCGGAGAGAACGGCGGCTCGGCTTGCGCTCCGGCCGCGCTTCCCGATGGGCGCGTGCTGTTCTCCTATGATCCCGATGGCCGTGGCGACTACGGCCTCTACGTGGCGCGGACGGACGGGTCGGGGCTGGCCCGGGCACTGGACCTCCCGGGCACGCTCGAGCTCGATGCCGCGGTGCTGGAGCCGACGCGAAGGCCCCCGGTCATCGAGGTGGACCTGCCAGACTTTCCCAGGCACCTGCCGCTGACGAAGGCCATCGAGCTCAAGGACGAGATCAATCAGTTCCGCTTCGACTGCCTGAATGTGTACCAGAGCGGGCCGGTGGACTCCCCTTTCCCGGACGCCCCTCCTTTCCAGCGAAACGTCCGGATCCGTTTCTACGCAACGCTCTCCCGTCCCGAGGCCACGGGGGGCGACACGGTGGTCCTGCTCCGGGAGTCCAAGGTCACGGACGTCGGGGCGGTGCACGAGCACGAGCTGCCGGCCGACACGCCGATGTTCGAGCAGCTCGTTGACTCCCAGGGCCATGTCCTGCGTTCGTCCCACGGCCCGGCCCACGTCTCGGGTCTCAATTCGGGCCGGTTCGCGACCGGCACGAAGTGCGTCGGGTGCCATCTGGGGCATTCCGCGCTGGCGGTCCCGCACAACTACCACACCGGCGCGCGCTTCAACGCCGCCCCCTCGGCCCGGGTCGAGGCCTCGAGCGTCGGAGCCGGAACGGTCGGGGCGCGGGCGGTCGTGGATCGGCGCGCCCGGGGTCCGGCCGATCGGGTCGCCTGGGTCGCCGCGGGGGCCGAACGGGAGTCGGTGAGGCTTTCCTGGCAATGGCCGATTGCAGTCGATTCACTGGTCCTTTACTCTCCATATCCTGACCGGGCTGGAGGAACCGACCTCCGCGTCCGGAAATGTCAAGTAGTGCTGGTCCGATCCGGTCGTGAAGTCGGACGCCGCGTGCTGCAGGGGCCCTTGAGCCCTGCCGGTACGCGGTTTTCGTGCGATGGCGTCGTGGTCGATGCGATCGAGATCAGCCCCTTGGAACTTCAAGGCCGCGTTCTCCACCGGCGAGTGGCGGCGCTGGCTGAAATCGAGGCACTCGCTCGACTGACGAGGGACTGAGTCCCCGTTCAGGGAGGACTGGATGAAGGTTCGCTACGTCTGTTTCCTCTCCGCGTTTTTGCTGGCGTTCCTCCCTGGTGTCGGAAGCGCCCAGTCGGGCTTTCACTCGATCTATTCGATCGACGGCACCGACGTCTGGGGCGTCGGTGACGCCGGCGTCTACTACCGGTCCTACGATGGCGGTGTGAGCTACACCACCGGCACGCTCGGCAACAAGACGTTGCGCGGCGTGGTCCACCGCGGCCTGACGGCGATCGTCGTCGGCGATAGCGGCAAGGTGTGGCGCAGCACGAACAACGGCGGCGCCTGGTCGATCTACGTCGCCGGCGACGCGACCAACCTGCGCGCGGTCGAGCTCCCGAGTGATCTGATCGCCTATGCGGTCGGCGACGCGGGCAAGATCCTGAAGTCCGTGGACGGCGGCGTGAACTGGGGACCGCAGACGAGCGGCACGGCGCTCGCCCTGAACGCCGTGAAGTTCACGAGCGATCTGGACGGCTGGGCAGTCGGCAATGGCGGCACCGTGCTGCACACGACCGACGGCGGCGCCAACTGGAATCCGGTTGCCACCGGCGCCACCAACGATTTGCTTGCGGTGGACGCGCTCGGCTCCGACGTCTGGGTGGTGGGCCGCTACGGCACCGCACTCAACAGCACGAACTCGGGTGGGAACTGGTCGTTCGTCAATCTCAAGCTGGACGCCAAGGCCGACGTGCGCGCGGTGACGCTGCAGGCGGGAAACGTCGTGTATCTCGCCGGCGGCGGCGGTTTCATCCGCAAGAGCACCGACGGCGGTGCGACGTGGACGTTCCTGATCCACGACATTCAGGCCCCGATCACGGATGCTTTCTTCACCGGCAACAGTGGCTGGGTGTGCTCGCGCACGAATCGCGTCATGGCGCGCACGACGAACGGCGGGACCAACTGGAGCTTCCCGACCGGCGCGACCGTGGGCCGCTCGTGGGCCCTCAAGCAGTCGAATCCGTCTGGTGATGCGCGCGGCCACACGATTGGCTACAGCGCTCAGAATCCGAACGCGCTCTACGCCCTGATGGGCGGCGTCGTCTTCAAGTCGCTGAACGAAGGCGAGAACTGGACTCAGATCGCGACCATCCCGGGCGGAACCCAATCCAACGCGTTCTTCGTCTCGCCCAAGGACAGCAACATGTGGGTCGCGGCCGTGACCGGCTCCGATCGGGTCGTGCGCACGATCAACGCCGGCGCCAACTGGACCACCACCCTCACCCATTCGTTCGGCGAATGGGGCATCCCGATGGGCATCCATCCCGACAAACCGGACACGCTGTTCTTCGGGGGCGACAGCGACGTTCTGTATCGGTCCACCGACTTCGGCGCCACCTGGTCGACCTGGGGATCCAGGGTGTTCCGCAGCCCCTGCGACATCGTCGTGGTCCCGGAGAGCGACAGCGGCGTCGTCCTGATCGGCGACGGCATCACCAGCAGTGGCCTGTGGGACCTCATGCGCTCGAACGACCATGGCGCGTCGTTCAAGATCATCGCCCAAGGCACCGGCAGCGGCTCCGAAGTCCCCGGCATGGCGAACTCGCGCCTCCGTCCGAACACGACCTTCGCGACCGCATGGTCGTCCAACGGCGTCCGGCGCACCACCAATGCGGGTCTCGGTTGGACCCAGGTCCACACCTCCTCCTCCGCTTGGGGCGTCGACGTCGCGGCCGACGATCCGAACGTGGTCGTGTTCGGCCGCTACAGCGGCGGCACGACGCATCTGGCACTCGATGGAGGGCCTGCGCAGACCTCATTCCTGAGCATATCGCTCGGCGGCACCAACTACAGCTTCCTCGCTCGCGACCGTGCACTGATCCTGGCCTTGCAGGCGGCAGGCATCTACAAGCTGAACGTGACCTACAGCTATGCCACGACCAGCACGCAATCCTTGACTCTGACTGCCCCGAACGGCGGCGA
Source organism: Candidatus Limnocylindria bacterium (assembly GCA_035632955.1). Classification (GTDB taxonomy): domain Bacteria; phylum Eisenbacteria; class RBG-16-71-46; order RBG-16-71-46; family RBG-16-71-46; genus DASQFU01. The sequence continues at coordinate 6,330 of DASQFU010000201.1, forward strand.
GGTCTGGCCCGTCGGCTCGCAGCGCAACGTGACGTGGAACAGCCAGAACGTCGGGCTCGCCCGCATCGAATACCGCACCGCGCCGGCGGACCCCTGGCAGCTCGTCGCCGAAGTGCCGGGCTATCTCGGCACCTATGCGTGGACGATCCCGTGCACGCCGACCGCGACCGCCGAGGTCCGGGTTCGCGATGCCTGGGACGCTGCGCCCGAGGATCTGTCGAACAGCAGCTTCACGATTTCGGGCGCCCAGGCGGCCTCGAATCCGACCGACGTCGACTTCAGCAGCCAGGCTGCGGGCGGCTGCTACACGCAAGTGGTCACGATCCAGAACGCGGGTAACACGACGTTGAACGCGACGGTCGCGGTGGCCGGGGCCCCGTATCACGTCGGCCGCGGTTCGCTGAGCGTTGGGCCAGGCCTCTCCGACACGGTCGGCGTCACCTTCTGCCCGACCAGCGCCGGCACCTTCCCGGACACGCTGGTGCTGACGAGCAACGCGTGCGGCGCCGGACCTCTGCGGATTCCGATCACCGGTACTGCGACCAGCAGCGCGGTCGTGAACCTGACGCTCCCTCTCGGCGGCGAGAGCTGGGAGTGGAACACCGAGCACGAGCTCACGTGGACGAGCACCAACGTGACGAACGTGGCGCTCGACTATCGCGTCGCACCGGGCGCGGGTTGGAACGCCATCGTCGCCAGCGTGCCGGCGAGCCAGGAAGCCTACACGTGGACGATTCCCAACGCTCCCGCCGATAGCGCGCAGGTGCGCGTGCGCGACGTTGGCGGAACCACTGAGGATCTGAGCGACTACTTCCGGATCCTGGTTCCGATGTTCGGTGCGACCCCGGATCCGCTTGATCTCGGATCGACGAATCCGGGTACGCCGGTCAGCTCGGTGCTCACGGTTCAGAATCGCGGCGGCGCCGACC
>DASQFU010000202.1:0-1842 GCA_035632955.1 Candidatus Limnocylindria bacterium
GACGCCGCGTTCGTGCCCGGTGACCTATCTCGGCGCGTTTGCGCCACTGCGCGGGCTGTATGCGCGACAGTCGGCGGCGATGGCGCGGGGACTGAAGGATGGCGCGTTCTCGTTCAATACTCCGGGCGGGCGCTGTGAGCATTGCCAGGGCGCCGGATGGGTGACGGTCGAGATGTATTTCCTTGCCGATCTGCTGGTGCCGTGCGAGGAGTGCAACGGCGCACGCTTCCGGCCCGAGGTGCTCGAGGTGCGCTTCCGCGGACACAACATCCGCGAGGCGCTCGATTTCTCCGTCGATCAGGCGTACGAGCACTTCGCGACCGAGCCACGCTTCACGCGGCCGCTCCGGATTCTCCGGCAGGTGGGGCTCGGCTACCTCAAGCTCGGCCAGGCGGCGACGCAGTTGTCCGGCGGCGAAGCGCAACGGCTCAAGATCGCGCGCGAGCTGGCCGCCCGCGGCGACGGACCGACGCTCTATCTGCTCGACGAGCCAACCGTCGGCCTGCACTTCTCCGACGTGCAGCGCCTGCTCGACGTGCTCGACGAGCTGATCGGGCGTGGCGACACCGTGGTCGTCGTCGAGCACAACCTGGATGTGATTCGCTGCTCCGACTGGCTCGTGGACCTCGGACCGGGTGGGGGAGAGGACGGCGGCCGCCTGATGGCCGAAGGGCCGCCCGAGAGAGTGGCCGCGGTGGCGGAGTCGTGGACGGGGCGCTACCTGGTCCGGACTCCGAAGCGCGCCGCGCCGGACCGCGTGACCGCTCCGCACGCGCCGGTTTGATTCGCCTGGAGCGGCGGCGCATCGTGCCCGCATGACCTCGCTGGCGAACGTCGTTCAGATCGACGAGTACCGCTGGATGCTTCCCAAGGAGGGAGGCATGCGCGTTCCCGGCATCCTGTTCGCGAACCGAGCGCTGCTCGAGAAGATGCTGTCCGACCGCACGCCGGAACAGGTCAAGAACGCGGCGCATCTGCCGGGCATTCTCGAAGCGTCGATCGCGATGCCCGACGCGCATTGGGGCTACGGCTTGCCGGTCGGCGGCGTGGTCGCGACCGACGAGCACGAGGGAGTGATCTCGCCGGGCGCGGTCGGCTACGACATCGGTTGTGGCGTGCGCCTCATGCGCAGCGCCCTCACCCGTGATGACCTGGCGCCGCATCTCGAGTCGCTCGCCGACGCGCTGTTTCGCGAGGTGCCGTGCGGCGTGGGTTCGTCGGGTGCGATTCACCTCGCCAAGGGCGAGCTGGATCGCGTCCTGCGCGACGGTGCGAAATGGGCGGTCGCCCGCGGCCTCGGCACGGCGAGCGACCTCGAGCACTGCGAAGAGGGTGGAGTCCTGGACGGCGCCGATCCCGAGACCGTGAGCGTCGGCGCCCGCGGGCGCGGCCGCGATCAGCTCGGAACACTCGGGTCGGGCAACCACTTCCTCGAGGTGCAGGAGGTGACCGAGGTGCTGGACGAGATCGCGGCGGCCGCCCTCGGTCTCGAGCTCGGCACCGTCACGGTCATGATCCACTGTGGCTCGCGCGGACTCGGTCATCAGGTGTGCACCGACCACGTACGCGACGTCTCGCACAAGCTCGTGAAGTGGGGGATCACGCTCCCGGATCGCCAGCTCGCGTGCGCGCCTCTGCGCTCGCCCGAAGGGCAGGCGTACCTCTCGGCGATGCGGGCGGCGGCGAACTTCGCGTGGGCAAACCGGCAGTGCATCGCGGACGGCGTCCGCCGCGCATTCGCGACCGTGTTGAAACGCGGCCCCGAGGCCCTACGCCTCCAGCTTGTCTACGACGTCGCGCACAACATCGCGAAGCTCGAGCGCCACAAAATCAGCAGTGGCA
>DASQFU010000203.1:0-1790 GCA_035632955.1 Candidatus Limnocylindria bacterium
AGCTTGAGCAACGGGCCAAGCGCAAGCCAAGCGCTCGTCACCTCAACCCCGCGTAATGAACCGTCGGATCGAAATATCGGATAAGTCTTCAGGTGCAACCGGGAACATAGGTAACAAAGTTAACCGGGAACATGGGTGACACTTTGGTTCCCGATGCTAGGACGCTGCCGGAGTCGACCGCTCCTTTCTCTGTGTGTTCAGCCATGACGTGATCTGTCCGTGGTTCGAAAGTACTGGAGGCGCTCGGCGGCGCCCGCGTGAGCACTGATCGCTCGTCTGGGGATGCCGCCGAGCGCCCATCCATAAACAGTGGCAATGAGATCACCTGGGCCCATGCCGGTCGTCACCGTGACCAAGGCGAGGGGCGTTGAACAGGGGCCCTCGCTGCGTGGCCGGCGGCTCCGTGACCTGTCGCCGTTTCCCTCGGCGCGCGCCCAGTTTAGCCGCGAATGATGTAGTCCCGTTCATCGAGGCGCGCGATGAGGACTCTGCAGAAGTGAATCGACCAGATGCCGTCGGCGACCTCCTCGAGGCCGATGGTGTGCTGTTTGAGCGCATTGGCGAGGAAGAGCAGGCGCTTCTTGAAGCGGAACGTCCCCGCGTTCGTGATGCGCTTCACGATGAAGTGTCCGGGATACTCGATTGACGGAAGCGAGCCGGTGTACGGGCGAGGCGACGTCCGATACCGCGACGCGGGCGTGGCGCCCTCGAGGAACTGGTGCGGCCGCTCGTCGTTGTACTCGGCGCGGAAGCGATTGAACGCGCGCTGCTGGGGCACGAGCGTGGCTCGGGGAGGGCGAATCGCCTCCGCCTTGAGCGTCTTGTGCATCCGTTCGTGCGCGGCGTTCTCCTGCGGCGACGCGGGTCGGGTGCGCTGATGCTGAATGCCGAGCCGCAGCCACCAGACATTGAGCTGCGACAGGCCGTGAATCCCTGTCGTCGCGAACGGGACGCCATTGTCGGTGCGAATCGCGTCCGGCAGGCCGTACTCGCGGAACAGCCGGTCGAAGACCGGGCGCACGCCGAGTCCCTTGGTCGAGAGCAGGCCGTGACACGCGAGCAGGTATCGCGTGTGCTGGTCGGCAACGGTGAGCGGGTAACAGTACACGCCATCGCGGGTGCGAAAGTGGCCCTTGAAGTCCGCGGTCCAGAGATCGTTGGGGTGGGCGGTCCTGATCGGCACCACGCCGGGATGCTGGTAGTGGCGCCGCCGGCGGCGTTTCTTGACCAGCCCCTTGCGCGCGAGCAGGTCCCCCGCCGTGCTGACGGCCGGGAGATCGATCGCCGGGTGGCGCGGGCCGAGCCAATCCAGGAGTTTGTCCGGCCCCCAGCTCGGGTGCTGCCGCCGGGCCGCGCAGATCAGGTTCGCTACCTCGTCGGAAATCCGGTGCGGACACCGTCGCGGCGCCCGGCTGCGATCGCCGAGTCCCTCGCGCCCGCCCCGATCGAATCGGTCCAGCCACTTGTAGCCGGTTTTCCGACTGATGCCGTACCGCGCGCTCAGCTCGGCCATCGTGTACAGATCCAACCGGTGATCGCGAATGAAGCGCTCTCGTTGTTCCATGGGTGCAGTCTCCAGCCAGGGCATCGATCAACCTCACAGTCGATCCCCAGCCTAGTGGGTGTCACCCATGTTCCCGGTTTATTCTGTTACCTATGTACCCGGTTTGTACCGCCTTGCGGCCTAACGCCCGGCTTCAGCCGCGGCGGCCCCAAATGCTTGCACGCGCCGCCGTCGGCTGCAAGCCGTGTTGGACTAAATCCGCCTGCGGCGGATAGATCCTGAGTTC
>DASQFU010000204.1:0-7459 GCA_035632955.1 Candidatus Limnocylindria bacterium
GCGAGATCACCGCCTGGGTGCGCCGCTCCTCGAGCGGCGCGTCGTCGAGGAACGCGTAGGGCATCGCGTTCAGGATGCCGCGGGCGAACGCCGAGGGCTCGCGCGTGTCGACGGCGACACGACGGATGCGGCCGTCGCGCAATCCGTGAAGCACCTCGAGCAGACCTTCGAGGTCCATCGCCTCGGTCAGGCAGTCCTCGATCGTCTGCCGCACGATCGGATGTTCCCACGGCACTGGCAGGTCGCCGGGTGGCAGCGTTTCCGGACACGCGAGGACCTGCGGGAACGCCTTGACCAGCAGATCCTCGGCGCGAAAGCGCAGGAACGGGGTCGGCACGCGCCGCCCGTTCTGCATCCGCGGCAGCAGCAGCGCGCGGCTCGCGTTCCAGCGCCAGCGCGTGCCGAACATCGGCGCATCGAGCAGCGCCTGCACCAGTACGTCCCGCACGCGGCGCGGGTGCAGGTAGTCGAACACCTCCTCGAGCGCGAAGCTGTGCTGGGGTCCGAGCGAGATGACGATCGCCTCTTCGTTGGCGGCGGCCTGGAGCTCGAAGCCGAATCCGCGGCAGAAACGCTTCCGCAGCGCGAGTCCCCAGGCGCGGTTGATGCGCCCACCGAACGGCGCATGCACCACGAGCTGCATGCCGCCGGATTCGTCGAAGAACCGCTCGAGCACGACGCACTCCGGCGTCGGGATCGCGCCGAGCGTGCGCTCACCCTCGTTCAGGTACTCGGCGAGCTGGACCGCCGCGTCGCGGCCGAGCCCGACCTCCCGCACCAGCCACTCGGGGTCGCGCCCGTTCGTGCGTACGCGTGCGATCGCGGCCGACAGCTCGCGGGTGCGCGCCGGCGCCTCGCCGAACCAGAACGGGACCGTGGGCGGCATGCCGTGCGCGTCCGCGACCCTGACCACCCCGGGCTCGACCTTGAGAATCCGCCACGACGCGTTGCCGAGCTGGAAGATGTCGCCGACGTTCGACTCGATCGCGAAGTCCTCGTCGAGCGTTCCGACCGCAACGTCTTCCGGCTCGACCACGACCCGGTATTGTCCGGTGTCCGGGATCGCGCCGCCGGAGGTGAGCGCGGTGATGCGCGCGCGTCGCGTGGCGCGCAAGCGCCCGTTGACGCCGTCGCGGTGCAGCAGGGCGGCGCGGCCGTCGGTGTGGAGCCCGGCGACCGAGTCGAACTCCTCCCGGGTCAGGTCGCGGTACGGCCAGGCGCGGCGCAAGGTGTCGAACAGTCGTTCCTCGTCCCAGGTCTCCGGGATGCACGCTGCGACGATCTGCTGGGCGAGGATGTCGAGCGGCCGACCCGGCTGGGGCGTGCGATCGAGCTCGCCGAGACGGATCGCGTCGAGCAGGGCGGCCGCGCACACCAGCTCGTCCTGCGTCAGCGGAAACAGTCGACCCTTCGGCGTCCGCGCCAGGGCGTGGCCGCTGCGGCCGACCCGCTGCAGGAGCACGGCGATCGAGGGCGTCACTCCGGCCTGGATGACGAGATCGACGTCGCCGATGTCGATCCCGAGCTCGAGCGAGGCGGTCGCCACCAGCGCGCGCAGCTTGCCGTGCTTGAGCCGCTCCTCGGCGTCGAGCCGGCGCTCGCGAGCCAGGCTGCCGTGGTGGCTCGTCACCTGCTCGTCGCCGAGCACTTCCGTCAGGCGAGCCGCGACGCGTTCCGCGAGCTTGCGCGTGTTGACGAACACGATGGTCGTCCGATGCTGGCCGATCATCTCCGCCATCTTCTTGATCAGCTCGGCCCAGGTCTCGTGCGAGCATACGGTCGCGAGCGGCGAATCCGGGATCTCCACCGCGAGATCGAGATCGCGGCGGTGGCCGATGTTCACGAGCTCGCACTCGCGCCCGACGCCGACCAGCAGGTTCGCGACGTCGGAGATCGGCTTCTGCGTCGCCGACAGACCGATGCGCTGGATCGGCGCGTCCGCCGCCTGCTGCAGCCGCTCGACCGAAAGCGCCAGATGCGCGCCGCGCTTGTCGCCCGCCACCGCGTGGATCTCGTCCAGGATCAGCGTGCGGACCGAGCCGAGCATTTCCCGGCCGCTCTCGCTCGTGAGCAGGATGTAGAGCGACTCCGGCGTCGTGACCAGGATGTGGGGCGGCCGCTTGCGCATCGCCGTGCGCTGGTGGGCGGGCGTGTCACCGCTCCGGACCATGACGCGAACTTCCGGGAAGGCCGGCTCCCGGCTCGAGAGCTCGGCGAGCGGGCCCTGGAGGTTCTTTTGCACGTCGTTGCCGAGCGCCTTGAGCGGGGAGACGTAGAGCACCTGCGTCTCGTCGGCGAGCGCCGGACCCTGGCGCAGCAACCCGTCGATTGCCGACAGGAAGGCGGCGAGCGTCTTGCCGGTTCCAGTCGGAGCCGAGATGAGCGTGTGGCGGCCGGAACGGATCTTCGGCCAGCCCTCGACCTGAGGCGGCGAAGGCACGCCGATGCGTTCCGTGAACCAACGCGCGACGACGGGATGGAAGTGTTCGAGGGACATGGTTTCTTGGATGGCTCCAGGCGTCATGCGATTGGCTGGCCGGATCGGTCCGCGGTCGACCCTCGTGTTGGGGTCGCTCCTAGGATCGCATTCCGGCCGCTCGTCCGTGTTTCGGTTGGGCAAAGCCGAGCGGAATCATTACGCTGCAGCCCTCACACCCGGCGGATGGCCGTGCCAGGAGAACTGCGATGCTCGATGCCCTAAAATCGTTCTTCACGAAGCGCGTCCAACCCGTGACGGCCGCGACCGATCCATCCCGCCGCGGCGAGACGGCCGGCACGGCGGCCGATCCGCGGCTGCGCAACGCCGCGTGTGTTCTTCTGCTCGAGCTGGCGCACTCCGACGACGAGTTTACCGCCGACGAGCAGTCGCTCATCAATGGGGCGCTCATGCGTCATTTCGACCTGGACGCGGAGACCGCTCAGGAAGCAATGGCGCTCGCCGACCAGGAGCGGCGCTCCGCGACCGACCTCCACCAGTTTACCTCGCTGATCAACCGGCACTACGACGAGGGCCAGCGCATGGTGCTGGCCGAGCTGCTGTGGCGGGTCGTGTACGCGGACGGCCAGCTCTCGAAGCACGAGGACTATCTCGCTCGCAAGCTCGCGACCCTGCTCGAGCTGCGCCCCGGCTACCTCGCGGAGGCGCGCAAGCGCGTCATCGGAGAGCGTCCGAGCTCCTGAACCCCGGTCCCGGGGGCTGCGGTTCCAAGACCACCATGCGACTCGCACAGCTCGAGGCGACCTCGCGGGAGATCCAGGCGACGCCGGCCCGGAGCCGGAAGGCCGGGCTGCTCGCCGCCCTGCTGCGCCAGCTCGAACCCCAGGAGATCGACGTCGCCGTGGCCTACCTGTCGGGGCATCTCCGGCAGGGGAGGATCGGCCTCGGCCCCGCCGCGGTTCGCGCGGCCGCCGACGAGGCCGCCGCTCAAGAGCCGACGCTGGGGCTGCTCGATGTGGATCGAGCGTTCGAGCGACTCGCGGGCCTCTCGGGGGCCGGATCTTCGGGAGAGCGCGTGCGGCAGCTCGCCGAGTTGTTGCGCCGCACGACGCCGCCCGAGGCAAGCTTTCTGATCCGGCTGATCCTCGGCGAGCTGCGACAGGGCGCGCTCGCCGGCGTGATGGAGGAGGCCGTCGCTGCGGCGACCGGGATCTCCGCGAGCGAGATCCGCAGGGCGGCGATGGTGACCGGCGATCTCGAAGCGGTCGCCCGGGCCGCGCTGATCGAAGGCCGTCCGGGGCTCGCGGCGTTCCGGCTCGAACTGTTCCGTCCGCTTCAGCCTATGCTCGCGCAACCCGCGGATAGCATGGAGGACGCGCTCCAGCGTCTGGGCGAAGCGGCGCTCGAGTACAAACTGGATGGCGCCCGGATCCAGGTCCATCGGTCCGGTTCGGAGGTGCGCGTGTTCTCGCGCCGGTTGAACGACGTGACGCCCGCTGTTCCCGAGCTGGTCGAGACCGTCCGCGCGTTCCCGGCGCGCGAGCTGATCCTGGACGGCGAGGTGATCGCGCTGCGTCCCGATGGCGCCCCGCACCCCTTCCAGGTCACGATGCGCCGTTTCGGTCGCAGGCTCGACGTCGCCCGCATGCAGCGCGAGTTGCCGCTGACTCCATGCTTTTTCGACCTGCTCCGCCTGGATGGAGAGGATCGGTTCGACGCGCCGCTGCGCGAGCGCTCCACGGCGTTGCGCGCCGTTGCCGGGGATGTGACGGTGACGGGCCTCGTGACGTCGGACTTGGCCGCCGCCGCCGCCTTCTATGAGCAGGCGTTGGATCGCGGACACGAGGGCGTGATGGCGAAGGCTCTCGATGCGCCTTACGAGGCGGGCAGTCGCGGCTTCAACTGGCTCAAGGTGAAGGCCGCGCACACGCTCGATCTCGTCGTGCTGGCCGTGGAATGGGGGAACGGCCGGCGGCAAGGATGGCTCAGCAACATCCATCTCGGCGCGCTCGATCCCGCGACCGGCTCGTTCGTCATGCTCGGCAAGACGTTCAAGGGCATGACCGACGAGATGCTCGCGTGGCAGACGAAGCGATTCCAGGAGCTCGAGGTTTCCACCGACGGTTACACGGTCCACGTGCGTCCCGAGCAGGTTGTGGAAGTCGCGTTCAACGACGTCCAGCACAGCCCCCATTATCCGGCGGGCATGGCGCTGCGCTTCGCCCGGGTGAAACGCTATCGCGACGACAAGGCTGCCGACCACGCGGATACGGTGGAGACGGTGCGAGCGATTTTGGATCGGCGGGGCAGCTAAAAACGAGGCGCTCCGTCTTTGTATGGCTGAAATGGCTCTTCTCGGCATCGGCTCCGCACTCGCGCGCAGTGGCTGGTCAGATCGACACCCCACGCTCGTCTCGACTCGGCGTGGAGGCGGGTCGGCTAAGGAACTTCAGGGCAGCGCGTACACGCTCCTCGAGCGTGGCAACGTGAAGGGTTCCCGAGAACTCAGCCGCACGCCGCGCCTCGTCGGCGCGGAATCCGAGCTCGCGCAGGCCGGCCACCACGTCCCTCGCCTGCTCCTTGGCAGCAGCTCGCGCACGCGTTTCCGCCGCCGCGCGCCGAGCCTGGTCGCGCTTTTCGCCCATGAACCCGGCTCCGAACGTGCACTCCGCCTCGTAGTGGTTGTGGGCACGACACCGCAGCCGCATCCGCTCCACCGTCGCCTGACCCCCGCGCGCCACCGGGTCGATGTGATCGAACTCGAGCAGGGTGCGCGCCACACAACGGCGACCGGTGTCGCTGACGAACGTGCACTGGCCACCGTCCCGCTGCCACACCGTGCGCTTGACGTCCGCCGGGATATGTCGTCTGCCCCTGGTCGCGCGCCGCTTGCCGGCACGTGGCTGGCTGGTCGCCGTGAACTTGCGCTGCTCGAGCTTCTCGATGAGCGCAACCAGGGCGCGGTCGAGCACCGTGGCGATCTCTCCCGCGGGGATCTGGTGGCTGAGCAGTGCTTGCGCGTACTGCAGCCTGTCGTACGTGTTCTGGTCGATGGTGAGCTGCAGCGTGAAACGCTGAGGCGCGATCGGTGCCACCTTCACTCGTGGGACGACTGCCCCAACACGCCCCGGGGCGTGCGGGTCGATCCGTGCTCGCCCCGGGGCCAGTTCCCCGGTCGGTGCATCAACTGGCCCCGGGGACAGTTGCGTAATCGAAAGAGTCGGTGGAGGCGGATCGGCAGTCGCCAGCACTTGAGCTGGTAGCTCCGGCTGGGGGAAGCGTTGCGCGAGGATCTGGCCGAGCTCGGATTTGGTCCGGTGCGCAGAGGCGGCCATGAGCTCGTCCGCGTTCTCCGGGGTCAGGTAGGAACTCAGCATCACGACCGCACTGAGATGCAGCCGGCCCTCGGCCACGGCCGGGAAGATGGCCGGGAAGCGCCGAGCCGTGCGCGCCGCGCGGATGCGCTTGAAGGCAGCTTCCTCGGACAGATGCAGTTCGTGGAGGCAATACGCGTGCATGGAAGAATACCCCGCCGGTAGCTACAGACGCCGAGAGTCGACCTCGGCGATGTGAGCCAGCAGTACGGCGGTGGTGGTGCGATCCTGGGCGATGAGCTCCGCCAGATCGCGAAGGAGAACGGCATCGCTGAGATGAGTCAACGTGTAGGCGCGCATGAAGCACCTGTTCCTGGGGGCGCAACCTATTCACAGGGGGCATCGCGAGAGCTGGCCTGGTCCGTCCAGACCGCACACGGGGCTCGTCTCTTGTACCACGAGCCTTTTCGGCACTCGGACAACCCCGGAGCACGCGCCGATCGCAGTCTCACGAGTTTTCTTCGCCCACCGGCAAGATCGCGTCCCCATGCCCGTCTCACGCATGGTGAAGCGTGGCTCCGTGAGCGGTGGCAAGACGTCGGCTAACGTGATCTCCGAACGCGTCAAGACAATTCTGTGTGCCAAGACAGCGGCCGCGTGCTCAACGCGCGTGCAACTCTCGGGCAGCATCCGCCGAGTTGACCGACACCATTCCCGGACGGGCCAGAACCGGCCCGTCGTTCAGGGATGAACGGCGCGGATCGTTCGAGTCATCGGATCGGCTCGAGACGCGGCGGCCGGCTGCCGTGCCGCACTGCTCCCGCGAACGGGACGTAGTCCAGCTCGCGGTCTTCGCGTGCGCAACGCAACATCAGACCGCCGCGGCTCATGTCGCCACGACCGACGAAGTCGGCAGGGAAGAGGAGGCGCTCGCCGAGGCTGCGCTCGAGGATATCGACGTACTTGCCGGTCGCGATGCTGCCAAGCAGAATCACGCGTCCGCCGGAGTCCAGCTCGCGAGCCAGGACGTTCGCGTCGCGCTCGAGTGGCTCACGGAAACGCGCTTCGTTGGGCGCGACGCCGACCGCCGCGATCGCGCGCAAGTCGTCGAGCGTCACATTCTGTTCGGGGGGGATCAGCCCCCATCCCGGCGTGATGACGAGCACGCCACCGTGCGCGGCGTCGTGCCGCGCGAAATGCCGCGCGTAGGCGAGCTTGCCGCGAAAATACAGCCCGCTGAGAAAGCTGAACACGGTGCCGAGCGGCGCCCCTTGATGCCGCAGGCGAACCGCGAGCGGGAACCCTGCTCGCTCGTTGAACAGCAGCTGTGACCGCTTCGCGCCGCAATGCGCGGGCGAGAGCAGGAACACGGTCTCAAGAGGAGTGTCGGAGGGAGGCATGACCGCACCCGGTGGGCGTCCTTTCTTCAGCGACAGTAATTGGCGCCGGGGAGCCAACGACAAAACTCCAGCGACAACGACTCTCGCCCCGACGTTGCGACCAAGCGATACATACCGGGGGGGAGTAGAGAGCCATCCGCCGTGCGGCCGTTCCACTCCAAAGCTCCCGAGCTTGAGATGTTCACGAACGTATGGACCGGGTTCATGCTCTCGTCCAAAACCTGGAGTGCATCGACGGGCTTGGAGGTCACCCATCGCGCTTGCACTTTGCACGTGAGATCACCCAGCTCGAGAAATCCCAGACTGCT
>DASQFU010000205.1:0-1650 GCA_035632955.1 Candidatus Limnocylindria bacterium
CGTGGTCCCGGACGTCGAGAGGGTGCGAGCGAGCGAAGCCTTCGCCGCCGAGCGTTACCTGCGCGTCGGCCATCGTCCCGAAGCGCCGCGCATCGGCTATTACTTCGCGAGCCCAGCGGGCAAGCGCTGGGCGCAGCGCACGGCCACGACGCTCCAGCAGCTCGGGCTGCCGCCCCCCCCGCTCGCGGCTGAGGCTCAGTACCCGTTGCAGCAGACGTCCTGCCCGGCGCTCTACGTGAGCCTCGCCCGGGTCGACAGCGCCGCGCACGAACAGCGCATGCACGCACCGGGAGCACTGCGGGCCGAAGCCTATGGGTTGTTCATTGCGCTCGCGCGCGAGTTCGATGATCCGCCCGAGTGGCCGATCGACTCTCTGGACGTGCGTGATGCGAACGCACGGCCGGCGCCGGGGACGCCCGTCACGTTGGGTGGCACGCTCGTCCTCGAGAGCGACGCGCTCGGGCGCATTCGATTCGCGCGCAGCGAACCGGGACCGCTGGAAGCGCGGCTCGCACGTCCGGGGTCGCGCCGCGTTCTGCTAGACTCGGACCGGGGCGTGATCCTCACCGAGCGACACGGCCCGTAGTTCCCCCAGCCGCGTCATGCCCCGGAAGGGGTCCCTTGGTCCACGGCATCGCCGCTTACTTCGCGGAGCGCGCCCGCTTCGCGCGCCGAACCTCGCTCGTGACGCTCGCCGTCGGAGCGGCGTTTCTCGGCATGCTGTGGGCGGGGCGCGCGCATCCGGTTCGCGACGCCCTCGATCGCACGGCGCGGTTCGGCTTCGAGGGTCCGGACCAATATGTCCGGCGCATCACCCTCCAGCAGGTCCGCGGAACTCATTCGGACTTGAGCGACGTCGGTCACGTCGCGCCGCGCGCGGCCCGCGGCAGCGCGGATGCGCGCGCCAGCGAGTCGCGCGGCCGTCCCGCAACGCGGCCGCGGCTCAAGGGCGCGGGCTCTCCCGATGCCGGCCTCGAGGCGCGCCCGACGTTCCGGCTCCCCAACGTGCCGGTCGTGCAATCCGAGGACCTGGTGATCGCGCATCTGGTCCGGCCCGTCTATCCGCCCGCGGCGCTCGAAGAGGGTCTCGAAGGCCGCGTCTCGGTCCAGGCGCTGATCGACACTGCCGGGCGCGTGGTGGACGTGCAGCTCCTCACCAGCAGCGGCCAGACGCAGTTCGAGCGCGCGGCGAGCGACGCGGTGTGGCTGTGTCGTTTCCATCCCTACCGGGTGGGGGGCACGGTGAGCGAGGTGTACGCGATCTTCCGTTTCTCGTTCCGCATTTACTAGGCGCGTGTGTTCTGTGACTAAAGTCGCAATATCATGGCGGCCATCATCCGCAAGGCCTTCGCCGTTAACGTGACTTTCGTGACGGAACACTCGTCCCTGACGTGATCTGTGCCGGCGCGTCAGGACGCAGTCCCCAGGCTGTTCGCGGCGCGGCCTTGGCCGAGTCTCGGATGGAAGAAGGATAGAGCGACGCGCACTCGCTCCTCGAGCGAAGCGTCAGGAATGGTCTCGCACAGCTTGGCAGCACAGCGCGCTTGATCGGCACCGAAGCCGAGCTGTCGCAGCCAGGGAACGACCTCATTCGCGGCGGCCCCGGCGCGCGCCTCCGCCGCAGCGCGCTGAGCCTCCTGCCGCTTGCGG